>JACEUQ010000001.1:1200000-1500000 GCA_024998815.1 Opitutus sp.
AGTGATCCGGCTTCACCCAATCCCGCAGGTCGGGCGGCAGCAGTAACGGAGTGCGCCGATCAATTATAACGAACTTGGTTGCCATGGAACTACTTAGTTACGCTTTTAATTGGTAGTCAATATAATACAAATATTTAATGCGTTTATTTTTCCAAGTCCGACAGGCTCCTAGATCCCGCAGTTGAAGTTCAGGATGCGGGTTTGGGGAGCCAGTCGTCGGGGTTGAGAGGGTTAAGCCAACAGAGATAACGCTCGAATGTTTGCTGTGGGTTCAACTGCGGCGCAATTGAGCCAATTGCCAACGTTCGAGCCTTTGATAGGAAAGACTTATCGCAGCCCACCATTTTTCGCCGACACTCAGTTTGAGGGTTTTCTGTCGGCCGCTTTCAACGAGTTTAGCAGGCATGACCAGTAGGTCGTCACGGCTGGTGATCGCCTCGCGGTGACAGCCTTCTTCCTTGAGCACCCGCACAAACAAGCTCCACAGGTTGTAGGTGAGAAGCAGCAGGCGGGCGGCCGTTTCGCTGACCACGCCTTTGCCGCTGCAAAAGCCGCTGAAGCCCCACTGGTTTTTGAGTTCATCAAAGACGTTCTCCGCGTCGCCGCGTTTGCGATACGTGAGTACGATCTGTGGGGGCGTGGCTTGCTGCACATCCAGATTGGTCACATAGGCGCAAAATTCCTCTTGGTCCAAGCCCCAGAACACATCCTGCGGCGTTGGGTTGGCGGGCTTGAGTATGCGGGTAACGATGACCCGCCGCTCACAGCTCCAGCCGTCGAGCTTTACGCGGATCTCGGCGTATTGCTCCATGCCAATGCTAGGCTGTCCGTCCCACTCCGGCCACGGCACGTTGGCGATGGCTCGGCGCACGTTGGCTGTTAGCTTCAGCTTGAACAGATAGCGCGGGCGGGCGACCCCAGGCATCTCGTGCCAGGCCATTATTTTTTCCTGCGCAAAGCCAATGTCGCCCCGGTTGAGTTGCAGGCGGCCAGGCACATCGGGATGCGACCAGACTCGTTCCATCGCCTCGATCCAGTGGCCCGCGCTGACCTCGTTTCCGGGCCGCCACTCCATGTAAAGGGCAAGGCGTGTGCCCGCGACCACACACAGCAAGGGATGATGACTGCCCCGCCCCGGTTTGTGCGGATTATAGCCGCGTGCGACGTCCTCTTGCTTTCCGTAGCGGGTGTTCACGGTCGAATCCCAATCGCCGACGAACGCTGTGGGCAGGGCTGCGTAAAGATCACCTTCACTCCACGCAAGCCACGTGCGGGCCTGTTCACGAGGCACCTTTTCCATCATCCGATAAAGCGCATCTTCACCGCACAGGCGGCCCTTTTTCATACCCAAGATCACCGCCAAGGCTTGATCGTCTTGCACGCGTCGGGCGTGGGCGAAGCGTCGACCGCCCATGAGGCAATTGAACATGAATGCCTGCACCACATCGCCCACCGGCGTCGCGTTCGGGCTGCTGCGCTCAAGCGGGAATCGTCGCGCCAAATCGGCGACCACTCCGAGCTGCTCAAGGTAGTGACTCCATGCCGCCGCACCACCATAGGGCGTGAATCGGTCGGTCGAGTCCGTCACCGCCACCGCGCCTCCCGCACACTCAAACCGGAACCGATCCTCCCTTTCACCCTGCGGGTGAAGGCCAATTACTGCCGTTAGGTTGCTCATAGATCCCTCTTATAAGCAACTTACGTTCCCACCTACTCATGCGAACTGCGGCTTATAGGATTATACGGGTAACGCCGATCTGAATCCATTGAGCATCGGAGATCTCGTTACAGTTACGTGCATGGATGGATTTTTCCGCTAGGCCGGCCAACGGAGCGAAGAACGATTCACTCGGGATTAGTGATGATAAAGATGTTGCCATTATGGGGCCCCAAGACCCCCTAAACAGCAATATCAAGCATTTATAAAATCTTTTTTGCCGGGCATCCCGACTCAATATAAGCCTTCAGCGCCGTTCGGCGTAACCGCATCCCACACCCATTTTTCCAGCCTCCAAGATCACCCTGTATTGCCCGCGCGGGGCATCTGCCTACGTCAAATCACCCCAAAAACTGAACACCGTTGTGCGAATCAATGGAGTGCCGCCCAGCGCTGGGGGCAAATCGTAGCGAGGATTTTACAGGAAAACTTCCCCGTACTCGGCCCTGAACCGCCTTTGGCCACCGCCCCAAGCTGATCGCGCTTCCGTTCAGCCTGCCGCAACACCATTATACCGACTGGCAACGCCCGCCGGCCGTACTTTCTATTGCCGGATTTAGGTTCAACGCAACCCGCGCACTCTCGCGCGGCCCTTGTCCATACTCCTGCACGTAGATTTTATAGAACTGCGCGTAGCTCCCAAAACCCGCCTCATACGCCAGCTCCGTCAGCGTCCGCGTGCCCCCCGCCGCACGCCGCAACTCCAAAAACCGCCCCAACCGCGTCGAGTTACGATAACGGCTCAGCGGCACACCCACTTGCCGCGCAAACACCCGGCTCAGATACGCCTCGCTCACCCGGCAGCGTTTCGCGAGCCCCGCTAGATCATCCTCCCACGTGCCGTCGCCCAGCAGCTCCAGCGCATGCCGCACCGCCGGATGCAGCTCCACCGCGCCGTCCGTCGCCAACCCGCCGCGCTGACACCGCCAGCAGAGCAACAATAGGTGCCGCAGCGCCGCGTTGAGCGCGTCCGGATCACCGTGCTCAAACGAAAAATCCGACCCTACCCCGAAGCCCGCCTCGCGGTTGAGTACATCGCCATCCAGTCCGTCCACCACGGTCACCTCCATCGTCTTCCGGATTAAATCAAAAGTCGCCGGCTCCAGCACCGTGTTCAAAACCCCGTCCACTTCCGTCTGTTTACGCTTCAGCCCTTCATAACCCGCCCCGCGCGCCGCCTCCGCGATCAAGGCCGGCTTGAACACCGCGACGTAATTCTGCGCGTCGTCCGAGCGGTTCACCAACTGGTGTTCCTGCGCAGGATACATCCACAATAGCGACCGATTCCCAAACGTGAACCGCCGCCCGCCGACCACATAGGTTATCGTCCCGCGCACCACCACGTTCAGCTCCAGCTCCACATGATGATGCGGCTTCAGCACAGGCGGATTCCGCGCCGATTCCGCCAAAAAAAGAAATCCATCATAACGCGGACCCAATTTCAAATCCTCCAACATATCGGACAAATAATGATAACTTTAGGCCGCGTAGCAAGAAGACACCCCGCCCAAGACCTAGTATAAATGATAACTCTCATTGCCTCTGCTTATGTCTTCACCCCGCTTTTTCGGTTCATTACCCACCGGTGAATCGGTCCATGCCTATACCTTGACCAACCCCTCCGGCGCGACCGTAACCATCCTCACACTCGGCGGTATCGTCACCTCCCTCCGCTTGCCCGACCGCCACGGAGCCTTCGCCGACGTCGTTCTAGGTTTCGACAACATCGCCGCCTACGTCACCAACCTTCCCTACTTCGGCGCCATCGCCGGCCGCGTCGCCGGCCGCATCACCGCCGGACGTTTCACCCTAGACGGCGTCACCTACCCCCTTGCGATTAACAACGGCCGCAACCACCTTCACGGCGGCGTGCGCGGTTTCGATAAACACGTCTGGTCCGCCACGCCCGTTACTCGTCCTGACGGCGCCGATTCCCTCCTCCTCTCCCGCCTCAGCCCTGACGACGAAGAAGGCTACCCGGGCAACGTCTCGGTCTCCGTCACCTACACGCTCACCGCCGACAACGCCCTCGTCATCGACTCCGAGGCCTCCACTGATCGCGCCACTCCCTTAAGCCTCACCCACCACAGCTACTTTAATCTGTCCGGCCACGACGCCGGCTCCGTCGCCGATCACACCCTGCAAATTAACGCCGACGCCTTCGCGCCCGCCGACGCCACCATGACCCTTCTCGGCCTCCGCGAACCCGTCACCCCCGCCAACGATTTCCGCCAACCCCGCCGACTCGGCGACGCCATCCCTCACCTCCACCAGCGCCACGGCGACCTCTACTTCCTCCCCGCCGCTTCCGGTTTGCGCGAAGTCGCCCGCCTCAGCGATCCCGCCAGCGGCCGCGTCATCACCGTCCGCACCACCGAGTCCTGCCTGCAACTCTACGTCGGCACCGCACTCAGCAACCCGCACACCGGCCTCTGTCTCGAATGCGAAGGCTACCCCGACGGACCCAACACCCCCGCCCTCGGCGACATCATCCTGCGCCCCGGCCACCCCCAGCGCCACACCACCCGCTACGCCTTCACCACCGCCCCTTAAACTTAATCTTACCCCTTAAACTTTTAGAATCATGTCCGACCACGCCGTCCTCCCCGTTCCCACCAAGCTCGACTACTCCCTCACCGGCGAAAGCGCCACCCGCGCCATCGAGCGCGGCCTCGCCGAGGCCGAGTGGTATCAATGCCCCATCCCCCGCGAAACCATGCGCAAGCTCCTCGAGCGCCGCGACGGCCCCGCCCTGCGCGACACGCTCCTCTGGTTCGTCCTCATCCTTGGCTCCGCCTACGCCACCTACGCGCTCTGGGGCAGCTGGTGGGCCGCCCTGCCCTACGCGTTCTACGCTGTCCTCTACGCCTCGACCTCCGACTCCCGCTGGCACGAGGCCGGTCACGGCACCGCTTTCAAAACCGATTGGATGAACAACGTCCTCTACGAGATCGCCTCCTTCATGGTCATGCGCGAGTCCACCGTCTGGCGCTGGTCCCACACCCGCCACCACTCCGACACCATCATCGTCGGCCGCGACCCCGAGATCGCCGTCCCCCGCCCGCCCGACCTCAAAGCACTCCTCCTCGGCTTCTTCAACGTCAACGTCTATCCCTGCTACTTCAAAAAAATCTTCCGCCATGCCTCCGGCCGCATGTCCGCCGACGAGAAGACCTACATCCCCGAAACCGAGTTCTCCAAAATTTACCTCAAAGCCCGAGTCTCCGTCGCCATCTACGCCACCGCCATCGCCACCGCCATCGTCACCCGCAGCATTCTCCCGCTGCTATTCGTCGGCCTCGCCAACATCTTCGGCTCCTGGCTCATGGTCGTTTACGGCCTCACCCAGCACACCGGCCTCGCCGAAAACGTTCTCGACCACCGCCTCAACTGCAGGACGGTCTATATGAATTTCATCCACCGGTATCTGTATTGGAATATGAACTACCACGTGGAGCACCATATGTTCCCTCTGGTGCCCTACCACAACCTGCCCCAGCTCCACGCCGCCGTGAAGGACGACTGCCCGACGCCCTACCCGAGCCTCTTCTCCGCCTGGCGCGAGATCATCCCCTCCGTCCTCCGCCAGGTCAAAGACCCCGCCTACCACGTCAAACGCGTCCTCCCCGCGCCGAAGTCCCGCGCCGCCTCTAACTCCCCGCTACCCGCCCCTCGCTCCCCGCTACCCGACGCCCAGGGCTGGATCGAAGTCTGCGCCGCCGCCGACCTCGGCCCTTCCGACGTCATCCGCTTCGATCACGGCAAAAAAACCTACGCACTCTACCGCGACGACGAACGCAAGCTCTACGCGACCGACGGCATCTGCACCCACGGCAACACCCACCTCGCCGACGGACTCGTGAAGGGCAAAATCGTCGAGTGCCCCAAGCACAACGGTCGCTTCAACCTCGCCGACGGCTCTCCCGCGCGAGCCCCCGTCTGCCGCGGTCTCGCCACCTATCCCCTAGAGGAACGCTCCGGCCGCCTCTGGCTCAACGTCGCCCACTCGGGCGGCTCCGGCGCCCGCTCCGAAAAAACCTACCACCTCCGCGTCGTCTCCAACCGCAACGTCGCCACCTTCATCAAAGAACTCGTGCTCGAGCCCATCGACACCTCTGAAAAAATTGCCTTCACCCCCGGCGACTACCTCCAACTCGACATTCCCGCCTACGCCGAAATCCGTTTCGCCGACTTCGACATCCCCGAGCCTTACGCCTCGGTCTGGCGCACCCAGCACGTCTTCGACCTAGTCGCCAAAAACCCCGAGGCCGTCCGCCGCAACAACTACTCCCTCGCCTCCAACCAAGCCTCCGAGCGCGTCCTTCGCTTCAACGTCCGCATCGCCACCCCGCCCCCCGGCCAGGCCTGCCCTCCCGGCGTCGGCTCCGCCTACGTGTTTAGCCTCAAATCCGGCGACACCGTCACCGCCATCGGCCCGTTCGGCGACTTCCACCCCAAACCCACCCAACGCGAGATGGTCTACATCGGCGGCGGCGCCGGCATGGCCCCGCTTCGCGCTCACCTCTCGCAACTCTTCGAGACCGAGCACACCGCCCGCCGCGTTTCCTTCTGGTATGGAGCCCGTTCCAAACAGGAAATTTTCTATGAAGACTACTTCCAAACCATCGCCGCCGCACACCCGAACTTCGCCTTTCACCTTGCCCTCAGTTCTCCGCTTCCCGAAGACGCCTGGACCGGCCACACTGGCTTCATCCACGACGTCGTACTGGAAAAATACTTACGCGCCCACGCCAACCCAAAGGCAGTCGAATACTATCTCTGCGGCCCGCCCATGATGATCAAAGCATGCGTCAAAGTCCTCACCGACCTCGGCGTCCCCGCCCACCAAATCGCCTACGACGAGTTCTAATCAGACCCCAGAGTTCTACCACGAAACACACCAAACACACGAAAACCGATCAACTGAAACCAAGGCCATGCGCATCCCCTGCCACACCTCCTACTTTCGTGTATTTCGTGGTTAACCCACCCATGTATCTCAACGACCGCACCACCGACGCGCCCAAGCTCCGTGTTTACCTCAACCTCGACAACCTGTTCGACCTTCGAGCCGACTCGATTTTTCCGCCAGCGCTGGTCGCAGACACCACCGCGCGCGACGCCCGTCTCGCCGCCGACGGTTTCGAGGGCGTGCAACTCACCACGCCCGCCGGCACTCCCGCCGACACCACGCTGCCCTTCTGCGGTCTCGCCCGCATCAACACCCCCGCCGAGGCCGATCCCATCGCGCAAAAACACGCAGAGCGCGGTGACCAGTGTCTCACCGTCCACATCGCCTGGGGCATCGAAAACGACGACGAGGTCGCCCGCCTTGTCGAGGCCACCCTCGCCGCCTCCGCCCGCCACCACCTCCCCATCTTCATCGAAACCCACCGCGCCACCATCACCCAGGACATGTGGCGCACTGTGGAGCTCACCAAACGTTTCCCCGAAATCCGCTTCAACATCGACCTCTCCCATTACTACTGCGGCCAAGAGATGGTCTACGGAGATTTCGACCACAAGCTCGCATTCATCCAACCCATTCTGGACCGCACCGGTTTTATGCATGGCCGCATCGCCGCTCCCGGTTGGATACAGGCTCCCATCGAGAACCTGCACGACAAACCCCGTCTCGCCCACGGTGCCGACTACCTCGCCGATTTCCGCCAAATGTGGACGCGCTCCATGGCCGGTTTCCGTCGTCACGCCGGCCCGGGCGACGTGCTCATTTTCGCCCCTGAGCTGCTCACCAGTCTCTACTACTACGCCCGCAAATTCTCTCCCGATCACCACAAGCCAACCGAAGAAACTGACCGCTACGCCCAAGCGCTGCTTTATCGCGATCTCGCCCGCGATTGTTTCGCCGCCGCCGGCTGAGGACTTCGATTGCGCCGACAAGCCTAAGGGCGACAAGCCGAAGGGGCCAAGCCGAAACATGTTAACATTTGGGCGTGACGCAGGGTCTTTTGTTTTAGCGGGGATGGGAGCAAGCAAGGGCGAGACAGCGAGCCGGATTTGAGTGGAGGGTTTCGAGGATGACAGGGGTGGAGGCCGAAGGAAAGTGGGAGGCAAACAGACGCAGGACGGCGCTACGAAGCAGAGCTAGGTTGGCTAAGGCATTGACATTGCGGGTGCGAGAGTGGTCCTCGCCAAAGAGGGCGTCGCGTCGCCAGTGGTTGCGATTTTCAACCCCGGCCCAGTGGCCGCGGATCAAGCCCAACCATTGGGCCGGGGTGTGCGCATCGGGCAGGCGGCTCGATAGGTAGTAGCGTGTGAGCGGCTTACCCTCACCGGTATGTTTGACCACGCGGTGGGACCGGACGATGACCAGCGTGCGCACGAAAGGGTGCCCGATCGTCTCGGGTTCGATGGCAAGGGCCTTCAACTCCCACTGGTTGATGCGTCCTTGGCCGGGTTCGGTGTGGGCAAAAAAAAAGGGGGCGCAAGCGGCCCCTCGCAGGCCTGGGCGTAGGCATGCATCTTGGGCTGGTTGCCTTTGAGCTGCAGGAGATAATCACCGCCGCGCTCGACGATCGCCCGGGCGGTGTCTTTTTGACAGTGCAGGGCATCGGCTGTGACCACTTTTTCGTCAAGGGCTGGGCCGTTGATTATCGCTTGGGTTGCGCTGGGTTGTTCGCTGCGAGAAGGGCCCTCTTTTTGGTCGATTACCACCACGGTAAACGGCGTGCCGTCTTCGTGGTCGGCCAGGGTGAGCAGTCCCACTTGATCACGGATCATCTTGCCGTCCATGGCCAGGGCTGCGGGTAAACTGCCGACTTGGGCGGCCAGCCAGCCGCTGAGTTTCTCGGCGAAGGCTGCCGGATCGAGCCGGGTGAGGACCTGATAAAAAACACTGTATCCAGGCACCGTCCAGAAGGCCTTCGTCCCGACCTTGCGCGGCAGGCACAACTCGCGGCGCTGGGCTTGGCTGAGGGTGGTGGCGAAGCGCGCGATCTCGGCGATTTCACGCCGTCCGGCCATCAGCGCCATCGCCACCAGTGTGAGCACCGGGGCGATGCGGTATCGGGTGTTGGCCCCACGCGGATCAGGCACCGTGCGCAAGAGCTCCAGCAGGCTGCCTCGCTGCACGGCGAGCAGCGGCATCGTGCCCGATGGGGCCGCCCGCAGCCCCGCCCGGTGCACCTCGGGTAAATCCGCCTCGCGCAAGCAGCGGCGAGCCCCGCTCATAAGTTCGCGCAGCCACAACTTTTTGGGACTGTCGTTGGCCACATAAAAGTCCGCTCGGTGCCGACTGTAACCCGCCGTGGTGCCCGCCGCCGTCCAGTTGCTCGCCTTGTAACAGGTTCCCTCGAAGGACTCTGGATTAGTAAAAGTTTCGGCGAGTAGCGGGGTGTAACCAAACTGGGTATGCCATTGGTCGGCGAGTTCGCGCAGCACCAACCCGAGCACCTGCGAAGCCAGGTTCGGTTCGCCTCCCTTGGGGGTGAGCAGGAGGAACCGGCGGTTTTGCACGATCAGGCTGAGGCACTCCACCCGCGTAGTCGCACTCCAGCCAATCCACTGGTCGCGGTCCTTGAGTGCATAACAGGCCGGCCCCCACACCAACAGCGCGACAGCTTGCCCGCCTCGTTCGACCACCTGCCGCAGGTAGTCGCCCACAGGCTGCCCAGGCCCAAGATAATGCCGATCTCGAAGCTGTTGGTCGAACCACTCATGCTCTTGGGTTGCGGCTACCCTGTGAGCGGCGGCGCGAACACCGTCTATTTCTGGCGGTTACAAAATCACCTGTCGTAAAAGCCGATGACCGGCCCCGCCAGGGGCCGGCTTTCGAGACTGGTCAGCTTGCGGGTTCGTCGGCCAGGCGGTCTTTCATGCGGTAGGATTTGCCCTCGATGACGACGGTCTGGGCCCGGTGCAGTAGGCGGTCCAGGATCGCCGCGGTGATGCCAGCGTCGTTGTTAAAGATCCCTGCCCAGTGTTTGTAGGCCTTGTTGGTGGTGACGATCAGCGAGCCGCGTTCGTAGCGTTGGCTGACGATCTGGAAGAGCAGGTCGGCCCCCGACTTGTCGAGCGGCAGGTAGCCGACCTCATCGAGCACGAGCACCGCAGGGGTCATGTAACGCTTCAACTCGGCTTGCAACCGGTGCAGGGACTGGGCGGTGACCAGGGCGTTGATCGCGTCCACCGCCGTCGTAAACAGCACCGTGTAACCCGCCTGGCAGGCCGCGTAGCCCAACGCGCTCGCGAGATGTGTCTTCCCAAGCCCCACACCACCGCAAAACACCGCGTTGGTGCGCTCCTTGACAAAGCCCAGTTCGAAGAGGTGCCGCACCTGCGCTTCGATCAACTCCTTGGGCCAGTCCCACTGGAACTGGTCGACGGTTTTCTTGACCGGGAAGCGCGCCGCCTGGATACGCCGCTCCAGCGCCCGGATCTGGCGGTCCTGGGTCTCGGCCTGCACCAGTCGGCGTAAAAATTCGGCGTGCGAACAGCGCGCCTTGGCCGCCTCGGCGGTCAGTTCGCCGTGGTGGCGCAGCAGGTAACCGAGTTTCAGGTACTTGAGTTGATCTTTTAATAAATCGTTTTTTTCGGGTTCTGTTTTCATTGGGTATAGGGGCTTAAATCCGGGGGCCGTAGTTCGAGTTCCAGTGCGGCCAACGCGTCGGCGCGGGTGAGGTGGATCGGCCCGGCTTGCGGCAAGGCCCGCGCGCGTTGTTCGAGCAAGTTGAGGATGTAATCGCTGGAGTAGGCGCCGAGTTCATGGGCGCTTTCGATCGCCCGGCCGACTGCCTCCGTTCCATACAGGGCCACCAAACCCACGATAGTCGCCAGGTGGTGTCCCGCGTTGAGCCGGCGCTCCTCCAGCCCCCGTTGGTAGGCGGGTGCCGCCGGGCTCAGTTCCAAAAACCGTAGCCGCAGGCGCTGCCGCGCCCCCTGCCGTTTGCGCTCCTCGAGTTCGCGCACATGCTCGGGGTTTTCCACATCGGCGCGGCGGGCAAAACTGCGGGCGTGCTCGGCCACCAGGGTGCGTTCCGCAAAAAACCTCACCTGCGCCCCCTCGATCTGCGCGGTGAGTAGCGCCCCGGCAAACTTCGTGGGCACCGAGTAGCGGTTCGTTTCGATACTCACCCGGCACCGCCGCGACGCCCGCACGCTTAAGGTGCGCACCGCCGGACTGGCCACCGGGTTAAGCGGCAGGAGCGCAGCGCGCTCCTCGGGCAGCCGGTCCACCGGCCGGCCCTGGGTTTCAGCGTGAACGCGCACGTTGGCCACCGTTTCCAGCCACAAGCTGGCGGCCGGCCCCAGCTCGGTAAACCCGTTCATCTGCCGCCCGCCAAGGAAGCTTTTTTTCACGTAACCCACCGCGTTTTCCACCATGCCCTTGGACTGCGGATGCCCCGGCCCGCACGCTTTTATCGTAAACCCGTAGTGCCGGGCAAAGTCCAGGTACTGGGCGTTGTACACCGGGTCGGTCCCGGGCACATGCGAGAGGACGGCCGTCTTGCAGTTGTCCACCATCACCTCGCGCGGCACCCCGCCGAGTTTTTCAAAGGCGCGCCGGTGACAGCCCAGCCACCACTCCTGGCCCTGCCCGAGGGTAAATTCCACATGCAGGAACCGGCTGTACCCCAAAACCATGACGAAAAAACTTAAAGCCCGCCGGGTGCCGTCCACCTCCACCGCGCCAAAACTGCCCCAGTCCACCTGCGCGGTCTGGCCGGGGGCAAACTTGAGGGTAAGAAACGCCTCCAGGTTCCTCGGCCGCACCCGCCGCACGTAGTCTTTCAAAATTGAATACCCGCCCGTGTACCCCCGCTCGCGCACCTTTTGCCAGAGCTGCATGGCGGTGAACGGATGGGCCTCCAGCCAGCGCGCGATCGCCGGCTTGTGCACGTCGAGCTTGCTTGGCCTAGGCACCTGCGCGGCCTGGCTGCGCACGTACTTTTCCTGCGCCTGCCAGCGCCTCACCGTCTGCACGTGCAACTGGAGCGAGCGGGCGATTTGCGGCGCACTGTGACCGGCCGCCTCCGCCTGTTTTATCCGGCAATACAGTTCGTAATCGATCACGCGCCCACCTCCCGGCTCGGCGGCGGCGTTGCCGCCAGCGTGTGCGTTGGCCTGCCCCGGTCCAAGGAGAGCACCTGGTAAAGTGGCGCGGCGTAGGCGATCACCCCGGCCTCGATTAACTGCCGGCGCGCCTCGACCAGGCCGTCCTCGCTGAGCGTGAGCAGCCGGGCCAGGGTGCGCGTGGCGTAGTAACTCAGCCCGTCGGCGTCGCCCACGGTGACCAGGACCAGATAGAGGCCCCAGGCGGGGGCACTGGCCCGCCCCAGGTAATTGCCCCGCACCAGCCGGTGGTCCAGCCAGCTAAACTGGGCCGGCGTGCGCCGGAGTTGTTCGCGATCGATCGGTTGTTTTTGCATAATCGGGCGGCTGGACGTCGATGCCCAGGATCACCCGCCCCCGGGATTGCAGGTGTCGCAGCATGGGTTCGAGGTCCTCTTGTAACGTCACTCCGGCGAACTGCGCGATAAGCCCCACGAGCACAGGGTTTTGCGACTCCCATCTGTCTTGTAACGGCACGCAGGGATTCGGTAACGCCACCTCGGCGACCGGCTCGGCTTTAGGCTGGTGCACAACGGATTGCGTAGTTGGGATGTCTTGTAACGCCACCCGCCGTCGCGGCCCCCTCCGCCTTGAGTACCCCGGATTGGCCTTCCGCCACTCCTGCACCCGTTGGACATTTTCTGGGCCTTTCCAGTGGTCGAGGTTCTCCGGCTTCGCCAACCATTTGGCCTGACTGGCCGCCCGGCTCGCCCGTCGGCATCCCGGCTTCCCGCAGTAGCGCTGACGCTCGCGGTTATGCGCGTCGGGCAGAAAGAAATCGACACAGTGCAAACACTTGCGTGAACCGGTTGGATGCATCGCTGTGCATCCGCCAAGCGTCCCGCCGGTTCAATCTCCACCCATTCGCACCCCTCATATCCCCAGCCGGACAGGGAAGAAAACCCACCCACGGAAGAAGAGTATTACTCTTTTTAAGGGGAAGAAGATCCACCGAAGAAGAAGTGCATTCCTAACCGCCAGAAATAGACGCTTTCCCGCTCGCCGCTCACATGGGAGTGAGCAGGGCGGCGACGATGCTCTCGGTCGGTGCAACGAAGTCGGTGCAGGCTGCGAGACTTAGCAGGTAGGAGGCGTCGCCTACCCCGGGCGAAAGATCACGCTCGATGATCCGAGGGAAGCCGGGGCCGACGCGAAAGGTGTCGGCTTGGCGCACCGCGTAGCCGGTCGCGGCGTAGCGATGGGCATGCAGATCGAGATAGCGGGCAGCGAGTAATGCGTCCTCGAAGGCCTCTCGCGCCGCCGGCAACTCCCCGAGGGCGGCGCGTACCTGTGCCACAAGGGCTGGTAAGGTGGCCAAGCCTCCCTCTTGTGCCTCCAACATGAGCACATAAAGGAACAGGATTGGGCCATGACTATCGTCGAGTTGACGCTCACTAGAGCCTCCTCGAAAAGCCTTTCGCAACGGGCGTATTCCCGCCCCGGCCGGCCACTGGGGGCGCAAACAGCCCTGAACGAACTCGGTTTACGTGTTCACGAAAGGGCGGCGGCCTAAAAACAGCCCCGGCCCCATCACCAAGGTCGCTTTTCCAACGGCGAAGTCCACGGCGGTTCGCTCCGGGGCTTTTGCACCGAACTAATTGAACCGATTTGGGTTAGCCGCGACGAGCGAAGCGACTCAGGCCGCCAAGGGCAGCGGCTTTTCCTGAGACCTTCTGGCGCGCACCAAAATCATCCGGTCAAAGTTGTGCGCGAGGATCTTCAGGGTCAGTTCGCTGCGCACCGCCGCCAACCCGCGACGACCCGGCCGGCCGAACCCGTGGTTGAACTTGAGCGTAAACATCAGCGACTCGATCGCGCTGCGCTCGGCGCGAAGCGTGATATAATCCTGGTGGTTCCACAGTTCCTCGCCGAGCAAGGCGCGCCCCTTGGCGCCGGAGATGCTCACCTTGGCCACCTTCAGCTCGTATGCCTGCGCCAGCCCTTCGGCGCTGGAGTAGCCGTCGTCGACGTTCGCGCTCGCCGGCACCAGGCCCGTGTTGGCGATATTCTGGATCAGCAGGGGCACCAGTTGCTTGCAATCAGCCACGTTGCCCGCGTCGAGAATCAGCGCGGTGACAAAACCGCCGCGGCTGCGGGCCAATTGCGGCTTGTAGCCAATCACCGGTTCCCGCCCGCCTTTTTCAATAAAAGCAGCACTGCGATCGGCCAGGCTGAGGACCCTTTCCCTCGACCTGGTCTTCACCCCATCATGCACCCGCGCAATGCTTTGCTGGATCGTCGTAATCACCGCGACCACGTCCCCGTGGATGCAGTCCAGTAGGTCTTCCGCGATCCGGCGCTTGGAGGGCCGCAGCTTGGCCAGTTTAACATTTGCTTCGGCCTCTGCGGCTTCTACTTGGGTGAGCAACTTGCCGCCCAACTTGCAGGCGATTTGGTAAAACTGGTCGTAGAGCAGCCGGAGTTTTTGGGCTCGGCGGGGACCACCACCCAGCAGGGCGATGGCGCGGGCGCTCTTTCGCAACTCCTCCAGCCAGTGGTCTTTGCAGCCATCCTGCAGCGAGTTAAGCCCGACCTGGTCGAGCTTGCCGCCCATGCGGTAGGCTCGCTCAAAGAGGCGGTAAATGATACCGGAGTCTGTTGGCCAGCAACTGGATGCCTTGATCGCCGTGCTGTCCAGGGTGATATCGGTAAACGAATCGAGCCCTTCGGCCAAAATATCGGCCAATTGGGCCCGGTGGATCAGGGCGAGAGTACTCTCACTCAGGCGATTTATCAGGGGGCCAACGGTATTAGGTGCAGGCAGCGTGTACCCCAAATCATCGAGCAAGGTGCGCAACGATGCCGATTCAAGCAGCACCATCCGGGGGCAGGCACTGTATTGCGACCCCAAGTAACCGGTGGCCATGGCCGTGATAAAAACCACAACAGCGGGGGTGCGCGGACGCCCTGCGGCGAGGAACTCGGCTTGCGTTTTTTCCGCCGTGCCTGACGCCGGCACGGCGAACAACGCCTCGGTCTGCGCCAGTTCGAACTCCCGGTCCTTCCGCCGTTCGCGCTTTTCCGCCATGGCGTGGGCGTCGAGATCGGCGGTCATGGCCACTTCGATTTCGGGGTGGGACCGCCAAAAGCGCTGTAATTGCAGTAAGAAATCACCAAAATCACTGCGCGCCGGGGTTGAAAAGAAGTCGCCGGAGGGATAAACGATCGATTCGTTACTTGATAATTTAACGCCGCTACTTATTTTGTTTCCTGTTTTCATGCAGTACAATACGGCACTTTTACGGAAAACTTAAATCACATAAGTTGTTTTTAATAAAAAAACCAAAAGCCTTTTCGAGGAGGCTCAAGCCTAGGGCAACGCCCTAGGAATCATGGGCTAAAGTGCACAAGCCCTGAGGGGGCGATCTAACCAGGACTGACGATTACACGCCTTAACCAAGCGCCATTCAGGCTGACCCCGTTAGAATTATTCGTTATAAATAGCCGCTTAAGATAAAGGGTAAAACATGGCCCCTTCTGCCAGACGCCAAATAAACTAACAAAACACGGCCAGACCCCTTTTGAATTAGCCTAAGGTAAAGGGTAAAACATGACCCCTTCTCAATCCCTCTCCAATTCCAAAATTTTAGAATGGATGATGAAATATTGGCCGCGAATGGATTTGGCCGATGCCTGCGTGCTAAGTTTAGCAGAACGAAACCCCCAGGCGCGAATTATCACTACCGACTTGAGGGACTTTGGAGTTTATCGGATTAATGGCAAACCATTGCCTCTTATAGCTCCTCATTTACCCGTTTGAACCGTGCGGGACTCTTAAGCTCGGAAAAACTAGAAGAGTCGGCGATTACTAATACTCCGCACATTTGGGGCAATGTATCCATGTAACGTCCTGACCCCTTTTTCTGTTCCTCCCTGACCCCTTTGGAAATCACCTGAGTTAGGCCCGACCGCCCCAACGGGGCACTCTACCACAACCTAGGGCAACGCCCTAGGAATCATGAGGTAAAGTGCACAAGCCCTGAAAGGGGCGATCTAACCAGGTCTGACGATAATACCCCTTAACTAAGCGCCATTCCACCCTGACCCCTTTGGGTTTATTTTCTTTGGGTTATCTCTTTGCCGCCGATGTATCCATGTAACGCCCCGACCCCTTTTTGTGACCCGCGCTGGTGGCTCGGGGCTCGGGTGGTTCGGGGTTTGGGGTTCGAGGTACGGGGCGGGCGTAGCCCGGCCCTCGGGCGCGGAGTCGGGCCGCGGCGAGGCTGGGCGAGCACGGCACGACGTAGCCGCGTGCCAGAGGCACGCAAGGCGCGCCGAGTCGCCAGCGGAGCGTCGCGGCGAGGACGCGCGGGGCCACCGCGCCGGCTGGGCGGCGGGGGGAAGCTCCCCCCGTGAACGAGCTTGCGAGTGAACTTGGGGGGGCGCCTGGCGGCCGGCCGGACCAGCGATGGCTTTGTGCCAACCCGCCCAGCGACGTGACGCGTTAGAAAAGGGACGGCCCGGGCGGGGGCGGGGGGTATTCCATTCGCGCGGTAGCGCCGCTAAAAGACGTTCTACCGGCGAAGCCGAGTGATATTTCTGGGTGCGCGCGCATACTGACAACGCACCGTAGTGAGCCCCGAGGGTGGAGCGTGTAATACGACATTATGACCACATGCCGGAGGCTCGGCGGAGGGAAGGTGCCGCCCCGATGGAATGCTTGGACTGAGGGGCGGATCGGCACCCATTGGCCATAATGTCCTATTACACGCGGAACCCGCGCAGCCGCTGTGCCAGATCAGCCCGGACGTGGGACGTGGACGGCTGGACACGACGTCGGACGTGACTCGGGGAACGCCGTCGCGTGCCTGCCGCCGTCGCCCTCGCCGGGCCTGGCACTGCGGGTGCCGGGGCTCACGGAGGTGCCGCCCGCGTTTTTCGCGCGCGTTCCATTGTGGGCCGTGAGTGAGCTTGCGAACGAGCCGCTGTCGTTGGTTGGCCGTGGGGCGTTGTCGCCCCGCGCATCAAAGCCTTCCGGCGCATGAGGTGGGCCGTAGCGAGTCCGCGAGCGGTGGTCCCAAATCGTTGAGGCCGGGCGAGTCGGCGGCTCTCGGTGAGCACCTGGCTCGGCAGGCGCGGAATCGAGGGCCGCTGTCTCGCACCGCTGGAATTGGTTCGTTGAGGGCGTTAGCAGCCGGACAGGCGAGCAGGCGCTGGCGGTCGGGCGACCGGAATGGAGCGGAGTGCGGGAGTGGAGACGGAGGGGCACAGGGGCCGCCGGGCCGGGGGTTTGTGGCCGTCTCGGCCGTAGCCCCGTTTCGACGACGCGGTTCCTGGCTCGGCAGGATCCGTGGCGTGAGGGGCGAAGGACGTTGCGGCCACCCGGCTGGGCGGCCCCTGGGACCCGCAGGCGGAACGCACGTACGTAGCGGAATGGAGGGCGAACGACCACCAGCGTCTGCGGGCGGATTATCGTGCGGCTTACGCCGGAGCGCGTTAGCGGGTTCGCCAAGGGAGCGGAGCGAGCGCAGGCGTTGCGACCCCCGAAGTCGTGGGGGCAGACGAAATCCATTGAGGCCCCCCGCCCACATCGCTCGCAAGCGAACTCCTACCTGCTGAGGGTGATCAGAGACGACCGGCTTCGCGCTGTTCGATCAGGAATTGGCCGGGACTGCGGACCTGGAGACTGTAAACCTGCGACCCAATCACCTTCTGGAAATCAGCTTCGTCGAGTGTGAGTAAAACGTCGGCCTCGGCGCCCAATGCGGAAAGCAGTACGGGCCGATCCTTAGCCTTTGGGAAAACCAACACCTTGTCGTAGGCGAGCTCGATGGGGACAAGGGTGAGTCGAGGGAGGAGGGATGATCGCCAGTAAGGCAAGGCTTTGGGCCCAAGCTTACGGGCGTTGCGATCGGTCTCCTCGACGCAATAAAGCGACGAGAGCAATTCCCACCCATTGGTTTCGGCGTGGGTAAACAGGTAGCGCGAGGCACCTTTGGCCGAACCTGCGGCCGCCAGCAGGACGCTGGTATCAATGAAAAGCTTCACTTCTTCGACTTGGCTTTTCCGAGGCGGGTGAAGGCGGCCATTTCGGTTTCATCACGGGAGATCCATCGGGCTAATTTCTCGCGCGGGATGTTGCGCACCGGCACGGCGGCGG
This sequence comes from Opitutus sp., assembly GCA_024998815.1. Lineage (NCBI taxonomy): Bacteria > Pseudomonadati > Verrucomicrobiota > Opitutia > Opitutales > Opitutaceae > Opitutus > Opitutus sp. The sequence goes on from JACEUQ010000001.1 coordinate 1,217,889, forward strand.
CGGCTTGCAGAAAAAGCCCCCCATCCCGCTCCTCCACGATCACCAACGGGCTATCGATTCCATCAAGCCCCAGCTTACGGCGAAGAGCGGGAGGAAGGGTTAGGCCGCCGCGTTTGCTAATGGGAAGGGTGAGAGTCATGCCGTAATGCTGCATGGCGGCATCGCGGATGGCAAGCATCACCCCCAAGCGTTTGCGATGTGGGCCCATCTGCATTCTAGGCGGCGAGGTCGTCGTGGAGTTTTTTGAACCAGGTGAGCTCTTGCCGGAGCAGACGGCGGGCTTCGGGCGTCCACTTGGCCAATGGGGTGTCGTCGGTGCGGCGGTGATACCAGCGGCGGAATTGATCCAGTCCCTTCGTGAATTTGATCACCGGCGTATTCGCGTCGGGCTGGACGGCTTCGCGGGGAGCCGGTTCGGGCAATACCCCCGTGGTGAGGTAAGCCTGGCGCAACGACTGGGCATCATTGAAAAACGACACATGTGTCGTTTTTGATAATCGAATGTAGCGTTGGGCCGTTCGTGCCGAGATTTCAGGACAATTCGCGGCAAGCCAATCTGTCCAGGCCCCATGGGGAAGACTGCCTTTTTGGCGTTCGAGCAATCGCCCGCAGTCGATGGCCGCAACGATGGCGTGCTGGGCCTTTTCTCGGGCCGAACCGGCTAGGGTTTGGGCCGTGGTGAACGCGGCATTGATCGCCAGCGCGAGGTCAATGGAGAGAACAATCCCCCCGCCGGTAGCGACGGAGGGAATGATTTCGAGGGAGACGGGCTTAGTTTTGGGCGCGGTCATGTTTCGAGGTGTGCGATGTCAATTGGGCGAGGCGGTAAATGCGGCGGGCGCGCTTGGAACGCATCCCCCGCGACGGTGGCAGGCCGAAGGTTTCGGACCACTGGACGACCAGTTTGGAAAACCCCGCGCGTGTCACCCCGTGGCGTTCGGCGAGGGCGGCTTCGCTCAGGCCTTCGATGTCCATCAGGCCGGACGCGAAACAGGCGGCATCGAAGGCGAGCATCGGGTTGGGGTGCGACCGAATGCGGGCACAGAACGAGGCGAGGATCGCCGATGCTGAGGCCGCGACCTGGTCGGCAGTCGGGTCGGCTGGGTTGGTTTCATCGGCGTCCTCAGCGACGGCGTCGGGTGTGGGTTCGGGCGCAGCGCGACGTTCGAGCAAGGTGTCGTCGTGCTGGGGCGTGTTGGTGTGACGCGATGCGTCGGGTTGCGCCAGTCCCCCCGCCGCGAGTTGAGCTCGTTCGGCGGGGGGCAGGCTGGCCACCCACGTTCGATAGGCCTCCGAGTATTGGGCATCGCGGACTGCTTGGCGGTCGGCGCAGGTCATGGCGAGGGCGTGGGGGTTGAAGCGGCCGCAAAGGGCAAGGAATCGGCGTCGGGTGACTCGATTGCGACGACGTGGTCGCTTTGCCGGATGAGGGTCAGCCAGTCGTCGGCTCGCATCGTCACGAGCCAGCCTGAGCGGTTGCGGGTGTGGGCCACCACCGGCGTCTTGCGCACACCGGCGTCACGAATGGACTGGTCCATCGCTCGCCAGATGTTGAGCGCTTCGACGGCCTTCACCTCGAAGTGGATGCCTGGCAGCTCGGGGCAGGCCACGTCGGGCGAGTCGGTGCCGCCCGAGTACTGCACGCCGCGATGGGCTTTGAGGAAGCCGGCTTCGCGTAGCACGTCACGCCAGCGGCGTTCACCGCGTTTGCCTTTTTCGCGTGAGTTCATCGGGCACCTCCTTTGGCGAAAGTAGCGAGTAGTCGGAGCGGCGCGCGCGGTTTGTCCGTCCCGTCGAAAGAAGAGAGGCGAGCGTTAGCGTAGCTCGCTCTCTTCTTCTTTAGAAGAATAGTGTCATGCGCTAGTGTCACACTTAGTGTCACCGGTCGAAAATCGACTCTTAGAGTCAGGGTGACTCCGAACGAAAAGGCACCTAGGTGAAGGGTGATTTCAGGCGACATGGTTGACTCCTTTCCACGTCTTGCTCGCTCGATCAAAGACGAGAATTTCGCGCTCCGGGCGGCGGATGGTGGTGAAAACTGAAGCGGCTTTAGATGAGTCTTTACCGGCATCGGACAGCTTCTCGGCAATGTAAGCGATCACCGCGCTTTCCTCAGGGTTGGCTGAGTTGGCGAGCGGCGGCATGGTCGAAAAAAGGGCGCGGTAACTGCCCGGCATGAAGGCCGGCTCGTTGCGGCTGGATCCTGGCTTGTGATCGCGACCTTGGATGGACTTCGGATCGGCGGCGATGCGTTGAAAACATCCCTGCGTCCATTGGATCACGACCTCTGGTTGGGGCGGATGGTCTCGCAGGATGGGAGACAGGGTAAAGGCGTCGGGATGCTCGTGCGGGGTCATGATGAGCAAGGCGTCTGGATCGCGACCGAACACCGAAGCACCGGCGACACGGTCGATAGCATCGCGGCCGGTCAGGTTGCCCTTGGGAAAATGGGCGGCAATGAGGACGGCCGCGTCCGTGTCCTTCGCGAGCTTTTCGAGCTCGTTCAATACCTGTGCCATCTCGGTGTTCGAGTTCTCCTCGCGATCGCCGTAGGTCTTGTAGATCGGGTCGATGATGATGAGGCCCGCGCCGATGCGTGCCGCCTGACGCCGGATGCGTTTGGCAAGCTGGGTGATCTCGTTGTCTTTGCCGCGACGATTCCAAAAGCAGACGCGGGGGTTGGCGTTGATGTTAAAGCCCCGCGCAGTACAGATCATGCGCAGACGCTTGCGGTAGCTAAACCGGGCGATCTCCAGGTTAACGTAAATGACCGTCGTCGGCTGGGTTTGATAGCCGCACCACGGTTGGCCGTAGGCGACGGAGAGGGCAAGGTCAGTCAGGTTCCAGGTCTTCCGAGCTTTCGATGGACCGGCTATGACCATCTTGGCGCCACGAAACAGAATGCCCTCGATGATCTGGGGCGGATCAACCTCTTCCTCGACACAATAGGGCGTGAGGAAGTCGATATCGCGGGCGTCTTCGTACTGGGCTTCCCAGTCGGCGAATGAGGCCGCGCCCAGGTTCACGGCGATGAGGCGTTGCACGCCGTCGTTGCGCAGGCCACCGGGACAACGGGAAAAGCGCGACGGGTTTTTGTTGGCCTTGTCGATCTGGAAGCCGGGCAAAGACGCCCACACTTTCTCGCGGCGGGCGTGGTATTCCTCGCGGTTCTTGGCGTCGATCCGCACCCACGCGTGCACCGAGTTGCCGGCTGAGTCGATCAGGGCGGCGATGGGCAAACCGGAGGCGCGCAGCTGGCGCTCCTGCTCGGGTTTGGGGATGACGTCGCTTTCAATGAGTACGTGGCGCAAGGCGGTCACGTCTTCATCAGTGCCCTCGGCACCGTGGCGCACTGGATTGATGCGAATGAAAAGACCGTGATGCCCACTGAACACGTGGGCGATGCCTCCGCGTGAGGATGCGCGTTCGATCCAGGCGTCGCGGGTGAGGATGTTAACGCCGCCGTTTTCAGGGATGGCGCGCTCGGCTTCGGGGTGCATCGCTCCGGGGGCAATGGAGAGGACATCAGCAGGCTCGAAACAGGCGCGGAGGAAGGTGCCGAAGGAGTCGGATTCGGAATGACCAATGTCCAATGACGAATGACCAATGGGCGGAGAGGAGGAATGAGTGGACATCGGGGAACGAGGGGATGATGGGGCGGTGGAGCGGGCGAGGTGGCCACGGCCTTCGGTGGGGGGTGCGGCGCGGTCGGCGTCGGTCAGTTTGTGGGCGAGGTCAGGCTCGGACCAAGGGGGTGAGCAACGGGCGTTGTACTCGGCAAAAAGCGGGGCGGCGTCGGCCACCCCTAGGCCGAAGCCCTGCACCAAGGTGCAGGCAACGGCGAAGGTCTGGTCGTGGCCATGCTGCCCCGAAACGGCAGGCGGCATTTTTTCGAGATAACGCCGGGCGCGCTCGATCAGGTCGAGCGGCCCGGCGCTGGCGGAGGGCGAGGTGTAGCGCAGGGACATTAGGCGGCCCTCCGGTTGGTGTTTTTGAACCGCTCCGTCATCCAGACACCGGCGTCGGCGAAGCTGACGAGGTCGGGGCGGGCATGACCGTTGCGACGCAAACACGCCACCTGTTTTGGCGTAGCCAAGCCGAGGTTACGCCGGGCGAGGATGCGATCGATGATCGCTGCCGCGTGACCTTTGTCCCGGATGGCGGACGGATCGAGGCCGTTGCGCTCGAGCAGGCTGAGTTGCTTGAACGTGGGTGCCTGGTGGTGCCAGGCCATGGTCGGGGCGTATTCGGCGAGTTCAATTTCGTGCAGGGAGAGCGCGAATTCGACCGGGTCGAGCTGGCGCTCCGCCCGACGGGCATTAGCTGCCAGTTCGGCAGCCAACACCGCCTCGCGCTGGCCCTTGGCATCGATTTCTTCTTCCAGCAGATCGCGCTCCTCGTCGCCGGCCTCTTCAGCCTGGGCAATCATCGCATTGGCAATCTCTGGCGTGGAGGCCACCAGATGCGCCGGCCGCACAATGGAGTGGCGGCCGGTCATCCATAGAAAATCCAGCACCAGTAGGTTTTCCTTGCCTGGGTAAAGCCGGGTGCCGCGACCAATGATCTGCGCGTAAAGAGCGCGTACCTTGGTCGGGCGGAGGCAAACCACACACTCCACCGAGGGCTCGTCGAAACCCTCAGTGAGGAGCATGGAATTGCTCAGTATTTGGAAATCACCGGCGGCGAAACGGGCCAGCCGGTCGGCCCGGTCCTTACTTTGGCCGTCGATGTGGGCAGCGGTGAAACCTACCTCTTGGCAGAGTTCTACGAATAACTGGGACGTGCGGATTAGCGGCAGGAAGACGAGGGTTTTGCGGTCCCCGATCGACTCGCGCATGGCTTCGACGATTTCACGCAATGCGGGCTCGATGACGTCACCCAAGTCGGCGTCGTTGTAGTCACCGGCCACAGTGCGTACGTCGGTCAGGTTGATCTCCACCGGCAGGGTGCGCACCGAAATGCGCGAGAGATACCCGTCCTCGATGAGTTCGTGCAGACCGACCTCGAAGGCGATGTCCTCAAAGTAGGTGCCGAGGTTTTTCTTGTCGCCGCGGTCCGGCGTGGCGGTGACGCCCAGCACCTTGGCGTGTCCATCGAAGTGCCGGAGCACCCGCTGGTAACTTTCTGCCAAGGCATGGTGCGCCTCGTCGACCACGACCAAGTTAAAATGGTCGCGGGGCCAACGGCTGAGGCGTTTTTCGCCCATCAGGGTTTGCACCGAGGCGACCACCACCTGGGCGGCGAGGCTGGCTTGGCGGGTGCCGCATTCGGTTTCGGCGACAATGCCGGTGGCGCGGGTGAGCTTGTCGGCCGCCTGGCTGAGCAATTCCTCGCGGTGGGCTAGGATGAGGGTGCGGCCGGGCGCGAACTTTTCCGCCGTGTGGGAAAAGATCACCGTTTTACCGGCGGCGGTGGGGAGGACGGCCAACAATTTACCGTGCTGGCGAAACTTGCTGAGCACGGCCTCGACGCAGGCCGTTTGGTAGGGGCGTAGGTTAAAACGGCTCATTGGCGGCTCTTTCCTTTTTAGCGGCGTTTGCGGGTGCGGTCGGAGCGGTGCGGATGAGCGGCGCGAGCCAGGCATCGATCTTGTTATTCGAGCGACCGTTGTAGTCCTCGACCTTGAGGCGGGCGCGCAGGGTGCGACCGGGCAGATCGGCGGCGTCGAGCTCGACCGGTTCGCCCGGGGCGATGGTTTGCCCAAGTGCGATACGGAAGGTATCGATCTTCCAAGCGGAGGAGGCAGAAGCCACGAGGTAGTCGAACAGCGTGGACGTGGCCCCGTCGGCGGCCTCGGCTTCGAGGGTGAGTTTGATCATGTCCGCGCCGGTGGAGCGCGAGACGGTTTCAGAGGCCTCAAGGATGGTGACCGAATAGTCACCGGCGGGGAGGTGGTAGGCTTTGGGGGCGTCGGCGGAAGAAGTGTATTTCATGGGAATTAGCGGGATGGTTGGGTAAGGAGGCCGAGCGCGACGGCGCAGCGGCGGGTGAGGCGGAGGTCGTTGGCGAGGTAGTCGAGGGCACCGGCAGGATCGGTGGCCCACTGGGCGGCGAAGTCGGCGCCGTGGCCGGTCTTGCGGCCGACGCCGAGGAACTGAGCGAGGCGGTCGAGCGAGACGGAGTCCTCGCGGTTACCGCAGCGCCAACAGTCGAGCAGGTCGCGGCACTGGGAGGGCAGAAACCGGCCGGAAACGAGTTCGGTCGGCACCGGCACGCGGAGGTGCCAGGAGCGGCGGATCAAAAACGGCAGGTCGAAGCGGTTGCTATTAAACCCGATCAGCTCGGCCTGGAGATACCCGGTCGGCGCGATCAGTTGCCAAAAGGCGGCGATGTCGGCGGCCTCGTTGTTGGAGGCAAAGAAACCGATTTCACCGGTCGCTTCGTTGGTGTAGCCGATCGCGAGCACTCGGCCGGTGAGCGCGGAGAGTGCGCCGGATTGGAACCACTCGGCCTCCTTTTCGGAGACGTAAGCGCGGATCTTTTCGGGATCCTTCCAGTTGGCCGGGGCCTCGAAGTGCGGCACGCACTCGGCGAGTTCGGCGCGGGAACGCGGGCCGGTTTCGATGTCGAAAATGTAGGTGCTCATCGGGCACCTCCGTTTTGGCGCGAGCCGGCTTTGGCGGCGGTCGAGGTGGAACCCTCGGCGATGCGGTTCATTTGGTCCTGCAGCTTGCCGATTAACCGGTCGGCCTGCTCGGCGGTGAGCTCGTTCCAGTGCAGGTCGATGCTATCGCAGCCGATCCAGGCGAAGGCCTTGGCACGGTCTTCGGGCGTTTTCTTGAGGGTGGCCCAGTAGAGGGTGAGTTTTTCGACCTGCTCGCAGGTGATCAGGAGCACCGGTGCGGAATGGGAGGGCTGGGAGGAAGGGGATTTATGGGACGATGGGGCGGCCGGTGCTGGGACTGGTGCCGGTGCTGGTGCCGTGGCTGGGGCGGCGGGGATAGCGGCTCGGATGAAAAGAGGCACGAGGCTCGCGACGACACAGGGGACTTTGTCGTCAAGGCCGTAGCGGTTTTTGGCATCCCAGGCGGCGGTGTGGGTCGTGTGGATGACCCGCTCGCGGCCACCGACGGCGCGCTGCTTGCCGTCCTTTTCGGTGACCTTGGTCACGAAGTTCACAAACAGGAGGGCATCGACCCACTCCTTCACCAAGGCGGCGACCTGCTTGCTCAGCTTGAGCTCGAAGCGGTCGTAGGCGCCGACCGCGTCGGGGGCCTCGAATTTACGGATCATCGAGTGTCCGACCAGGACCACATGAATCCCGCGGTCGCGGAGCTTTTCGAGCGGGGTCAAAAAGCGGGCGAACTCCTCGGCCAAGTAGACGTTACCCTTGCCGTACCCGAAGTCTTCGAGGCTCTCTTTGTTGGCCTTGCGGCAAACTTCCTCGATGAGGAGCTTTTCGGCCCAGTCGATGGAGTCGATGACTAGGGTTTGAAACCCATGGTCGGCGGCGAGCAGGTGGTTGATGGCGGCGAGCAGCTCGGCCCAGGCGCGGGGCCGGGGGAAACGGGCAACGTCAAGGTGGGCGGAGCCACCCTCGGTATCGAGGAACACCGGTGAGGGGAAACCGGCGGTGAGGGAGGTCTTGCCGACGCCCTCGGGCCCGTAAAGGGCGAGACGGGTGGCGCTCGGGATCAGGCCGCGCGTGATGGTCACGGGGGCGGCGGGTTTACTGACGGCTGAAACAGACATGTTGTTGGCAAATCACCAGAGCGCCGAACGGGAGGCATAACCCGGAGCCTCCCATCCGGCTCCGCTGGTGGCGGAGGTTTTGCGGATGTTTTGGGTTACGAAACCACGGGGGTAATTACCCAAATTACCCAAAAACGGCCCCGCGACTGAGGCACAAAAAAGCCGCCTGCGGTGCGCAAGCGGCTTTTGTAGAGCGGGTTAATCTGAATCTGGTGGCTCGTCCGGATCCGCGGTGAGGTCGAGGGCGGGGACTGGGTAATTACCCACCGGCGGGGTAAAACGGGCGGATTGGGGCCGTAATTTGAAAAGCGGCCAGTAACCAGGCACCGGAACGCAACCGGGGGTTTCGTGAAAAGGCGAAGTGGCTTTTTCGAAGCCGTTTTTTGGCAATACCAGCACGCGCTCGAATCCGGCGGCGATTTCACGCATGCGGTTGCGAGCGGTGTCATCCCGTTTACCTGCTTTTGGAGTAATCGGGATGCAGCCGTGCTGGGCAGCGAAATCGAGTAACTGCCACGCCTCGGTTTCGGCTCCGGCCTTGTTTTCGAAGCCGAGTTCGGCGCGGGTGTAGGAGCGTTCAGGCGAACCCGACCTGTGGGCTATGTTGATTTTGCCGTTGGTCAGCAGTGTCACCACCAGATGCGCCCAGGTTGCACCGATCGGCAGCGGGAGCTTTTCCAAAACACGGGCGGGCTCGCGGTCGAGATCGTGCCAGCGTTCGGCCAGTTCGAGGGTCGCGAACAGCCGATTTTTGCGGTCCATTTCTAGGAAATCGGCCAGCACTCCGAGGCGGCCGCCGGACATTGTGAGGGCGGTATCCACGGGATGGAGCGCTGCACTGGCGGTCGGCACGAAAAAGACCGGCCGCTCGTGCTTTTGGGCGGCGACGAAGGCGACGTTTTGGGCGTGGCCGACCACCGAGGTGGCGAGGGAAACGAAGACTGGGATGCGGCGTTTGGTGGCAGTGCCGAGCCGCCAGCAGGTTGGCGCCACCGCCTCGGGTGGGCCGTCGAGTGTCAGAGTCGAGGCTATGTCGGCCAAGACGGTGGGCAGGTCGATGCGCCAAACCAGCCGATCGGCAGCGGTGATTTCAAAATGTGGGCAAGCCTCGCCCGGCTGCGCGTAGGCAAACAGCCGGCCGTCACCGGCCTCGTCGATCCGGTGCAGCCGCCGGCAGGAGCGTTGGGCATGCCGACAAGGCACCCACCGCGCGGCCCGGCGGGTGTTAACGAGGTAACCGGTGGGCAGCGAAGAAAAGCAGTCTTGGCCAAGGTGGTGGAGCCACTCGGACGGGACCGCGCAAACTTCGGCCAGCACCGGCAACCGCTCAAGCAACCGAAACAAGAGAGCATTCGACATCAACGTAGTCGGGAGTTGGCGACGTTTCGCTAAGGATGAAGCCCGCGCTGCGCAGCCATTTTTCGACCAACAGGCCTTCGTTATCGCGCTTAAAACTGGCCTTGTTCGGAGTCTGCACGGTGACGAAGCGGGTGCGGCGCGAGTGGCTGAAGGTCACCTCGAAACAAGCCGCCTGGATGGTGCGCCCGTGGATGACGTTGGCCTCATTCATGGCCCTGCTGGCGAATAAATCGTCGGCCCGGTAAAGGACGGACTCGGCCAACTCGCCACCGATGTGAACATCGAGTTCGATCAATGTGATCGATTTGAGGCCAACGATGTCGGCGCACACCAGCGACTGTTCGCGGGCGGTGCGGAGCGGTTCGAGGGTGTATTTGTCGGTGTCGGGAAAGGCGTCGGCTTTGTCGAGAAACTGCAAACCGCAGGCGTGGGTGTAGAGGTCGCAGTCGCGCTTTTTGGCGTGGATGCGCACCTCGTTATTTTGCGGATCGTAGACGATCACGTCGAAGACCTCGCGGCGGAACAGACAACTATCGGACTCGCTCGGGGCGTCGGCTTTGACGATGCCCTCACGGACCAACGGGCCGCCGTGGCGGACGATGAAGCGAAGAGTTTCGCTGCCGTCGTTTTCAGGAAACTGGAAAACTTTAACGCTCTCCGGCGGGTAAAACGGGGCGAGGAGTGTGGCGATTTGTTCCTGAAACGCAGCCAACTCGACTGCATCGAGCCGACCGGTAGGCAGGTTCAACGAGGTGCGGTAGGAACGGAAAGTACGGTTTTCACGGGCGTAGCGGCGGGCATTGGTGTTCTCGACCAGTTCGGGGTCGATCAGCCAACGGGTCATGACGAAGACCACGTTTTCCAAGTTTCGGTCGCGGTTGAAATTGGGTTCGGTCTCGCGGATCGCCTCGACTAAGGCGGCGACGCCGGCCTCGTCGGACATTTCGTCGACCACGAACATGGCCTGGGCGAGCCGTTTGTCCGGCATGGAGGCGAGCGGCTTCATCAACGTCGCGTGAAGCGCACGGTAATCGAGATTTTTAGGGCTGTCGGGCCAGTCGAACTGCAGGGATTGAAGGAATCCCTGATGCGGAAGAAAAAACCGGTGGAGCAGAGCGGCCGGGATGGAGCGCAGGAGACCGAGGGAGGTGAACGTGCGAGGATTGTAGTTCGACATTAGTGGGTGTGCAGGGGTGTACGGGCGCGCACCTGGCGAGAAGGAGGGAAAACCCTCGAACCCGCGTTGCCGTTAGCCCATACAAGCCCCAAGCGGTTGTGGGGTGTGGACCTTTATTGGCCTGGCTCAATTGATTACTAATTGTTAAAAGTTTAAATAATAGGTACTTAAGTTAATCAGTTAATTTTCGATTAACTGAGTTTTTGAGGGAACCGAGGGCGGTAAATGGGTTACTGTGGTTGCCAAAAAAGCCCGCCGGTAAGGGCGGCGCCGGAAATCGACGCAATGCGTCGGGATGCGAATCAGGCGCGGGCGGGGATTTTTAGTTTGGTGCGGATGTGAAGGGCGACCTCGGAGACGTCGTAATAAACGAAATGGCCGATTCGGTGGTGGGGAATGCGGCGGAGTTTTGACCATTCGCGCAGCGTGCGGATGGAGGGCTCTTTACCGGCGGGGAAAATCCCGCTGGCGCGCAGGCCGACGATGTCGGTGAGTTGAGAGTTGAGGCAGGGAGCGGAAACGGTGGTTGGGTTCATACGCACAAGACGGGGAGTCAACGTGGAGGCGCAAAAAAGCCCGCACCGGTGAAAGTGCGGGCGGTGATCAAAAACGACACCTGTGTCGTTTTTGGCTTGGGGTTAAAGGCTGGCAGGGTTGGGCGAGGTCAAATCGGTCAACATTGACTGATTTGTCCCCCGCTTAGCGCGGGCAGGTGGTGTGGGTTGGGTGCCGACTACGCGGCGATGGGTAGGAAATCAGACGGTAACGAGATAGGTAGGAGGGGTGCAGCGGATGTGCAGGCGGTCGGCAAGATGCCAAAAAACAGCTCGGCTTCAGCGGGAGTTTTGAGGTCGAGGTAGTGCTTGCGGATGATGCTTTCCGAATTGCCTGCCTGGAGTGCCGCCTCTCCCATCGACCGGTATTTGGCGACGTGCATGGAAATGAACGTGTGCCGCATGATGTCGTGGGACAGGTCGAAGGCTTTGGCGACGGCCGCACGGGTGTGTTGCAGGTTTTTGGGGATGATAGGGAAACGGTCGAGAGGGTAAGCGGTTAGCCAGGCCGCGAGGTTGGGCTGAATGGTGACGTTGCGCTTCATGCGAACCTTGAAGACCTCGGGCTCGATCAGGATGACGCCGGTATCGAGACGGACATAGTCGGCTTGGAGTTTCAGGATTTCGCCATGCCGGACGCAGGGGCGAATCCCGGCGAAGAGGGCGAGGGCGAAGAACGGCACCAGACTGCCGCCGTCCACCCGTTCGACGTGGTGCATGAGCTTGGCGGCCTGCGCGGCGCTGAGGGTCTTGGCGGAACCGCGCCGGTGGGCGATGCGGTGGTGGGGGATTTTTTCGATGGGATTGGCTGCCACCCAATCGTGCTGGAACGAGAACTTGAAAAAGGTGTGTAAGATGCCGCGACGGTTGTTAAATGATTTGGGCTTAGCGTTGCCGCGCTGGCAGTGCTCGGCGAGTTGGCGGGTGGTCAACTGAGAGACGAGGCAACGAGGGAAAGCCGCGATCAACACCTTGAGTTGGCGGCGGATGTGGTCGAGTTGGGAGATCGAAAGCAGGTTATGAGAGTGCTCTCGCTCTTTGCTGACGATGTAGGTCGCCACCGCTTCGGCGAGTGGGTGCTCACGGTCGGGCGCACGGTAGGTGGCCAGAGCAAATTCTAGGTAGAACGAGAGCGACTTGGGGGCGTCGGCGAGGCGCTGAAAAGCGGCCTCGGCTTCATGTAACTGCTCTTCACTGAGGCGGGTTGCGGTGGCACGGATGCCGGTTTCGGCTTGGCACTGCTGAATCTCCATCGATTGGCGCTCAGCAGCGGCCTCGGCGCGGGTGGAGAAGTTCTTGCGGATGCGCTTGCCATCGAGCCAGCCGGTGAGGCGGAAAACGATTTCCCCGGAGGGATTCGTGAATTCTGAAATGACGAACTGCGGAGCCTGGGACATGTAGGATTTGCCACGTCAACTGACAAATCGGGTGGTCGCTTCCACTAAGCAACTCAATAAGAGCGAGTTAACTGGCGGAGAGGGGGGGATTCGAACCCCAAATCCTCGTGCTGACTAAGTTGCTTCAAAGCACGGACTTAGTTGATGGTTAATTATTTATGACGTGAATAGCGAAGCAGATGAATGCAGCTAAAGGAAGCCTAAAACAGAAGTTTGGTCAACCTCTGGGCAACCTAACCGAGGGGCTGCCTTACGACCTGTTCTGATCGACTGCACCAGGTAAAAGCGCTCCAGTTCGTATGGGCTCTTTCATTGATCCTCGAATGCGTGTCCAGTCGAAGAGCGGGCCGGGGTCTTTTTTGCGGTCTGGTGCAATCTCGTCGTGCCCTACGATTTTCTTGATGGAGTATCGGGTCGTGAGTCGCCCCACGAGCTTCGTCAGGGCGAGGTATTGGGCTTCGGTGTAGGCCTGCTCTCGATGCGTGCCGATGCGTTCGTCGTCGGGGTGCACGGAGGTCAACTCGATGCCGATGGAGAAATAATTCACACCGGTGCGGCCGTCGCCGTCGGGCATGGTGCTGACGCCCGCATGATAGGCCATGTCGTTATCTTCGACTAGTTGGATGACTTCACCTTTGCGGCCAATCAGGTAGTGCGGTGCGACGCCGTAGGTGCGGAAAATTTGAATAATGAGATCAATGTCGAAGCGGTGGGTTTGAATGTTCTCCGGTGTGATGCCCTGGGCGTGGACGCGGTCTTTGACCTCTTGGGTGAGCAGGGCTTGGAACTCGGGATCGAACCAGTAAACCGCGCTGGAATGATGCAGGACGATAACGTTGATTTGCCGTGGCTCGGCGTAGGGGCGAAAGCAGGGATTCACCGGCAGTGGATCACGTGCGTGTATGAGTCGTTTCTCGATTGTCAGTGGCTCAACGAGAGTATCTGCCGAGGCTGCCGATAGGGTCCCGGCGATGAGGGCACTCGCGAGAACAAGGGTTATTCTTCGTCGAACCATGACCAGGAGGGAATGAATAGATTTACCCCGCCCATAAGTTTGATGCGGGTGGTTTCGGGGTGCCGGTCACTCCAGTTGAACCAGTCATCGCAACGCAACTCACGGCATAGGCTGTCGCTCAACGTCACGCGGACTGAGGCAGGCGCTTGCCGGTCGAGCCATGCAATGGTTTCTGGTATGGCGGGGAGATTGAAGAGGTGCACCCGCGATTTGGGAGGTAGGTTTGCGGGCAGGTCTCCTGAGACAATCCATAGGGCGTCCGGCGGAAAGTCGGCGGGGAGGGTTGCTCCTGAGCGCAGTACAAGGGCACTCACAGCGGATGAGCGAATATCTTGGCCCCACTTTTCACCGAGTACTCCAGGATTGGGTGCGTAAAGGACAACACGCGGTAGCTGGTCGCCCCAGCGGATGGAATCGGAGCCTGTGGAGAGTTGCGGTAAGCTGAGGTACCAGCCAATGCCGTGCAGGGTGAGTAGGGAAAGCAGGGCAACTCCCCCGCCTAAGCAGGCCACGCGAGCCGAGGCGAAGGAGCGATGGCAGATGCGCCAGGCGGCGACAAGCACGAGCCAGACGAGAGCTAACGCCCAGACCTGCCAGACGTTGGCCGTGGTGCTGAAAATCGCGGTGACAAAGAAGGTGAGCCAGACTGCCGCTGCTGTGGTTAACAGGGGCACGGAACTACGCGGCCAGACGAACCATGACAGTGCTGCCCATGACAGGGCGTAGCCTAGGCGGGCAGCGAGGCCATGCTCGGCAAGCCAATTGAGGTGATAGTTAATGAGCGAGAGGTAGCCGCGCCGGTCGCCGATTTCCTGGTACCACTGGGCGAAAAAGCTGGAGGCGTTGCCCGTGCCCACTCCGTTGGGCGCATCCCAGAGCATCGCGAGGCCGGCTCGCCATAGATCGCTGCGGGAGTCGTCGCCGTAGGTGAACCGAAACCAGACTCCGCGAAAAGTGCCATAAACAGCCACGGCGAGAATCGCAACGGCACCGCCGATGATCAGGCTGCGCGAAATACGTGGGCGGTGGATCAGCGCAACGAGGCCCATACCGCAACCGGCGGCGATGAGGCCACCGCGTGATTTGGTGGCGATGAGTAGAACCGAAAAGCCAAGACCGAGGATCAGCCCGAGCCATTGCCAACGGCGGCGGGTCTGGAGGAAGCACCAGGCGCACGAAACCAGCGCACACGCAAGGATCGCCGCGCTGAGGTTACTGCTTGCCGGGCCGATCCCTAAAAAATCGAAACGATCACCGAATAACAGGTTCATCGTATAACCCTCATCGGAATCGTCTGCACGCAGGCTCCGTCATTCGAGACTGTCCTAAAAACGATTGTGCCCACTTCATTTCTCCAACAACGGCCCCCAGGCGACCGCGATTTCGCGGGTAGGAAGCGCGGTTTGGTAGAGGCCTTGGATCAGGTGGCGCTTTTCAAAGGGCACTGCCTGCTGGTTAAGCCAATCGCCGATGTAACGGGGTTGGCGCATGAGTTTATACGGATCGCCTTTGGGTTGAGGGTCTTTTTCCCGGTAGTCGGGCAAGAAGGGCAAAAGGTAGTCGAAGAAGGCGACGGTGAGTTTGTCGATCTCGGGGCTGCCGGAGTGGCCGAGGCCTTCACCGGCTTTGTAGATCATGGGATAGCCCAACTCCAATGCTCCGTAGTAGAAACGTTGGGAGGCTTGGTAGCCGAACTCGCGTTCGCCGGTGGTGACTAGCCAAGCGATGTTTTTACCGCCGGGAGTGAGGTCGTCGTAAGAGCTGTTTACGTGGATGTGAATGCCGGCGAAATACTCGGGCTTGCGTAACGCGAGGCGATGGGCGGTTTGGGCACCGCCGGAAATGCCGTCGATTAAGAAGTCTTTGCTGGGGAGCTTGTATTTGCGGGTTAGCTCTTGGATGGAGTATTCCCACTTGCGGGCGGCGATGTCGAACTGGCGGGACCACTCGCGGTCCGCCTTATCGTCCATCTCGTCGTTGCTGGTGCCGGTGGTGTAGAACTTGAGGCGGGACCAACTCAGGAGGGCGAAGCCGTTCTTTTGCGCCCAGTTGACGAGGGGGCCGGAGCGCAGGTTGCCCATGACACCGTCGGGGGTGTCTTTCCAAGTGCAGACGCAGAGCACGCCCCGCACCGGGTCGCCGTCTTTGTGGCCGGGAGGAAAACGAAGGGCGAAATTGATCCAACTGTCCTTACCGGTGCCGAAATTGACGAACTGCTTATGGAAGATAACGCCATTTACCACTTGGCCGGATTGGTAGCTTGGCTCCTTGGCAGGCGGCGTCTGGGCATGGGCGGCAAGCGAGACGAACCAGAGTGCCGAGATGGCTAGGACTATACGGGAAGACATTGTGCCAGTGCGCCTAGGGATGATGGAGTCTTAGCCACAGGTCGGCCACTTCGGGTGTGGGCAACCAAGCGGAGAGGGCAGGATTTAAAAGCCGCTCGTCCTCGGAGGTGGGCTGCTTGGTTTCGGCGTCCAACCATTGAGCATGGTCGAACTTTCCATCGAGCACGGCGGCGAAGTAGGCGCGGACAAACTCCTCGAAGCGTTTGTGGCGCATGTGGCCGACGTTGCCGATGCTTACCCAAGTCCAGCGGGCATCCTTGCGACGGCCCTGTTGGAAATAGGCGAAGGAGGGGCCGTAGCGCTCGGCATCGAATTCGGCACAGGCGACAATGCCGGGCGCAGTGGTTAGCGTGGCTGAGTTCGGTGCTTTCCAGAATGAAGCGGAGTAAGCAGCCCAGCTCAGCATTCGATTGGGATAGAGTTCGGCAAAGCGACTGCCGAACTGCGCACCTCCCGAAAATCCATACAATAAAATCTTAACGTCCTTCCCGTAGATTTTGTTGAGACCTGCTAGCAAGGCTGCTCCTGAACCCTGTTCTGGGTAATAGTAGCCCTTGGCTGGATTACTATAAAGAAGAGCAGGTGGAGATGAAAACGACACTCCCATTAAACCGAGACCTTGATTCTTGGCAAAATCCAACCAAGCTTTTTCTGTAATGAGAATTTTGCCGTCGCCATTCATTCCAGGCAAAAGGATAAGCACACCGTGAACGGGAATCAAACTAGCTTGGTGATGGATCTCCGCTGTGGTGACGTAACGAGGTGCTTCCAGTTTTGTTGTTACTAAATCGGCATAAGAAAGTGAGGCTAGTCCTAAGCTTAATATCGAAACGATGGTAAAATTAATCATTGTGACTCCACGAGTTCCCCTGACTCTGACTGATAACTCTGCCATGCCTTAAACCCATTGCTCAGTATTCTTATTTTAGCCTCGGGCAAATCAGTAAGTAGCTTGATGGCTATCTGCTTACTTAGACCGCAAGATCGACTATCACAATATATAACCACAACACGCTCTGGCGACCATCGCTCTAAGAAGTCTAATAGTGCATGATCCCAGTTAAGCGAATTCATCAATAAGGCATTAGGTATGTGGTTTATATTGTATTCATCAACAGAGCGCGCATCAATAAATAAAGAATTAAGTTTTAGCGCGTGTTGCACGCCCAACTCCTTGATTCGCCAATTTTCCACTACATAATGACTTCTTTCAAATGGCAGGAATAAGCACACAACGCCCGGTATAGTGCCGATTAGGATAAGAACGAGAAGCCTAAGGAGCATATTTTGTGATTACCATAAACTGATTGCACCTCAAGTGCCCACTCTGTCGAGAGAGGAGAGAGTTTACTTAATAACTAAATGGCAAGAAAACCTGAGTGGTTTTGGAAAGGCATCAACAGACTCGAGCACGATAAGTGCTTGAGTGGATTCCGAAGTCGATTGTGGTCGAACTACTATATCATAAGCTCGACCCTCGAAAATGGGCTCAATAGTAGCGGTAAAGTTTGGGTTAGTTATTTCCTGAATCTTTATTTTTAACGGTTGCTCCTGCTTAACTTCTAAGCGAATGCGCTTTTCTAATGGCTCTGAATTCAAACGCCAAAATGTGATCCCCGGTGTTACTCCAACTATCTCAGGAATAAATACTGATAGCGTTAGATTTTGTTCAAAAGGCACAATCTCCTTTTCCTTAATATATTCACCCTTTATAATAATGGAAACTGTGTTTAACCCTCTGCGTGATCCAGGGGTATAGACTCCGCTCAAAACACCTTCTTCATCAGGAGCGTATTCGGATTTTTCTGTCTTGGGGATTGTGCATCCACAACTTGCTTGAGCAGAAATCAGCCTTGCCTTTAATTTTGTTTGGTTTTGGAATTTAAAGATGAAATCGACAGCAGTGGCATGAGGGGGGGCATCAATTTTCTTGCTTTTGTCTTCCCAAGTGAATCCGTCCGCCCAAGCACAATTTATAGCAAAAGTTAAGATTATAAATAAAACGCCGATTATTTTCATTGTATAGAACGTAATCAATTTACCCAAACAAAGAACCATATAACGGTTATAAAGATTGTAAATAAAGCGGATGCGACAATTATTTCAATACTTCTTCGCCGATCTCTTAGGTGGATATACTTATGTCCAGGAAGATGCATCACCTCTACGCAGGATCCAACCTTAGCTGCTGAATAATACGATCCAAAGCGTTCCTTTAGCGTGTGTGTTTTACCTTCAATATTAAATTGGAACCAGACAGTGCAGCCATCTTCCGGCGTGGCTTGTTTAACCTCATTTATGCGCGCGATGTAGATAACGCCTTTCTTATAATGCTGGTGTAAATCCACTAGGATTACGAAAGTGGCCACCCAAGAAATGCATACCACTATTGAAAATATGATTAGCGCAATGCTCAAATTTTTTGAAAAATAAATTTTGATAGCTCTCCTGATGGCAGGGCATTAAAAAAATTTACTATTAAAGGATCTTCAATATTTGAACAATCTAGCAGGTATACAGGCCCTCGCTTGACTAAAACCTTTACGAGGTAGTCGCGAGCTTTGGGCTTATCTTTGTTCAATAGATAAAAAACATAGACCTTGTTTCCCTTTGTAATTGAATGTAATAACAATACTTCATCAACGTTTTCAAAAATTCGCTTTGTAGCTTCGTTGAATGCGAAATCGCAATATTCCGTTAGAGTTGGGATACACTCAGGAGTAGAAAGCAGAAACCTGTCTGAGTTGGATGCGATCTTATCTGCATAGATTGAGAAAACGGTTGTTAGATAGGGATTCTCGATAAATGAAGAAACTTCATTGGGAGTTGGTAATTCTTTGGGTATAGAAACTTTTGTCCTCAGTAAGTCTTGATAAATGCACTCGTCGAACGCTAAATCACCTGAATCAGGCTTTGGACCTTGAAACCCTCTTATTGTAATTGGAACACCTATTTTGTAGGTTTCCGCTGAATATTTGGGCAACGTGTTTGTCGCGTCAGCTGCTGAGCTAAATGATGCGCCCAATAAAAATAACGGAAGGATTAGAGATAATTTCATAGTGGCTCAATTCTTCATTACATGCAAAGTGCGGGAGCGTCATGGCGTCCTGAGACAAGGTTGATTACACCTGCGAGCTTGATATTCCAAGCGAGATATGGAGTAACACATAAAGCTCCTACCTTCTCAATTGAGCCCTTGTCTGTGCAGTATTGAAAGCCTCCAGACGTTTGTCCTCCAAATCCTCCGCTGATCGAAACTAATTCATAACCTTCATTTCCAATATATCCGGTTATGCCCCCGTATACGTTTAAGTTACCTGTAAGATTACTGCAACTTTTAGGGTTTGTGCATGTTTGAGCGTAATCAACACTTATGCCCATGCTGAGGTTGGCGCGAAGATCTGCCCGAATACCTGCGACTTGGGGGGGGACCCACGCCGCAGTCATTGGGACATTTACGCTAACACCAGCTCCGGTTATGTTTCCACTGAATTTAAAAGAACCAAGTTCAGTTACAGTATTGTTACAACATTCATTCCATTTTTTTCCAGTTCCGGAAAAGGTAGCGGGCCCTGACATTGCAAAATTAACGCCAAAAGCACCGCCAATCTTACCTGCAGTATCATTGTATATTTTCGTGAGTGCGGATAGATCTATTGTTTGAGTTAGTGAAATCTCATTCTTCTTATAAACTGTGCTCCCTCCGCAGCAAAGTTCGTCGGATTTGGCAATTAAGGCTTCGTCACATACTGGTTTTTGACATGCATCAAAACCCACAGAGGGCTCAGTCCCGCCGGCACATGGACACTCATCTTGTGCCATTAGAGCCGAGCAGGAAATCAGCACTAGCATCGATACAATAAACCTATTTTTAATATTGGTAGTCATAATGGAAAATTATTTTAAAATGCTTTTTAGCCCTAATTCATTAATTACTTCAATTGCTTTGTTGTCACCTTGATCTTTATAATTGAAACTATAGCGCTCACCTGTAGATTTTACGTATTCTACAATACCTAATCCTTCTATGTATGTTTTGCGCCATGACTCGATGTCATTTTCGAGAAACACGGCAATCTTGCGATTGTTTTCGTAGGTGTATCTGTATTCTTCTGTTCCGGTTGCCTTGAATATGACATTTTTAACGAGTTTCCCCTGTTCGTAGATCAACTCTTGAGTGATTTTGCCGTTGGCAATCTTTCTGGTAAAATCGCCATTGTTTAAGTATTCCCAGATTATTACATTTCCGTTCAAATCTATCTGCCTGATTCTCCTGCCGAGTTCATCGTAGGCATTTCTCTCTACTATCAAAATCTTGTTATCCTGTATTCTTTCAATCTTTCTAATTTTTCCATGCATTGCACCAGGTGTGAGCAAATAATGCGTTACGGTCTTAATGCCGTCCTTGGACATCTTTGTTGATATACCCTTTGCCCGATCATAGTAGGTGTATTCTGATTTGCCTTCACGATCCGTTCTCGTTACTTTTGCCTCATCGGGGCGCCAATTATAGTCGGCTACCTTTGTCGGCCCTCTCTGCCCCTCGGGAATTTCCGCTGGTTTGGCTTCCGGGTCGAGAACTGGTCTTCCCGCGTTTGCTAGGCTAGGGTTTTCGATTTTGTAGGTTGATCCTTGGTCGTCGCGAATAAAACCGGAAGGCGCATGCCAAGTTAGGTAACTTATTTCCGTTGAGTTGATCCGTTCAAACTGAATGCGGTTAGCATCGCCGCCTTGCGGGGCGTAGGAAATAGCCAAGGGAGTGAGCGCCGCGTCACCAAGCTTACTGAGATAGGGCCCGGTAGGGAATTTGTTTAATGATGCTTCGGCATATTCAAACGAAATTACCTTGGACAAAGGATCGCCAGCATCTCCGATGCGAAACTCTTTGGCGCGGTTGGCGTCATCATAAACAAATTCGGCAATAACTTTTCCGGAGCCCCGCAGAGTAAGGCGAGTAGGACGGCGAAGCCGGTTGTAACTGATTAAGTATTGATCAGTGTCAGTGGTTGATTTGGCGAAAGTGAATCGGGTCAATAATCCTTCTTCATAGACCAATTCAGCCCCGCTTTCTTGATGACGTAGCGTGACAAGGCGCTTTCTAGGCGTTTTTAAGGCCAGCCAAGTGTCGTCTTTGGATTTGAAGACGATGGGTGCATCGGGATTAGGTTTTTTGGTCGAGGCATTTCCCCGTTCTAAAATGAAGTAAAAAATCCGGCCATCGGGTCGGTGCCAGCGGATGCTGTCTTGATCGACCTCCACCAAGGCACTCGCAAACAGATTTACCGACCAACCTTTACCCAAAGGGCTGGGACTGGGCTCGGGTCTGGGATCAGTCGTGAATTCGGCACGCAGGGGGATGTTGGTGCCATTTAGCGATAGGGAAGCCAATGGGACATGCCAGACCGCATAACCATAACGATCAGCGGCGCCCAAGGAACGAGATTCATATTTCCAAGTGAAGGCTGATTGACCGCTAACCGACGCAGTGCCCGCCAGCGCAAAGAAAAGCGCTACGGCACTACGTCGAGAAAGGCAGACCGGAAACTTGAACCCAAGGCAACGCACTTGCTTTAATCCTTGGCGAAAACTGAAGTGGGCATATCGTCAACGATTACACCCTCGGGCATGGAATCGCCGTTGTTATTATCATCATCGTTATTGCAGGATTCGGGAGGATTGGGTCCATCGCACTCATCGCCACAAGTGGCTTGAACGGTGACAGCGCTGAGCCCCAAACTTAGCGCGAGGAGGAGGAGCTTGATTTTCTGGTTCATAGGTGAAATTGATTAGCTGAACGGTGGAGCTGAAAGTGACTAGCGAAGGGCACTGCAACACAAATCTGCATTAAAATCAAAAATTCATCTGTTCGTAACATGCTGGGGGGGGGGGGGTTACGGCGATGAACTTATGACGGTGATTAGTGAAGCACATGCGTAAATTGGCTTGCTTGGTGATGGGCGTTTCGGTCGTTTACAACAGATTTGCCAAGCAAGTTCTCTGCCATGTCGCCTCGACCAAGCTCAATCACCTCTGAACACTCTGCTCGCCTTGGCGGAGACCAACCGGCGTCCACTGACCGCCGCGCGGGATTGTTTCGCTGGGTTGGCTGGGGTGCCCGGATTACGCTGGCAGGTCTATTTCTCTGGGCTGGTATCCGAAAGGCGATGGAGCCGGAGCTGTTTTTACAGGACATCGAATCCTACGAGCTTCTGCCCTACCGCTGGGCTTGGTTGATGTCGATTTGGCTGCCGTTTTTGGAAATCACCGCTGCGGTGGCGCTGTTGATGACGCTTAAATGGGCTCAGGCTGGGGCGCTGGTGATCGGCGGGCTATTGCTCGTATTCCTTGGTGCTATCATCTCAGGGTGGGTGCGGGGGCTCACTCTGTCGTGTGGGTGTTTTGGGGCATCGACGGAACCAGCCAATTACTTGTGGCTGGTTGTGAGGGATGTGCTGATGTTGGGGCTGGTGGCGGTGGTGGTGAAAACCTCTGGCGGGTTGCCCACGAAACACACGAAATGACACGATAATTCATGAATCAGAAAACTACTAAAAAAAACAACGGTCCGGTGATCGGGATGATCGTGGCTGGGGTGGTCGTGCTGGGGCTGGCGGGCTTTTTTGGCTGGCACGCGTTTATGCCCAGTGCGCCCAAGCTGCCGATTGAAACTTATTTGACCAATGCGCGGGGACTCGCAGGCAATCGCTACGAGTTTTCTGCTCGTATCGAGCGCCAACTCGATACGAAAGCTGGCGCGGGACGAATCATTCTCGCCCGCGACACGGCTTCGGGTCGACCAGTGCCATTTCTCGATGGAGGTAAGGTGCAGGCGTTTAACCCCGAGCCGGGCCAGCTTTATACGCTCACCGTGCTGGTGGCGATGGACGGGCTGATGGAACTGACTGAGGCGCGGAAACTGTGAGCCGGACTGGCCACAAAAAGCACAAAAATGCACAAAAAGAATCAAACCCTGGCGATTTTCATCGCAGGAATCGTGGCTAGCGGGACCTGGCTGCATGGACAAACGCAACCCGAGGCGACGAAGTCGGCGGAGGGCGCGGGAGCTTCAGCTGCCACCGCTCCGACGTCGCCGAATGGCAGTACTAGCGGCGGGGGGCTTAATTTGCTCAAGATGTTTGACCCGCAATCGGGCAACGTATCGTGGCAGGGGAAAACCTTCGGGATGGGTGAATCCAAGGTACTGCTCGCGCGCTTCGAGCGCTACTTGGTGACACCGGAGGCCAATGGTGCCGCCGATATAGCCTACAACCAAACCCTCGAAGACATCTCCGACACCCTTAAGGGGCGCAAAGGGGGCTCCGTAGAACAGCGTTTGGCTGAGGCTTGGCGGTTGCTTTACAAGGCGGCGGACTACGAGGGCGATTCACGCCTGAGCGAAACCCTCGCGAACAGCTTGATTAGCCATTGGCAAACCAACGCCAAGGTGAAGGACATCCTGCAAACCAATAAGGAGTTGGAGAAAAAGCGTGCCCAGGCGGAGTCGAACGTCGTGCGCACAAAGGACAGCGACCGTAACGAGGTACTGAATTCGATCAGGGCCAATACTGCGGCCACGGCTGCGCCCCCCACGCGAGATTACGCGTCGAGTCCGTTTCAAAAGCGCCTCGAAGAGGCCGAGCGGCGCATTGCCGATAACGAAAAACTAGAAACCTCCTCAAGGCTTAACCAGAAGCTGGAGTTTCAGGGTATGATTTTCCAACTTTTTGCCCAGCGCCGGTTTCAGCATGTTTTTATCGCGTTGGACTTTTACCGTTACCTTTTCCCGGGCGAGCAGGGCAACATGGAGGGCGGCGACGGCCTCAAAAAGCAACTGCTGGGGGACATCGATGTGAAGTTAACCACCTCGGGCATCGAGGCGCTGACCCGCGAGGCGGTGCGGGAGGTGGACGCGGGGACCAAGGCGGTTAACCATCTTTTGAGCAAAGGGGAAATCTACGGGTCGTCACTACGCCTGATGGAGGTTTTTCACCTTGGGGAATTCCTGCCTGTGGTAAAAACCTTCCCGATCGACCAAAAGGATAAGTTGCGCACGTCGGTGCAGGGCATGGGCGATCTGGCGACGGCGCTGGAGGCCAAGGATTTCGAGCGGGCGACGACGCTGATCACCGAGATCAAGACCAAGGTGCCGGACTTCGACGCGGTTAAGCCAAACGCGCTGATCGTGGCGGCCAAGCAGGTGAGCAGCCTTGCGCTGCAAAAAGCCGGGCTGGCGGCGAAGAGCGGCGACATGAAGGGTGCCGAGGAGGCAATCAAACTGGCGATGGAGACTTGGCCATCGAACCCGGCGATCACCAAATTTTCCAACGGGGTGGAGCAACGCTCCGACGTGGTGGATGTGGCGGGCAAGGATTTTGACCGCCTGCTGGCGAACGGGGAGTTGCGGTCGATTTTCAACGACCGGTTCCGTTTCGCAGCGGCGCTGCATGCTGACGCGGAGCGAACCAAGAAGTTCACCGACATCATGAAGCGCATGGAGCAGATCGAAACGGCTATCGCGCAGTCGCGGGAGCTGGAGCGGACCAAAAACGAACTCGGTGCATGGGAAATCGTCGAGCGCGCCTACCGTGCGTTCCCCGACGACCTACAAATCAACCGGGCGCGTTCGGACCTCGCGGTGAAAGCGTCGGCCTTTGCCTCGCTGATCGCCAAGGCGGACGTGGAGGAACGTCAGGGGCAGCGAGTAGGTGCACTCCTCGCGTACCTGGACGCTAAAGAAAAATACCCGGCCAGCTACTTTGCGGATGACGGCATTGTCCGGTTGACCGCCGACATTTTGGACAACCGCGCCAGTGGGAGTGGTCTCGCCAAAGCCGCTGGCGGCACTGCCGATGCGGCGGTGGCGAGTGGCGAGGCGAAGAAGTAGCCGCTCACGATGTTTCGCACTCAAGATCTGACGGTCACCACCCCGGACGGGGCTAAAACCCTGCTGGCTGGGGTGGCGGCGGAATTTCCGCGTGTGGGCCTGCACGCGGTGGTCGGGCCATCCGGTTGCGGCAAAACCACGCTCGTCAAGGCGCTGCTCGGACTGGTGCCACGCACCGGCCGGGTGGAATTCGACGGGGCTGAGGTGGCCGAACCGGGAGATCTGGTGGGGCGGGTGGGATTTGCGCCGCAGTTCAGCATCGCCAACCCCAAGCTTACGGTGGAGGAAAGCCTGGCCTACGCGCTGGATTTACTGGTCGCGGACGACTCGGCGCGAAAAGAGCGCCTCGATGCGATTTTGACGACGGTGGGCCTCGATGCGGCGCGATCCACTCGGGTGGAAAACCTCTCGGGTGGACAATTGCGGCGGCTGGGACTCGGGCTGGAGTTGGTCAACGATCCCGATTGGCTGGTGTGCGACGAAGTCACCTCGGGCCTCGACCCACGCTCGGAGGATCAAATCTTGGACGTGCTGCGCGGGCTGGCGACGGAGCGCGGCAAGTCGTTTATCTGCATCATCCACAACCTGGCGAAACTACGCAGTTTTGACCGGATCACGGTGCTAGGCCAAGGGGCCATGCTGTTTCAAGGGAGTTATCCGGAGTTTTTGGCGCATTTTAAGATCGAGGACCCGCTGCAGCTTTACGAGCGGTTGAACGAAAAGGTATTGGACTTGTGGAAGGCGCAGTGGGTGGAGGCACAGCAATGGAATGCGCGGGCGAAGGCGGCTGCCGAGCCCCATGGCATGGGCGCAAGCGGATCCACTGCTTCAGTGGATCAACGTCGTCCGAGCGTGGTGGCGCAGACGTGGACGCTGTTGCGGCGGCGGTGGCAGCTTTTTTGGAGAGACCGGGGTAATCTGATGTCGGTAAGCGCGATCACCTTTGGGTTTCCGGTACTCGTCGCGATCTTCGCTTTGGGGGGACTACCGCAAATCAGCGCCATCGCCCTCGACTCGAACGCGGGATTTCTGGAGTCGCTGCAACAAAGCATCCGCCACCAACGCGAGGCAACCCAGGCGGCCAACCTGGTCGTCGGACTGGTGTTGTTTCAGGTTATCTTGCTCGGGCTTACCGGCACGAACAACGGGGCTCGGGAAATAGCGGGCGAGCGCATGGTTTTTGAGAAGGAGCGGATGAACGGGCTGCGCGCCTCGGCCTATGCACTCTCCAAGGTGATCTTTTTTACCGGCCTAGCTGGGGCGCAGGGCGCGTGGATGGCAATATTCGTCAAGTCAGTGTGCCGATTTCCGGGGCAATGGTGGGTGCAGATTTCCACGCTGGCGTTGTCGTGCGTGGCGATGACCCTCGTGAGCTTGGGGATATCGGCGGTGGCACGGACGGCGGAGCGGGCGTCGTTCTCCGCCGTGTTTTTAGTCGGCATGCAACTGCCGTTGTCCGGAGTGGTGCTGGCGCTGCCGAGTTATTTGCTTTGGATCTGCCGCCCTTTCGTGAATGCCTTTTGGGCCTGGGCGGGATATTTTAACGCGATGACGAACACGCGGATTTATGACGCGTTCCGGCTGAACAACGAACGCTGGTTACCCACGGCGGAGCTGGCGTTGGTGGTGCTCGCGCTGCAAGCGCTGGCGGGTGTGGGGTTGGTTGTTTATGGCTGCCGCCGACTGCGGTGGGGCGAGGCGTGAGGCCGTCGGATGATTATGGCTTGGAGCCGGGAGCTGGGAGGGTGATTTTTTCCAATTCCGCGAGCCAAACCTTTGGTCCACCCTTTTCGTACCCGAGTTGCCCGATTTGTTTACCGGCGGGATCGAGCACGATAATCGTGGGATAGCCACGCACTCGATAATTACGGGCGAGTTCTTTGTTTTTGGCTGCCTGCGCTTCTGGAAGCGGAGTCTTTCGAGGGAAATCCACCTTGAGCAAAACTAGCTTTTGGCCGGCGTAGCTCACGAAGGCGGGTTGGGAAAACACTTCCTTATCGAGGCGGATGCACCAACCGCACCAATCGGAACCAGTAAAGTCGATCACGAGAGGTTTTTTCTCAGTTGAGGCCTGCTTGAGGGCGACTTCGTAGTTGGTTTGCCATTTGGCTTCGGCGGAGAACAGAGGAAGCGAAGTGAGGGCCAAAAGAGCGAAGAAGGGGAAAATGCGGCGCATGAAAAAGAGATACACGGTGGATCGGGTGGCGGCAAGATCGGGGTGGATCGCAGGAGGGTAAATAGAGCCTGTCCCAAATTTCCGGATTTTTAAAAAGTGCGCAGAGGTCCATTGGGATTGCGGGCGAACGAGGTGGCACGAATCACCCCAGCGACGTTAAACGGCGGCCCGAATCGATTTTTCCCGCCCCCAAGCGCGGTAGTAAGGTACGGCAAAGCCGGGGCGAGCCCCAGGGTTATTCACATTTTTGCCGGAAAATTGAATTAAGCGGCCAGCGGAAGTGTTATTTCCTCGGCAAGGATTCGTGACACCAGCCAGAGGTTGTGACCGAGTACACTCCAACCCACCGAACGGTAGCGGTTGGCAAACCCTTTACAGCGCAAGCGTCCGCCGAGGCGTTGTTTGAGGATCGCAATGCGCGCTTCGGTCGCCGAACGGCGCCGCTGCAATTGGGCGAAGCGTTTTTCGCTCAAACGCTCCTTGAGCGCGTGCGGATCACGCGGGCATACCGCATCGTAAACGTCTTGTTGCTTGAGCATTGCGGAAGTTTTTTTGGTGGCGAAGCCGCGGTCGGTGCCGACCGCGCTAATCGGCGCACTCAGGTCAAAGCGGTTCTGCCGCGCCAGGCTTTCCTCGAGTTGGCACCATTCTGCCGGAGCCGCGCCCTGGTAGAGTTGCCAGTCGGTGATTAAACCGGAGAGCGCCTCGCTCAACAGCAACGAGTTGCCAAACTCGACTTGGCTCCCTGCTTTGCCGCGAACCAGTACGTTCACATCAAGTTCATGCACGCTGAGGATCTTTTGGTCGTTGGGCACCGGGCGTCCGCCGATGATGCGCTCGTGGGCCTGCTTGATGACGGCGGGCAGTTGGCCGAGCATAGCGTCGATGCGGGTGGTTATCCGCTTGGTTTGGCGTTGGCTGTAATGGGTTTGGCTATACTTCTGCGCCAACAGGTCGCGGTGGCGGCGGGCATGTTCTCCGATCGTGCGTAACAGCGTCTTCATCTTGCGCAGGATCTGTTTACGCGCGCGCTTGGCGTCGTTGCGGCGGCCTGCGTGGGTCATTGACATGCACAACTTGTTCATCTGCTTGGCAAAGCACTCCGGCTCTTCAGGCATACGGTGGAGCAGTCCAGCGCGGCGGATTAAAATCATGGCCTTGAGCAAAGTCTTGGACACATCACGCAACAGCACCCAGTCCACCGGGAAGTGGATGTTGGTCTCCAAGCACGTGCCGTCGATGAGGCAAACATCCATGTCCAGCGGCGCGCTCAACCCGAGTTCAGTGGCGCGATCCTTCTCGCCGCACATCTCCACCAACACTTGCCCCATCCAGCGCACCTGTTCGGCGGTGAAAAACTTCGAGGCCCGCTCCAGCACACTTTTGGACGCCCCCTTGATTCCCTCAAGCGTGCGAACACCGCAAAAATCCGCCAGTAAATCACTTGAGGCAATGCTACGGGAAAGCTCGCGAAAGGATATGTTGCCCAAATGCACCCGCAACACTTCAAAGCGTAACGCTTTGAGCGCAAACTCCATACGCTGGCGTAGTTGTGCGACACTGGCTTGGCCTGCCCCCGCCTTGGCAAAGTCCATCGCCATCGTCTCCAAGTGGCTGCCACGCAACAACGCGTCGAGTCCTTCCAATTGCTGGCGAAACTCGGCGTAATCTTTATTGGCACCGACTGGCGTTAGCGCCGGACGCAACCAGCGTTGCAGGGCAATGGCCGAGGTGGCGGATACGGGTTTTGACTTCATGGCCGATTATAGCGGCTTTTTTTTGACCAAAACCAGGGAATTACCCCTCTTTAGGCATCATTAAACTTATGCTAATAGTTCACTGCTAGGTTTTTATGCTTTCGGGACAGGCTCTAAATAAAAGCCCCGGCGCGGTGAAGCGGTCGGGGCTGCTGGATCGAACTGATGCCGTAGGGTTAGGGCTTGAAGGAGTCGTTGGGTTTGCCGTCGTCGGCGAGGTCGCCGAAGTGATTGACCGCATCTTTGAGGAGTGAGGCGGCGGCGAAGACCGTCAGGCCAATGGGTGTGCCGGAGAGGGGGCCGGCGATGGTGAGGGCGAGGCCAGCGGCTTTGCCAAGGAAGGAGAGGATGCGGAGGAGTTTGGTGGGCATACGCCTAGGGAGGCGTGTCAACTCGGATGATATTGCTCTAGCAAAAGCTTGCCCCAACGGCCACAACCCAGCGCCTGCCATGGAACCTGACAACTTCGCCAACCCTCTACCGTCCTCTATTGACGCTCCTTATGTAGTAGAGACAATTGGTGCTGAGGATAAGCGGTTTCAAGAGGTTATAGCCATGTGGGGAATTGAGCGTAAGACGCTCGGCTTATTCCCCGTAGGTGCGTTTGAGGCACGTGCGCAGGCCGGTCATCTACTGGTTGCTTCAACCCCAGCCGGTTCGGTCTTGGGTTACCTTACCTACCGCGCGCAGCGACGGTTAAACTGCGCAGTCATCATTCACCTATGCGTGGCACGAGACGTACGGGGGCGAAGTGTTTCGGATTCCTTGTGGGGCGCCCTGAAGCGGGAATCGATAAGATTGGGCTGGGACAGTGTGCGGCTGAAATGCCGTCGGGATTACCATCATACGCATAAGCTGTGGAAACGCCTCGGCTTTGTTGCACGGACAGACGTTGACGGTCGCAGTCGTGCCGGAAGCGAGTTGACCCTGTGGGTTCATGCCTTGCGGCCGGAAAATCTTCTTCAATTTTCGGGCGGTGAAGATGACGACCGATTAAAAGCAGTCATCGACGCCAATGTATTTTACGATCTGCGAGGGAATAAGGGAAATCGTGACGAAGAGTCCACCGTGTTGCTAGAGCCGTGGCTTGAGGAGTCAGTGATGCTGTGCGTGGTGGATGAGTTGCACAATGAAATTGACCGGCGCGAAGAGCGCGAAGACCGGGATTATTTCCATCGTGAAGCGCAGCAATTCAAGGAACTGAATGGTTTTTCGGAGGAATACGATAAAGCCTATGGAATTGCAGTGGAACTCCTCGGGGAGCCGGGGAAATCTGAGAGCAAGCGCTCTGACCGAAAACAATTGGCCAAGGCCGCTACAGGAAAAGCGGATGTATTCATAACACGAGATACGCAAATCCTCGATGCGGCGGCGGATATTGAACGACGCTTGGGATTGCGCGTGATGACCCCAGGGGAATTGAGTAGTAAATTGGATGAAGCCGAAAGGGCTCACGTTTATCAACCGGCACGGCTGTCAGGCACGACCTTGATCCAGCGGGTAATACGGGCCGATGACCTTGATCTTGTCGTTTCGGTTTTCCAGGCATCGCAAGCAGGAGAAACGAAGAGCGAATTAACGAGGGCAATGCGGGCTAATCTGGCCCAAATACGGGGTGTTTGCCCGCCGGAGATGTTGGTTGTCTGGCAAGACGAGAACAGTCCCCTCGCATTTTTTGTCAGGACTGTGGATCGTCAAAACAACCGTGTGCTGGTCGATTTTTTGCGCGTAGCGCCTGGCGGCATGGAGCGAACGCTGCTCCGCCATATCCTGCTCTCGTTGGTGCGAGAAAACAGCGATGGCGGGTTAGCTGAATTGAGAATTTGCGATCCGTATCTCGTGCCGGCTGCAAACGAGGCATTGAGGGAGTTGCATTTCGAAAGCGACACCGATGGATGGCGACGCCTGACTCCCGCAATAGTTGGTGACCGAGGCCAACTGTGCCGTCTTCTTTCGGATCGGGAGGGCGATGCTGCGAACCGCGATGATGAGATCGCCAAGGTGGAACTGCCAGCGCCAGTGATGGAGGAGCGGTATTGGCCTGCAAAGGTTTTGGGTGAAGGAGTCGACACTTACATCATTTCGATAAAGGCGACGTGGGCAGCCCAGCTCTTTGACAAACATCTTGCCGAAGAAGAGCTTTTTGGGGCCTTTGCACGCCTCGCGCTGAATCGGGAGCAGGTGTATTACCGTAGTGCGAGGGCGGCAGGCCTTTCTGCACCGGCCCGCATTCTTTGGTATGTATGCAAGGATGACGGCACCGATGGTGCGATGGCTATCCGTGCATGCTCCCGCCTCCTTTCATTTGAAACCGGAACCGCCAAGGAGCTATTCAGGCGGTATCAGCGCATCGGCATCTATCAGTGGCGCGAGATTCTGGCGGCGGCGGATAACAAGCCATTCGCGGACATCATGGCCATACGCTTTGCAGACACAGAGTCGTTTACGCAGCCGGTGCCGGTAGCCGTAGTGCGCAGCCTTGGCATAAAGTCACAATTCCAGTCGCCAACCAAGATCACCGAGGCTCAATTTGCGGCGATTTACAAATTCGGCATGAACCGCTCGCAACCATGAACCCCACCGCACTGCTGATATCGGTCAAACCTCGTTACGCGGATGCTATTTTCAGCGGATCAAAGACGGTAGAACTGCGTCGTGTTCGACCGCGTGTTGTTAGCGGGGATCTTGTGATGGTGTATGTCAGTTCCCCTCGATGCTCGTTGGAGGGGGCATTCGAGGTCGCCGAAGTAATCGAAGCTT
This sequence comes from Opitutus sp., assembly GCA_024998815.1. Taxonomy (NCBI): domain Bacteria; kingdom Pseudomonadati; phylum Verrucomicrobiota; class Opitutia; order Opitutales; family Opitutaceae; genus Opitutus; species Opitutus sp. Next base: position 1,249,008 of record JACEUQ010000001.1, read on the forward strand.
CTCCCGCTCAACTCTGGAAGAAGATGTCTACTGAAACCGGCATTACGCGGGAGGAATTTGATGTGTATTTCTCCGGACGTGAGATCGGCTATGGCATCCGGATCAGGAAAGCGTGGAAACTTGTGCCGGTGTCATTGGCGCGACTTCGAGCATCAAAACTACGTCCGCCCCAAAGTTATCATTATGTACGGAGGGATCATCCGGCTTTTGCCAAGGCAGGTAAATGGACCAGGACGGTTCGATAGGGCTTCAATCGGATTTTGTGTTTACCGTATTGCGAACTCGCCATTCGCGGCGAATGCGGAGGCAGAGGTAGACCAAGGTCGCCATGCCGACCATGAGGCCGACGTAGGCGTTGAGGCGTTCGAGGGTCGTGAAGGCGAAAAAGCCTACCGCGCCGTGGTACGGTACGGGGTCGCGGAGGATGGAAAGTGTGGCGGGGAGCATTTCGGAGAGAGGTCGGAGGTCAGAAGTCAGGGGGCAGGTGGCGGAAGTCTAAGGTCTAAGGTCGGAGGGCATAAAATCGGGCGGCGGTCGTGGTGACCGGCCGCCCGTGGTGCGCTCTTTTTGGGTGGCGGTTAGCTGGCGGTGAGCTTGCGGGCGCAGACGGGGCTCGTGACACGGATGTCTTCGCTCCAGTCGACCGCTAGAATATCCGAGCGGGCGGCGTCGTCGCGGTAGGTGCGGACGACGTCCACACCGCCTCGGCGCAACCGGAAGGTTTTCATGAAGCTGGGATCGTAGAGCGTGGGGCTGGCGTTGGCGTGGAAGATCACCAACTGCTGGCCGATGATGTTTACGTTGGCTTTGGTCAGGCCGAGTTTTGCCGTGTCCCGGGCCAAGATGCCGACGCGGATGTCGATGCTGGGGTTGAGCAGCAGTGAGCTGAACTGGGCCATGCTCACACCGATCGAGGCCGCCCCGGGGAAGCGGGCGATCACTTTGGCGTTATTGCGCAGTTTGTTCCAGAGGGGCAGGCCGATCACCAGGCGGTTGGGCATGCGGCCGGTGTCGGTCGCGAGGGCTTCGATTTGTTCGTCGAGTTTGGCGATGGGGTCGTCAGTCGCCAGGGTGATGTTGGCGGCGGCAGCGAGGGCGGTCAGGGCGGCGAACACTTTGGCTTCGTGCGAGGTGACAGCGGAGGAGACGAGGGTCTGCGTCTTGGCCTCTTCGAGACGGAGCGGGTCGCCTTCGCCTGCTTCGTCGCGTTCGTGGTCGTCGATGGCGATTTCGAGGGCTTGCGGGAGACAGTTGTAAGTCGGATCGCTGGCGGCGAATTCGAGGCGTTTGGCGGGGCCACCGACTGCGCGCGAGGTGTCGACCACCTGAAAGGTGTTCTTGTCGTCGAAGTTTTTGTACTGGCCGGTGGCGGCGGGGACGACCACCTCGGGGGCGAGGAAGTTGGCGAGGGTGGCGGAGATGTCTTGGGACAGGCCGCGGGCGTAGTTGGTCAGGGTGACGTTGTATTTGGAGGAGGACATGGGGGGAATGAGCTGGGATTATGGAGGTTAGACGCGGGGTGTTAGCACCGGGGTGTAGAGGGAGGCTTCGATGAGTTCACCGGAAACTCCGGCTTCGAGTGCAATCCCGACGACCATCCGCGGGGCGTCGTTGCTGTAGCCTTCAACGCAGCCGGTGGCGGTGAGTTGCAGCTGCTCGCCAAAGCTGACCGGGCCGGTGATTTTCACCCGGACTGTGCCAGCGAGGCCGCCGGGAATCGCCACGGTGACGCGTTCGTAGGCTTTGCCGCCGGTAAGAAGCAGGCCAAGGGGTTTTTCGAGGGCGTAATCAACTAAGCAGACGGTGTCGGCATTACTCATTCGAACGAAACGGCCTTCTTGGCCGGTCAGATCGTCGTCGGCCATAACCGAGATAATGGCGTTGGTGCGGGTGAGGTGCATGGGGATGAGCTGGGGGCTATGAGCTTGGAGCCGGGCTTAGACGAGGGATTGGGGCGCGATGAGGATGGCTTCGACGAGTTCGTCGGTGACTCCGGTTTCGAGGGCTTGTGCAACGAGGGTGCGGGCGCCGGTGCCAGCGTCGGTTTGAACGCGGCCGTCGGCGGTGGTTTGCAGGTAGGCACCGATGGTCGAAACGGTGGCGGCGAGTTTCACGCGGACGGTGCCAGCGAGGCCGCCGGCGCCAAGGGCGACGGAGACGCGTTCGGCGGCTTTGCCGTCACAAAGGAGGACGCCGAGGGGTTTGACGGTGGCCGAGCTGAGGAGCGCGGCTTTGCCTTCACTGAGGACAATGAATCGGCCGACGTAGCCGGTGAGATCGGCGTTGGCGTCGAAGGAGAGAATGGCGTTGGGACGGGCGAGAGAGGTTTTCACGGGAAGTAGCGAGTAGCGGGTAGTGAGTAGCGAGTAGTCGGAGGGGGGCCGATTAGCGGAACAGCTCGGGGGATTCGGCCTTCGCCTTGGCGTAGATGGTCTGGAAATCGGCGCTGGGGTGGGCGGCGCGGATGGCGGCGAACTTTTGTTCTTGGCGGGTGATCAGGCTGGCCGGGGTGGCGGTGTCGTCTTGGCCGGTGGTCAGTCGGGCGAGCACCGGATTGATCGTCAGGGATTCGAGCGCTTTTACGGCTTTGGCCTCGTCGCGCAGGAGCGCATCAACCCAGAAACCGCGGGTGTCGGTGTCCTTGGCAGGCAGGCGACCGGCGTGCACCGCGGCATCGACGTGGGCCTCGGCGCGGTGGCGGGCCTGCGTCGCCATGAGTAATTGTAGGCCGGCGAGTTCGCTTTTGAGCGCGGTGGCGTGGCGGGTCACTTGGGCAACGAGGTCGGCTTCGTCGGTGGCGGAGGCTTCAACCAAGGAGAGTGACCGGAGGGTGGAGATGAGGTTTTGCATGGGCATCGACTCAGCCACCGTGTCAACCGGTGCGGCGGCGAACAGGGGCGCGATGCGCTTAAACGCGGCGCGATTGACCAAGCCGCCCATGTTGATTTCCGAACCCGTCACCTGGCCGGCGGCGTCGAGGTGGAACGTTGGCGAAAACCGGCGAAAGGTGCGGCCTTCGACCGACTTTTTACCGGCGTCGGACCAGTCGAGGCGTGCACGGACGCCGCCAGTCTGCGGTTCGTCACCGGCCCAATAAAATTCAGTCGGCCAGGCGGAGGCTTCGCGGTCCTCGTGGTTGAAATCGAAAAAGGGCCGGTCTTCGCGTCCCTCGGCGGCGGCGGTCATTTTTGCGGCGAGAAAGGTTTGTAGGACGGCGGCGGTGGCGGCGTTCACCGCGACTTCGACCGAGACGGGTTTGCCGCCTTGGGAAGCCCGGATGCGGTGGCGGCCGGGCGGCATGTATTGGATTTCAGCGGGGAGTGCGGCGCCTTCGGTCAGGGCGTTGGCGAAGGCGGCGTGGAGCGGTGCGTTTTTGTTGTTGGTGGCGAGGTCCATGCCATCTCCACGGTGTCAACGGTGGGCGCTCACTTGGGCGGCTGGTAGGCGGCTTTGGGGACGCGGATCAGGGAGCTGCGGCAGTTGTAGTGGGCGGGCGGCGGGGAAAACCAGCCGTCACCCCAGCGGTGACCGTGGCGACCGAGACACACCTCGGTGGTGCGGCCGTCGAGGATCGCATCCCAAACCAGATAATCACCGGCGGCTTCGGCCTGGGCGAGTTCTTGGGGGAAGGCCGCCTCGGCAGCGGCTTGGCGACCGGCGAGGGATGCGGCGGACTCGCTGGTGGCATCGATGGGCGCACCACATCCGCAACCGCAGGCCTTGGTGGTGTTGGGCGCAGAGGCCGCTGGCACTGATGGGGCGGTGGGTTTGGCCGGTTGAAACAGGGCTTCGCTTGGGGCGGGCGACGGGACTTTGTGGCGTTCGTAAAGGTATTGCAGGGAGACGGGCAGGCCCATGTCCACAAACAGGGTTTTGTCGCGAGTGGCCATTTCCTGCTCACGCTCGGGGCGGGTGATTTCGACTTCGACGAAGGGGACTTCGTCGGCAGTGCCCCAGTTTTGGGCGATCAGTTGAGGGATGAGTTGGTCGTTGAGGATCGCGACGATGTATTCGGCGTAGGTTTCGAAGAGATCCAACTCCACTTCTCGGTGAACTTCCGTGGCGGCACGGCTACCTTCGCCGTTGTGTTCAACGGAGAGGTTTTGCCCCAGCAGCATGATGTCGCAGGCGCGGTCTGCGATTCCCATGAGGCGTTCGCTCGGGTCGTTGGGACCGGATACGCCCGGGGTGGTGCCCTGCATGATTTGCAAGTTGGTGCCTTGGGGGAACGCACCCCAGGAGGCCGTGCCCATGTTGCGCAGGGCGGAGGTGATGGCGTCGATTTCCACCTGGGTGGCGGTCGCGGGATAGTTGGCCCAGCGCAGCGGCGTCCCGAAGAGTTCGGCTTTTTGGACGAGCCACTCCCAGCCGAGCATGTGACCGAGCCAGAGCGGAGCCAGTGCACGGAGTTGGGCGGCTTCACCTAGGGCACCGGATTTGGACTGAAAGATGCCGGTGAGGAATTTGCCGGGGTGTTTGGCGAAGGGGGTTAGCTGGGAGCTTGAAGCTGAGCGCTTGGCGCCAGACGGACGGAGCGCGAGGGTGCCGTCGGTGTCGATGCCGAGGTAACGGGTCGGGACGCGACGAAAGCCGACCGGCACCACGTAACCGGTGGTGTCGTTGGCCCAGTCGATTTCGACCACGGAGAGGCCGCGGGCAACGGCGTCCATCAGTTCGTACACGGCGGAACCGAGCGGGGCGCGAGTGGTGTCCACGTAACCGCGTTGGAGGTGCAAAGCCGATTCAACGAAGGCGGCCTTTTCTTGGGCCGTGGCGGAGGGTTTGCCGTTCTTTGGGGTGTAGGGCTGGACGTTGAGGGGCAGCTTGCGGATGGCGTTTTTGATCTTCTGGAGGTTGGCACGCAGGCGCGGCCAGGTGTCTTCCATCAGGTTGAACAAGTCGCTTTGGGCGGCGAGGTCGCCACGGGCACCGGCGTCGAGGAGTTCACCAATGGCGTCGGGGGAGAGGCTGCGGCCGAAGAGTTGGGGCTCAAAGTCGCGAGCGGTGGGGCGGATGATGGGTGATGGGGACATGGGAGATTCGGATTTAGGAGGGTGTCACAGAGCCGAGCCGGAGCGCCGACACAGAGCGGCACAGAGTAAGGCATCGGCAACGGAGGTGGATTTGGGTTTCGGATTTAGAGGCTGAGAGAGATCGGAGCGTTACCGCGTCCACGCGCAGCGGTAGCGGGTGAGTGCGGGGCGGTGGCGGGCGTTGAGGCCGGTGGGCACGCGTTCGGCGGCGAAGGCGCCCGTGCCAGCGGAGGGGTTGCGTTGTGCTGCGTGGATCGCGAGGGCCAGCGCGGTGGATCGGTCGGCGTGGCCGTCAGCGGTGCGGGCGGCGGCGTAGCGGATCGTGCCACCGGGGCTGACGATGCGTTGCATGCTGCCGAGGTCGTCGCGGATCACCGCTGCAGCCGGTAGCCCCACGGTGCGGGCTTGCAGCGCCTTTTTTAAGCGTTCGAACAGCTCACGCTTGCGGTCGCCGGTGAAGGTCACGCCTTCAAAGCGGGTTTCATCGAGTGCTGCGGCGAGGTGTTCGCTCACGGGTCCACCGATTCCGGTCGCATCAATCGCGGTGAACGCTGCCGCCATTACCCGAGGCAGGAGGATTTCTTCCTGTTGGGGAAATGGCACGCGGTCCAAGACGAGGACTTCGCGGGTGATGAGTTGGCCGCCGTGCAACCGTTCGAGGGTCCAAGCTACGGTCAGGTCCCGTTTTCGACCGACGTCGATGCCGATAAACAAGGCCGGTCGCGGCCGGAGGGTTCGACAATAGAGGTCCGTAAGCGGATCGAGTGTAGCTTCCTCACATTCACAGCCTCTGACGAGTTCGGCTGGGAAAACCTGCGACGAGTGCTCCATAAACTGGCACTCGAACTCCTGCGCCCAGCCGTCTGGATCGGCCAAATTGGCCCGCAGTTCGTCCACGTTGAGCGCGAGTCCCTGCGCCACCGCGTCGTAAACACTGGTCTTGTGGCGAGAAAAGGCCGGTGCGTGCTCCCAGAGGTCGAAATACTTGTTATTCCGCCCCGCTGGTGTGGAGATGACTCGCAGTTTCAACGCACCACGCAGCGGGTTGGAGATGATCGGGTAAACGGCGCGCCAGATTTCCTCGGGGTTTTCGTGGAAGGCGAATTCGTCCAGCACCAGGTTGGCGGAGTAACCGCGCGCCGTGGACGGATTGGCAGGGAGTGCCAGCACTCGCGCCCCGTTGGGAAACCGTAGCTGTGATTTCTGGATCTCAGGGCGGTATTCTTGGCCAGTCGAGTAGCTGACTGCGTCGCAGAAAATCCCAGCGGCGCGATTCACCTTGTCCATGAACTCCAGCGCCTGCCGCTCACCGGCGCTCAGGATGATCCAGTCGCCACCCGTCTCGATGGCGTCGGCTACCACCTCAAACGAGGCAGCGAGCGAGCCGCCAATCTGTCGCGACTTGAGCCAGATTTTGAAGCGGGCTTTGTCCTGCACCCAGGCGCGTTGATAGGGCAAAAGGAGATCAAGCGGCGTGACCGCGAGGCGGCGGTCGGGCTTGTAGGTCTTTTTAGGGGCGGCGCGGCTCATGGCGTGGGCGCCGTCGCAGCTGGCAACGCGGGGGCCTCAGTCGCACCGAGGCGTGAGCGCCATTCACGCATGATGGCCTTTTCGCGGTCGGGCGTGATGTTGACCTGCGTCGCCACCAACGTCGTTGGTTGGTCGCGGTACACGTCGGGCTTATGGGCCTTCAAAAAGAAGATTAAGCAGGCGTCCGAGTAGCGTCGGCGCTCACCGCACTGCTGGCCTTTGGCGTCGAATACGGGTTCGCTCCACCCGTCGATACCGCGCCGTTTCAGCTCAAGCTCGGCTTCCTCGATGCGGGAGGCGTTGCGCACGCGGTCGCGCTCGAGCTGGGCCGATTGGAGCACGGGCACGAGGTCGGGCTGGCGCTGCAAGTGGCGGTAAAACGTGGACTGGTCGATGCCCGCTTTCTTGATGGCGTTGAGCGACGGGGCACCGTCACGGATGTCCTGCACGACGCGGTCGAAGAGCGCTTGGCTGAACTTGGGCGAGCGACCGAGCTTGGCGGCTTTGGGTACGGCGATGGGCATTGTGATGGGCGACGTGTCAACGGGCGGGCGCTCGCCCAACGGGGCGAAAGGGAGGGCGGAATAAGCGCGCGCAGGCGGATTTGGCGGTGGTTCGAAAACGCGCTGGTGGTTCGGGGCTCGGGTGGTTCGGGGCGGGCGTAGCCCGCCTCGGGCGCGGAGTCGGGCCGTCGCGAGGCTCGGCGAGCCCGGCCTGACGGAGCCGCGTGCCAGAGGCACGCAAGGCGCGCCGAGTCGCCAGCGGAGCGTCGCGGCGAGGACGCGCGGGGCCACCGCGCCGGCTGGGCGGCGGGGGGAAGCTCCCCCCGTGAACGAGCTTGCGAGTGAACTTGGGGGGGCGCCTGGCGGCCGGCCGGACCAGCGATGGCTTTGTGCTCAACTCGCCCAGCGACGGGACGCCTTAGAAAACGGACGGCCCGGGCGGGGGCGGGGGGTATCTATTCGCGCGGTAGCGCCGCTAAAAGACGTTCTACCGGCGAAGCCGAGTGATATTTCTGGGTGCGCGCGCATACTGACAACGCACCGTAGTGAGCCCCGAGGGTGGAGCGTGTAATACGACATTATGACCAGTGGCCGCCGCCCCGAGGGAATGCTTGGACTGAGGGGCGGATTAGCGGCCATTGGACATAATGTCCTGTTACACGCGGAACCCGCGCAGCCGCTGTGCCAGATCAGCCCGGACGTGGGACGTGGACGGCTGGACACGACGTCGGACGTGACTCGGGGAACGCCGTCGCGTGCCTGCCGCCGTCGCCCTCGCCGGGCCTGGCACTGCGGGTGCCGGGGCTCACGGAGGTGCAGCCCGCGTTTTTCGCGCGCGTTCCATTGTGGGCCGTGAGTGAGCTTGCGAACAAGCCGCTGACCTTGGTTAGCCGTGGGGCGTTGTCGCCCCGCGCATCAAAGCCTTCCGGCGTATGAGGTGGGCTGTAGCGAGTCGGCGAGCGGTGGGCCCAAATTATTGAGGCCGGGCGAGTCGGCGGCACTCGGTGAGCACCTGGCTCGGCAGGCGCGGAATCGAGGGTCGCTGTCTCGCCCCGCTGAAATTGGTTCGTTGAGGATGTTAGCAGCCGGACAGGCGAGCAGGCGCTGGCGGTCGGGCGTCCGGAATGGAGCGGAGTGTGGGAGTGGAGACGGAGGGGCACAGGGGCCGCCGGGCCGGGGGTTTGCGGCCGTCTCGGCCGTAGCCCCGTTTTGACGCTGCGGTTCCTGGCTCGGCAGGATCCGTGGCGTGAGGGGCGAAGGACGTTGCGGCCCCCCGGCTGGGCGGACCCTGGGACCCGCAGACGGAACGCACGCACGTAGCGGAATGTAGGGCGACAGAGCGCCTGCGTCTGCGGGCGGATTATCGTGCGGCTTACGCCGGAGCGCGTGAGCGGGTTCGCCAAGGGAGCGGAGCGAGCGCAGGCGTTGAGGCACACGCATCACGGGGGCGGACGAAAACCGTTGAGGCCCCACTGCCCCGCTCTTCTCGCCTGCAAGCGAGCGCACATCGGAGGTGGTCAGAGGAGGCCTGCTTCGCGCTGGTCGATCAGGAATTGGCCAGGACTGCGAACTTGGAGACTGTAAACCTGCGACCCGATTACCTTCTGGAAATCGGCTTCGTCGAGCGTGAGTAAAGCGTCAGCCTCGGCACCCAAGGCGGAAAGCAGGACGGGGCGATCTTTGGATTTGGGGAAAACCAGTACCTTGTCGTAGGCGAGCTCGATGGGGACAAGGGTGAGCCGAGGGAGGAGCGATGAACGCCAATACGGCAAGGCTTTGGGGCCGAGCTTGCGGGCGTTGCGGTCCGTCTCCTCGACGCAATAAAGCGATGAGAGCAACTCCCACCCATTGGTTTCGGCGTGGGTAAACAGGTAACGCGAGGCCCCCTTGGCCGAACCTGCGGCCGCCAGCAGGACGCTGGTATCAATGAAAAGTTTCACTTCTTTGACTTGGCTTTCCCTGCGCGAGTGAAGGTGGCCATTTCGGCTTCATCACGTGAGATCCAGCGGGCTAGTTTTTCACGGGGTATGTCACGCACCGGGACGGCGGCGGCGGCTTGCAGAAAAAGCCCCCCGTCCCGTTCCTCGATGATCACCAGGGGGCTGTCGAGACCATCAAGCCCCAGCTTACGGCGGAGAGCGGGAGGAAGGGTGAGGCCACCGCGTTTGCTAATGGGAAGTGTAAGCGTCATGCCGTAATGCTGCATTGCGGCATGACGGTTGGCAAGCATCGCGCACAATGAAGCGCCGAGCTGCGTCCCCCTCGGCATTTTAGGCCGCAAGGTCGTCGTAGAGGTTCTTGAACCAGGTGAGTTCTTGCCGGAGCAGGCGGCGTGCTTCGGGGGTCCACTTGGCCAGCGGGGTGTCGTCGGTGCGGCGGTGGTACCAGCGCCGGAACTGATCCAGCCCTTTCGTGAATTGGATGACCGGTGTATTCGCATCGGGCTGGACGGCTTCGCGTGGAGCCGGTTCGGGTAATACCCCCGTTGCGAGGTAAGCCTGACGCAACGAGTGGGCATCATTGAAAAACGACACATGTGTCGTTTTTGATAATCGAATGTAGCGTTGGGCCGTTCGTCCCGAGATTTCGGGACAATTCACGGCAAGCCAATCCGTCCAAGCCCCATGGGGCAAACTGCTCTTTTGTCGTTCGAGTAACCGCCCGCAGTCGATGGCCGCAACGATGGCGTGCTGGGCCTTTTCTCGGGCCGAACCAGCAAGGGTTTGGGCCTTGGTGAAGGCGGCATTGATCGCCAGCGCGAGGTCGATGGAGAGAACAATCCCCCCGTCGGTAGCTACGGCGGGAAGGATTTCGAGTGAGACAGGTTTAGTTTTGGGCGCGGTCATGTTTTGAGGTGTGCGATGTCAATTGGGCGAGGCGGTAAATGCGGCGGGCTCGCTTGGTGCGCATCCCCCGCGACGGTGGCAGGCCGAACGTTTCGGACCACTTCACGACGAGTTTGGAAAACCCCGCGCGTGTCACCCCGTGGCGTTCGGCGAGCGCGGCTTCGCTCAGGCCTTCGATGTCCATGAGGCCGGACGCGAAACAGGCGGCGTCGAAGGCGAGCATGGGGTTGGGGTGCGACCGGATGCGGGCGCAAAACGAAGCGAGGATCGCCGAAGCTGAGGCTGCCACTTGGTCGGCAGTGGCGTCGGTTGGGCTGGGATCATCGGCGTCTTCGGCAACGGAGTCGGGCGTAGGATCGGGAGCAGCGCGACGTTCGAGCAAGGTGTCGTCGTGCTGGGGCGTGTTGGTGTGACGCGTGGCGTCGGGTTGAGCCAAGCCCCCCGCCGCGAGTTGAGCTCGTTCGGCGGGTGAGAGGCTGGCCACCCAAGCGCGATAGGCCTCCGAGTATTGGGCATCGCGGGCTGCTTGGCGGTCGGCGCAGGTCATGGCGAGGGCGCGGGGGTTGGAGTGGCCGCAAAGGGCAAGGAATCGGGCCGATGGGGCGGAGGCAGGCTGGAAGCCTGCGCTACTTCGCTTGCGGCGACGTGGTCGCTTTGACGGATGAGGTTGAGCCAGTCGTCGGCGCGCATCGTCACGAGCCAGCCGGAGCGGTTACGGGTGTGGGCCACTATCGGCGTCTTGCGCGCACCGGCGTCGCGGATTGCCTGGTCCATCGCTCGCCAGATGTTGAGCGCTTCGACGGCCTTCACCTCGAAGTGGATGCCGGGCAGCTCCGGACAAGCCACGTCGGGCGAGTCGGTGCCGCCCGCGTACTGTACGCCTCGATGGGCTTTGAGGAAGCCGGCTTCGCGCAGCACGTCACGCCAACGGCGCTCACCGCGTTTACCTTTTTCGCGTGAGTTCATCGGGCACCTCCAGCGGCGAAAGTTGCGAGTGGTGAGTAGCGGGTAGCGAGTAGTCGGAGCGGCGTGGGCGGTTGGTCCGTCCCGTCGAAAGAAGAGAGGCGAGCGTTAGCGTAGCTCGCTCTCTTCTTCTTTAGAAGAATAGCAGCAGGGGCTAGCGTCACGCTTAGCGCCACCTGTGAGCTAGTGACGCTAAGGAGGGGGGTGGCGCTGACCGGCGTCACCGTGGCGCGCAAGGTGGCGCGGGGCGAGCAATGGAGGTTATTCTGCGGCGACATAGTTGACTCCTTTCCACGTCTTGGAGGCACGGTCGAAGATGAGCATGCCCCTGTCAGGGTGGCGGATCGTATGGAAGACCGATACCGCCTTGGTGGGGTCTTTCCCCGCTGCCGTCAGCTTGGCGGAAATGTAGGCGATCACGGCGCTTTCCTCGGGGTTTGCCGAGTTGGCCAGCGGTGGCATGCTGGAGAACATGGCGCGGTGGCTGCCGGGTATGAAACTAGTCTCACGACGGGCGGAGGCAGGTTTGTTGTCGCGCCCCTGAATCGCCTTCGGGTCGGCGGCGATACGCTCGAAGTGATGGGTGGTCCACTGGATCACGAACTCGGGTTGCGGGGGTAGGTCGCGCAGGATCGGTGTGATGGTGAACGCCTCCGGCTGTTCATGGGGTGACATGATCAGTAAGGCGTCTGGATCACGGCCGAAGACTGATGCACCGGCAACGCGGTCGATGGCGTCGCGTCCGGTGAGGTTACCCTTGGGGAAATGGGCCGCGATCAGAACCGCTGTATGGGTGTCGTGGGCCAACTTTTCGAGCTCGTTCAAGACCTGCGCCATCTCGGTATTTGAATTCTCCTCACGGTCCCCGTAGGTCTTATAGATTGGGTCGATGATGATGAGTTCGGCTCCGACTCGCGCGACCTGCTGGCGAAGTCGGGTAGAAAGTTCAGTGATTTCGTTGTCCTTGCCGCGCCGATTCCAGATGTGGAAGCGAGACAGGTCATCGGGCATGAACTCGCGACCGGCACAGACTAGGCGGATGCGCTTCCGGTAGCTGAATTTGGCAATCTCCAGGTTCACGTAGAGGACGGAGGCGGCACGGGTTTGAAAGCCGCACCATGGACGCCCCAAAGAAACCGAGATGGCGAGGTCAGTTAGATTCCAGGTCTTCCGGCTCTTGGACGGTCCGGCGATGATCATCTTCGCGCCTTGAAACAGGATGCCTTCGATGAGCTGGGGTGGATCCGGTTCGTTCTCAGCGCAGAACGTGTTACCGGTGACAATGTCGCGGGCGTCTACATGCTGGGCTTCCCACGCAGAGAACGAGGAGGCCCCGAGATTCACGGCGAGGAGGCGTTGCACGCCCTCATTGCGCAGGCCGCCGGGGCAACGGGAAAAGCGCGACGGGTTTTTATTGGCCTTGTCGATCTGGAAGCCGGGCAAGGATGCCCAGACTTTCTCGCGGCGGGCGTGGTATTCTTCGCGGTTCTTCGCGTCAATCCGCACCCACGCGTGCACCGAGTTACCGGCTGAGTCGATCAGCGCAGCGATGGGCAGACCGGAGGCGCGGAGCTGGCGTTCCTGCTCGGGCTTGGAGATCACGTCGCTTTCAACCAGCACGTGACGCAGGGCGGTTACATCTTCGTCGGTGCCCTCGGCTCCGTGGCGCACCGGGTTGATGCGGATGAACAGACCATGATGCCCACTGAACACGTGGGCGATGCCTCCGCGTGAAGAGGCGCGTTCGATCCAGGCGTCACGGGTGAGGATGTTGACGCCACCGTTTTCAGGGATGGCGCGCTCGGCTTCGGGGTGAAGCGTGCCAGGGGCGATGGACAAGACATCGGCCGGCTCGAAACAGGCGCGGAGGAAGACCTCGAAGGCTTCGCCTTCGGAATGACCAATGCCCAATGACAAATGACCATTGGTAGGATTGGGAGAATGATGGGACATGGGGGATGAGGGGCCGGTGGAGCGGGCGAGGTGGCCGCGGCCTTCGGTGGGTGATGCGGCGCGGTCGGCGTCGGTCAGTTTGTGGGTGAGGTCAGGCTCGGACCACGGGGGCGAGCAACGGGCGTTGTACTCGGCAAAAAGCGGGGCGGCGTCGGCCACCGCCAGGCCGAAGCCCTGCACCAATGTGCAGGCAACGGCGAAGGTCTGGTCGTGGCCATGCTGGCCCGAAACGGCGGGCGGTATTTTGGCGAGATAACGCCGGGCGCGCTCGATCAGGTCGAGCGGCCCGGCGCTGGCGGAGGGCGAGGTGTAGCGCAGGGACATTATGCAGCCCTCCGGGTTGGCTGGTTTTTGAACCGATCCGTCATCCACACACCGGCGTCGGCGAACGTGACAAGATCAGGGCGGGGATGACCGTTGCGGCGCAGGCAGGCGACTTGCTTGGGCGTAGCCAAACCAAGGTTACGCCGGGCGAGGATGCGGTCGATAATCGCCGCCGCGTGACCTTTATCCCGGATGGCGGCCGGATCGAGGCCGTTGCGTTCGAGTAGGCTGAGCTGCTTGAACGAGGGCGGCTGGTGGTGCCACGCCATGGTCGGGGCGTACTCGGCCAAGTCGAGTTCGTGCAGAGAGAGCGCGAATTCGACCGGATCGATCTGGCGCGCCGCCCGCTTGGCGTTGGCAGCCAGCTCGGTGGCAAGCGAGGCTTCGCGCTGGGACTTGGCGTCGATTTCCGCCTTTAGTAAGTCGAGCTCCTTACCGACAGCCGCTTCGACGGACTGGGCAATCATGGCATCGGCGATCTCTGGCGTGGATGCCACCAGATGAGCAGGCCGCACAATGGAGTGGCGGCCGGTCATCCAGAGGAAGTCCAACACCAGCAGGTTTTCCTTGCCTGGGTGAAGCCGCGTGCCGCGACCAATGATCTGCGCGTAGAGGGCGCGGACCTTGGTCGGGCGGAGGCAAATCACACACTCGATTGAGGGCTCGTCAAAACCCTCGGTGAGTAGCATCGAATTGCTCAGTATCTGGAAATCACCGGCGGCAAAACGGGCCAGCAGCTCGGCTCTATCCTCGCCTTGACCGTCGATGTGGGCGGCGGTGAAACCGGCCTCTTGGCAAAGTTCGACGAACAACTGGGAAGTGCGGATCAGTGGCAGGAAGACGAGGGTTTTTCGGGTGCCGATCGACTCGCGCAGGGCGGTGACGATGCCGCGTAATAGCGGCTCGATGGCGATACCCAGGTCGGCGTCGTTGTAGTCACCGGCCAAGGTGCGCACTTCGGTCAGGTTGATCTCCACCGGCAGCGTGAGCACCGAAATACGCGTGAGGTATCCTTGTTCTATCAGCTCGTGCAGACCGACCTCGAAGGCGATGTCCTCGAAGTAGGTGCCGAGGTTTTTCTTGTCACCGCGGTCGGGCGTGGCGGTCACGCCCAGCACTTTGGCGTGACCGTCAAAGTGCCGGAGTACCCGCTGGTAACTCTCGGCGAGGGCATGGTGCGCCTCGTCGACCACGACCAAATTAAAATGGTCGCGGGGCCAACGGCTGAGACGCTTTTCGCCCATCAGGGTTTGCACCGAGGCGACCACCACCTGGGCGTTGAGGCTGGCTTGGCGGGTGCCGCATTCGGTTTCGGCGACGATGCCAGTGGCGCGGGTGAGCTTGTCCGCCGCTTGGCTGAGTAATTCCTCGCGGTGGGCGAGGATCAGGGTGCGGCCGGGCGCGAACTTTTCTGCCGTGTGGGAAAAGATCACGGTTTTACCGGCGGCGGTGGGGAGGACGGCCAGCAGTTTACCGTGCTGGCGGAACTTGCTGAGTACGGCCTCGACGCAGGCCGTTTGGTAGGGGCGGAGGTTAAAACGGCTCATTGGCGGCTCCTTCCTTTTTGGCGGCGTTGGCGGAGGCGGCCGGAACGGTGGGCAGAAGCGGGGCGAGCCAGAATTCCACTTTATTGTTAGCCTTGCCGTTGTAGTTCTCGACTTTGAGGCGGACGCGCAGGGTGAGGCCGATCAGCTCTTCGGCTGTGAGTTCAACTAATTCTTCAGGATCAATTTCATGGCCTAGCGCCCGGCGGAAGGCGTCGATTTTCCAGGCGGAGGAGGCGGATGCGACCAGGTAATCGAAAACCTTCGCGCTGGCTCCGTCGGGCGTTTCAGCTAGGAGTGTGAGCTTGATCATATCCGCGCCGGTGGCGCGCGAAACGGTTTCGGTGGCCTCGACGATGGCGACCGTATAGTCACCGGCGGGTACGTGGTAGGATTTGGGGGCGTCGGCGGAAGCAGTGTATTTCATGGTAATTAAAGGGAGGGTTGGGAGGCGGAGGATTGAGCGAGGAGGCCGAGCGCGACGGCGCAGCGGCGGGTGAGGCGGAGGTCGTTGGCGAGGTAGTCGAGGGCACCGGCGGGGTCGGTCGCCCACTGGGCGGCGAAGTCCGCGCCGTGACCTGTCTTGCGGCCGACGCCGAGGAACTGAGCTAGGCGGTCGAGCGAGACGGAGTCCTCGCGGTTGCCGCATCGCCAGCAGTCGAGCAGGTCGCGGCAATGGGAGGGCAGAAACCGGCCGGAAACGAGTTCGGTCGGCACCGGCACGCGGAGATGCCAGGAGCGGCGGATCAAAAACGGCAGGTCGAAGCGGTTGCTGTTAAACCCGATCAGCTCGGCCTGCAGGTAACCGGTGGGGGCGATCAGTTGCCAAAAGGCACCGATATCAGCGGCCTCATTATTGGAGGCAAAGAAGCCGATTTCTCCGGTCGCCTCGTTGGTGTAGCCGATCGCGAGCACCCGACCGGTGAGCGCGGAGAGGGCCCCGGACTGGAACCACTCGGCCTCCTTTTCGGCGACGTAGGCGCGGATCTTTTCGGGGTCCTTCCAGTTGGCCGGGGCCTCAAAGTGCGGCACGCACTCGGCGAGTTCGGCGCGGGAACGCGGGCCGGTTTCGATGTCGAAAATATAGGTGCTCATCGGGCACCTCCGTTCTGGCGCGAGGCCGCTTTGGCTGCGGTCGAGGTCGACGCCTCGGCAATCTTGTTCATCTGGTCCTGTAGCTTGCCGATTAACCGTTCGGCTTGGTCGGCGGTGAGTTCGTTCCAGTGCAGGTCGATGCTATCGCAGCCGATCCAAGCGAAAGCCTTTGCGCGGTCCTCGTGCGTTTTGTTGAGGGTGACCCAGTAGAGGTCGATTTTTTCGGCCTGCTCGCGGGTGATTAGGAGCAACGGTGAGGCTGGCGTGGTTGCAGCAGGCGATGAGGAACGGACCTTGGGCGACGCCGGTGCTGGTGTGGCGGGGGTTGCTGCGCGGGTGAAGAGCGGGGCGAGGCTCGCGACGACGCAGGGGACTTTGTCTTCGAGACCGTAACGGTTTTTAGCATCCCAGGCTGCTGTGTGAGTGGTGTGGATGACCCGTTCACGGCCACCGACGGCACGCTGTTTACCGTCCTTTTCTGTGACCTTGGTGACGAAGTTCACAAATAACAGGGCATCGACCCACTCCTTCACCAAGGCGGCGACCTGTTTGCTCAGTTTCAGCTCAAAGCGGTCGTAGGCACCGACCGCGTCGGGAGCCTCGAACTTGCGGATCATCGAGTGTCCAACGAGGACCACGTGAATACCGCGGTCGCGGAGCTTTTCGAGCAGGGCCAAAAAGCGGGCGAACTCCTCGGCAAGGTAGACGTTACCTTTGCCGTAGCCGAAGTCTTCCAGGCTCTCCTTGTTGGCCTTGCGGCAGACTTCCTCGATGAGGAGCTTTTCGGCCCAGTCGATGGAGTCGATCACTAGGGTTTGAAACCCATGGTCGGCGGCGACCAGGTGGTTGGTGGCGGCGAGCAGCTCGGCCCAGGCGCGGGGCCGGGGGAAACGGGCGACGTCGAGGTGGGCGGAGCCTCCCTCGGTATCAAGGAACACCGGTGCGGGGAAACCGGCGGTGAGGGAGGTCTTGCCGACGCCCTCCGGCCCGTAAAGGGCGAGGCGGGTGGCGCTCGGGATCAGGCCGCGCGTTATGGTCACGGGGGCGGCTGGTTTATTGACGGCGGAAACAGACATTTGTTTGCAAATCACCAGAGCGCCGAACGGGAGGCATAACCCGGAGCCTCCCATCCGGCTCCGCTGGCGGCGGAGGTTTTGCGGATATTTTGGGTTACGAAACCACGGGGGTAATTACCCAAATTACCCAAAAACGGCCCCGCGACTGGGGCACAAAAAAGCCGCCTGCGGTTCGCAAGCGGCTTTTGTAGAGAGGGTTAATCTGAATCTGGCGGTTCGTCGGGATCGGCGGCGAGGTCGAGGACGGGGACTGGGTAATTACCCACCGGCGGGGTAAAACGAGCCGATTGGGGCCGTAATTTGAAAAGCGGCCAGTAACCGAGCACCGGCACGCATCCGGGGGTTTCGTGAAACGGCGAAGTGGCTTTTTCGAAGCCAGCGGTGGGTAAATTCACCACCTGTTGCAACCCACTGGCGATTGATCGCATGCGATTGCGGGTGGAGTCGTCCCGTTTGCCCGGTGTTAGGGTAATCGGGATGCAACCGTGGTGTGCCGCGAAATCGAGCGCCCTCCACGCTTCGGTTTCAGCGCCGGCCTTGTTTTCGAAGCCAAGTTCGGCGCGGGAGTAGGAGCGTTCAGGCGAACCCGTCCTGTGAGCGATGTTGATTTTGCCGTTGGTCAGCAGTGTCACCACCAGATGCGCCCAGGTGGCCCCGGCTGGCAGGGGGAGCTTTTCCAAAACGCGGGCGGGCTCGCGGTCGAGATCGCGCCAGCGTTCGGCCAGTTCGAGAGTCGCTGCTAGCCGGTTTTTGCGGTCCAGCTCCAAAAAATCAGCCAGCACCCCAAGGCGGCCGCTGGCCATGGCGAGGGCGGTATCCACGGGTTGGAGCGCGGCACTGGCGGTTGGCACGAAAAAGACGGGCCGCTCGTGCTTTTGGGCGGCGACGAAGGCGACGTTTTGGGCGTGGCCGACCACCGAGGTGGCGAGGGAAACGAAGACCGGGATGCGGCGTTTGGTGGCGGTACCGAGCCGCCAGCAGGTCGGTGCCACCGCCTCGGGTGGGCCGTCGAGGGTTAGAGTCGAGGCGATGTCGGCCAACATTGCAGGCAGGTCGATGCGCCAAACCAGCCGGTCTGCGGCGGTGATTTCAAAATGTGGGCAAGCCTCGCCGGGCTGCGCGTAGGCTATAAGTCGGCCATCGGCATCTTCGTCGATCCGGTGCAGCCGACGGCAGGAGCGTTGGGCATGTCGACAGGGCACCCACCGCGCGGTTCGGCGGGTGTTGACGAGGTAGCCGGTCGGCAGCGAACGAAAGCAATCTGCGCCGAGGTGGTGGTGCCACTCGGACGGGACCGCGCAAACCCCCGCCAGCAACGGCAACCGCTCAAACAACCGCAGCAAAATCAAATTCGACATCAGCGTAGTCGGGAGTTGGTGACGTTTCGCTGAGAATGATGCCCGAGTTACGCATCCATTTTTCGATCAACTGGCCTTCGTTATCGCGCTTAAAACTGGCCTTGTTCGGGGTCTGCACGGTGACAAAGCGAGTGCGGCGCGAGTGACTGAAAGTCACCTCGAAACAAGCCGCCTGAATGGTGCGACCGTGGATGACGTTGGCCTCATTCATGGCTCTGCTGGCGAATAAATCATCGGCGCGGTAGAGGACCGACTCGGCCAACTCGCCACCGATGTGAACATCGAGCTCGATCAACGTTATCGATTTGAGGCCGAGGATGTCGGCGCACACCAGCGACTGTTCGCGGGCGGTGCGGAGAGGTTCGAGGGTGTATTTGTCGGTGTCGGGAAAGGCGTCGGCTTTGTCGAGGAACTGCAAACCGCAGGCGTGGGTGTAGAGGTCGCAGTCGCGTTTTTTGGCGTGGATACGCACCTCATTATTTTGCGGGTCGTAGACGATCACGTCGAAGACCTCGCGGCGGAACAGGCAACTGTCGGACTCGCCCGGGGCGTCGGCTTTGACGATGCCCTCACGGACCAACGGGCCGCCGTGACGGACGATGAAGCGGAGGGTTTCGCTGCCGTCGTTTTCGGGGAACTGGAAAACTTTAACGCTCTCCGGCGGGTAAAACGGGGCGAGCAAGGTGGCGATTTGGTCCTGAAACGCAGCCAACTCGACTGCATTGAGCCGACCGGCAGGCAGGTTCAACGACGTGCGGTAGGAGCGGAAAGTACGGTTTTCGCGGGCATAGCGGCGGGCATTGGTGTTCTCGACGAGCTCGGGGTCGATCAGCCAGCGGGTCATGACGAAGACGACGTTTTCCATGTGGCGGTCACGGCTGAACGTGGGTTCGGTCTCGCGGATCGCGTCGACCAAGGCGGCGACGCCGGCCTCGTCGGACATTTCGTCGACCACGAACATGGCCTGGGCGAGACGCTTGTCCGGCATGGAGGCGAGCGGCTTCATCAACGTCGCGTGAAGCGCACGATAATCGAGATTTTCAGGGCTGTCGGGCCAGTCGAACTGCAGGGATTGAAGAAATCCCTGATGCGGAAGGAAAAACCGGTGGAGCAGAGCGGCCGGAATGGAGCGCAGAAGGCCCAGGGAGGTGAACGTGCGAGGATTGTAGTTCGACATTAGGGGGTGTGCAGGGGTGTGCGGGCGCGCACCTCGCGTGAAGGAGGGAAAACCCTCAAACCCGCTTGGTCGTTAGCCCAGACAAGACCTTAGCGGTTGTGGGGTGTGGACCTTTCTTGGCTTGGATCAATTGATTACTAATTATTAAAAGTTTAAATAATAGGCACTTAAGTTACCCAGTTAATTTTCGATTAACTGGGTTTTTGAGGGAACCGGACGCGGTGAATGGGTTACTGTGGTTGCCAAAAAAGCCCGCCGATAAGGGCGGGCAGGGGCGCGGCAAGGGCGACGCCGGAAATCGGCGCGATGCGACGGGATGCGAATCAGGCGCGGGCGGGAATTTTTAGTTTGGTGCGGATATGGAGCGAAACCTCTGCCGGATCATAATAAACGAAGTGGCCGACGCGGTGATGAGGAATGCGGCGGAGTTTGGACCATTCGCGCAGAGTGCGGATGGAGGGTTCACGACCGATGGGGAAAATGCCACTGGCGCGAAGACCTACTACGTCGGTGAGTTGCGCGTTGATCGAGGGTTGAATACAGGGAGCGGAAACGGTGGTTGGGTTCATGCGTCCAAGGCGGGGTGTCAACGTGGCGGCGGAAAAAAGCCCGCACGGGTGAAGGTGCGGGCGGTGATCAAAAACGACATCTGTGTCGTTTTTGGGGAGGGGTTGAAGGCTGGCAGGGATGGGCGAGGTCAAATAGGTCAACATTGACTGATTTGACCCCGGATTAGCACGGGGTGGTGGAGTGGGTTGGGTGCCGACTAGGCGGCGATGGGTAAGGGGATCGCGGCGGTGGCGGGGACCGGCGTCGGCAGGATTCCGAAGAACTGCTCGGCCTCGGCAGGGGTTTTGAGGTCGAGGTAGTGCTTGCGGATGATGCTCTCTGAGTTGCCCGCCTGGAGTGCTGCCTCGCCCATCGATCGGTATTTGGCGACGTGCATGGAAATGAACGTGTGCCGCATGATGTCGTGGGACAGGTCGAAGGATTTGGCCACAACGGCGCGGCTATTTTTAAGGTTTTTCGGGATGATGGGGAAGCGATCGAGCGGGTAGGCGGTCAGCCAAGCCGCGAGGTTGGGCTGGATGGTTACGTTGCGCTTCATGCGCACCTTGGACACTTCGGGCTCGATCAGGATGACGCCGGTATCGAGACGGACATGGTCGGCTTGGAGCTTCATGATTTCGCCATTCCGTACGCAGGGGCGGATGCCGGCAAACAGCGCCAAGGCGAAGAACGGCACCATGACACCGCCGTCAATCTGCTCAACGTGGTGCATGAGCTTGGCGGCTTGCTCGGCGCTAAGGGTTTTGGCAGAACCTCGCCGGTGAGCGATGCGGTGGTGGGGCATCTTTTCGACCGGATTGGTGGCGACCCAGTCCTTCTGGAAGGCGAACTTAAAAAAGGTATGCAGGATACCTCTGCGATTATTGATCGTTTTGGGGCAGGCGTTGCCACGCTGACAAACCTCGGTGAGTTGCAGGGTGGTGAGTTGGGAAACAAGCACGCCCGGAAAGCTTTTCATGAGAACTTCCAGTTGGCGGCGGATGTGGTGGTGTTGGGAGATCGAGAGCAGATTCTGGTCATGCTCCCGTGTCTTAAAAGCGATGTAGGCGGCTACAGCTTCGGCTAGGGTTTGTTCGCGATCAGGCGCACGGTAGTTGGCCAAGGCGAAATCGACGTAAAACACTAGAGACTTAGGGGCCTCTGAAAGGCGGCGAAAGACGGTTTCGGCGTCATGGAGCTGCTCGTCGGTCAGGCGTGTTAAAGCAGTGCGAACGCCTGCCTCGGTTTGAGCGGCCTTGGCTTCGAGGGATGCCTTTTCGGCTCCGGCCTCGGCACGGGTTTTGAAGTTCTTGCGAATGCGAAGACCGTTGATGCGGCCATCGACTCGCCAAGAGGTGATGCCGTTGGGATTTATGAAGCGGCTAACGGTGAATGCGGACGGGGACATGTTTAGGTTGCCATGTCAATTGGACAACCTAGTCAGCTCGTTTTATTAAACCGCTAATTAGTAGCGGCTTAACTGGCGGAGGGGGGGGGATTCGAACCCCCGGTAGGCTTTTACACCTACGGCGCTTTAGCAAAGCGCTGCTTTCGACCACTCAGCCACCTCTCCGTTAAGCAGAAGCGAAAACCAAAGGTGCCCAACGCAAAGTGCAAGGTCTTTCTCTAGCGTTTATCCGCAACCTGCAACTTACCCCGTTTTGTCTCCGAGGATCCCTGTCCATCCCGCGCCCTCAGCCCCTTCTCGCACCCGCCGAAATCAGCTTTCGTCGTCGTCCGGGCGCTCGATCGCATCACGGCACTCGCTCATCACCCGCAGCCAGATCTCGCGCAGGTCAAACAAACGCGGCTGGGCATCAGCCCTGAATTTCACCACCGCTGCCTGCTTGCCGGCCGCAGCCGTGTTCAGCAAAGCAAAGGTGCGATTGAGCTCGGCCATCGAGCGCTTAAACAGGCTGATCGCCATCGCATAATCACCAAAGTCGAGGGCCTGAATCGCCAACATGGCTTGCTCCTCGCCCCGGTAAATCGAGGCATGTACGTCGATCGCCAGCGACTGGGGGACTTTGGCGCTGGTGTGGGCAATCTGCTCCCATCCACGCTTAAGACTCAGATAAATCGCCTTCGTGGAGATAAAAATCGGGTTCTTGTGAAGCGTGTAGGGATCGTCCGCGCCATCATCGATCTCACCCGTGGCAACCGCGTCCAAATCCTCTTCATCCAAGTCGTCGTCGGAATCGTCGTCGGTGACGTCCGAACTCCAAGCGTCTTCATCCCAACCCATCAAATGAGCGGTTTCGTCAATGCGGTCTTCCTTGCCATTAAGCTGCTCGTAATAGGCGAGGTAGCGATGAATCACGTCGTCTTGGGCGCGCAGGTACTTTTCCCAGTCAAATTCATTCCATGCGAGCTCTCCACGATCATCCCACTCGTTGTCGGAGGGGCCGTTGGATTCGGATTTGCTCATTTTTTTGGGGTCCGAGGACCTTGGATTTGGAGGCTGTTCCAATGCCCCAAAAACGCAAAGCAAATTCCACTTTTGCAAAGAGCGCCGCCCCCTTTCCGAGCTGGAGCTCAGCGCTCCTTAAACCAAAAGAGCGCACTTTGCGTTTAACCCATGAATTTCGTGCGGTTCACTTTGCAGATTGAATCCGCTCCGATCGAACCGCTATTTTTTG
Organism: Opitutus sp.; assembly: GCA_024998815.1. Taxonomy (NCBI): domain Bacteria; kingdom Pseudomonadati; phylum Verrucomicrobiota; class Opitutia; order Opitutales; family Opitutaceae; genus Opitutus; species Opitutus sp. Next base: position 1,271,598 of record JACEUQ010000001.1, read on the forward strand.
CCATCTTTATCCCATGGCTGACGTACATCACGAGACCGTTTACTTCTCAGGGCATGTCCAGGGCGTGGGCTTTCGCTACACCACCCTGTCCGTCGCCAAGGAATTCGAGCTGACGGGGCGCGTCAGCAATCTGGCCGATGGCCGCGTGCTGCTCGAAGTCGAGGGCGCCCCCAAGGAGATCAACGCCTTCCTCATCGTTCTAGAAGAGCGCATGCACGGCTACATCCGTAAGGTGGAGCGCAGCTCCTCTCAGGGCCCGGCCCAATACCAAGATTTTTGCATTCAATGACCGCCGCCCCCGTGCCCCCTGCCCTGCCCCAGGCCGCGATCACGATCACCGGCCTGACGAAGGACTTTTCGCTTAATCTGCGCGGCGTAAAATTGCGCGCGGTGGACAACCTCAAGCTCTCCGTGCCCGAGGGCCAGGTTTTCGGCCTGCTCGGCCCCAACGGCTCCGGCAAAAGCACCACCATCAAAATCATCCTCGGTCTGCTCGAACCCACGGTGGGCGAATGCCAGGTGTTTGGCGTGCCCAGCGGCCGGGTCGATTCGCGCCTCAACGTCGGCTACCTGCCCGAGGCACCCTATTTCTATCGCTACTTAAGCGGCACCGAGCTGGTGCGTTTTTACGGGCGGATTTGTGGCGTACCGAAGGCCCGACTCGCGGACCGGGTGCGCGAGGTCATCGACTGGGTTGGACTGAGCGCCGCCGCCCACCGCCGCGTCGGAACCTACTCGAAGGGCATGTTGCAACGCATCGGCCTGGCCCAAGCACTCGTGCATGACCCGCGCCTGATTATCCTCGATGAGCCCACCGCCGGCGTCGACCCAGTCGGCTCGGCGGAGATTTCCGAGCTCATTTTAAAACTTAAAACCCAGGGCAAAACCGTGCTGATCACCTCGCATCTGTTGGCGCAGATCGAGGACATCTGCGACCGCGTCGCCATCCTTGACCGCGGAAAACTAATCCTCGAAGGGGCGGTCACCGAGCTGGTCGGCCGTCAGGACCAACAGGCGCTGATCGTCGACGCGCTGCCGCCGGCGGAGTTGGCGGAGTTGCGCGGTTGGCTGGCGGCGCGCGGACATACGCTCAGCGCCGTGGAGCAACCGCGCACCCGCCTCGACCAGCTTTTCCTGAGCAAGGTCGCCCGCGGCCCCAAGAACGGAGGCCAGGCATGAGCACCGCGACGCGCAGCGTGCCGTTTTCCTTCGGCCGCCTCGGTATCGTGGCCGGCAACACCTTCCTGGAGGCCGTGCGCCAGAAGCTATTTAACTTCCTGCTCCTGCTAGCGGTCGCGCTGGTTGCGAGCGCCCAGCTATTTCGCGAGTTCAACTTCGGCTCCTCGGAGCTGAAGTTCATCGCCGACTTTGGCTTCGGCGCGATGGTATTTTTTGGCTCCACCCTGACGATCGCCGCCACCGCCCAGCTGTTTTTCAGCGAGATCGAAAACCGCACCGCGTTGACCCTTTTGGCCAAGCCGATCTGGCGCACGGAATTCATCTTCGGGAAACTTCTGGGCGTGTTCGCGGTGGTCGGCGTGTTTTGCGCGCTCACGACGGGCCTGTTGCTGGCGCTGATCTACAACCGCGAGACCGCGCTCATGGACGCCAATCCGGAGGCGTTTGAGGCGGGCCGGCTGATTCATTACGGCGACCTGCTGATGATGGGCGTGCTGCAATGGCTAAAATTCGGCGTACTCGCGGCGATCACGCTGCTGGTGGCGAGTTTCTCCAACACCAACCTCTACACCGTGGTCATGGGTTTTTTTATGCTGGTGATCTGCCACCTGCAGTACCTGGCGCGCGACGCCTACAGCCACGTGACCGCCCTGCCCCTGCGCCTACTGGTGCAGGGACTCGGCTACGTGTTCCCGAATTTCCAGGTCTTTAATTTGGCCGACCAAATCGGTATCGGCCAAGCGATCGATCCCCTCGTGTTTGTGCGGGTGGGCGGCTATGCACTCACCTACATCGTAGTGTTTGGTGCCCTGGCGGTTTACAGTTTCAGCCAACGTGAAATTTAACCTCGCGCGCCTTCGCCCGCTGTTAACCGGGTTCGTGGTCGTCGCCGTGTTGGCCGTGACCGGCCTGGCGGTGCGCCCGTTGGAAGCGCCGGCGTGGGAGTGGGTGCGCGCTCGGCAACCGGCACTAAAACTGGACTCGCTCCAGGGCGCGCTCGGCCAGGGCGTCACCGTGGGACTGCTCGGCGGCTTCCGCGCGATCGCGGCGGACTTTTTTTGGATTCAAACCCACACGGAGTGGGAAGACCGCAACCTGCCGGCCACGCAGACGTTCATCAAATTGGTCACCGCCATCGATCCGCGCCCGCTGTTTTTTTGGCTTAACGGCTCGCGTATGATCGCCTACGACATGCCCAATTGGCGCATCGTCGACGCCGGCGGCTACAACGCCGTGCCGCAGGCCAAGCAGCGCCTGATCGACGAGGAGCAGGCCAACGTTGCGCTGAAGTACCTCAACGAGGCGTTTAACCACCACCCGGATTCCGCGCTGCTGCACGTGGAAGTCGCCAATGTTTACCTCAACCGCCTCAAGGACAAAGCCAACGCCGCCGAGGCCTACCGCCGCGCTGCGCTTCGTCCCGACGGGCCCTTTTATGCCGGACGGATTTATGCTGAATTGTTGCGCAAACTCGGCCGCAACCAAGAAGCCTACGATTGGCTGAAACAGACCTACACGAAGCTCCCCAAAACCGTGGATCGGGCCCGCGGGATCAGCGAATTCACGGTGGAGTCCGCCATGGCCCCGCTGGTCCTAGCGCGCATTCGTGAGCTCGAAGCGGAATTAAATCTTCCTGAAGAACAAAGGTTTAACCCCTGATTTAACCGGGCTCGCAGGCTTTTCTCTTGCGCCGAACCGCCTACTTTCAAAAGTTCATCAGTTTACTAAACATATGGCTGCCTCCACGCCCGACAACCTCTATCCCATTTTCGACCGCGTCCTCGGACGGGCGGACAAAGAGGCCAAGTTGAAACAACGCGGCCGGGTGATCTGGTTGTATGGTTTGTCCGGGTCGGGCAAGAGCACCCTCGCGATCGCCTTGGAGCGCCGCCTCCACGCCGAGGGTTTCACCACCCACTTGCTTGATGGCGACAACGTCCGCAGCGGGCTCAACCGTGATCTCGGGTTCACCGACGCGGATCGGGCTGAAAACATCCGTCGCATCGCGGAAGTGGCGAAACTCTTTGTACAGGCCGGCGTGGTGGTGATCGCGGCGTTTATCACCCCGCAACGCGCCCACCGCCAGTTGGCGCGCACGATCATCGGGGCGGACGATTTCTCCGAGGTGTATGTGGCGGCCTCGTTCGACACCTGCGCGGCGCGCGACCCCAAAGGTCTTTACGCCAAGGCGAAGGCGGGCAACGTGCAGCAATTCACCGGACGCGACTCGAGCTTCGAGGCGCCGCTCGCAGAAGACCTCGAGGCCCAGATCATCGACACCGAGGCGGGCACCGCCGCCGACTCGCTCAACCAGTTGCACACCGCCATCTTGCCCCGCATCACTTTCCAATAACCCGATATGAGTTCCTACAACCTTACGCATCTCGCCCAGCTCGAACACGAGGCCATCTTCATCATGCGCGAAGTCGCCGCGCAGTTTGAGCGCCCCGCCCTGTTATTCTCTGGCGGCAAGGATTCCATCGTCATGGTGCGCCTCGCCCAGAAGGCGTTTGCCCCGGCCAAGATCCCCTTCCCGCTCGTGCACGTGGACACCGGCCACAACTTCGAGGAGACGATCGCATTCCGTGATTGGTTGGCCAAGGACACCGGCAGCCGTCTGGTGGTGCGCTACGTCGCCGACTCCATCAAGGCTGGTCGCTGCCAGGAAGAAAAAGGCCCGAACCCCTCGCGCAACGGCCTGCAAACCGTGACCCTGCTCGATACGATCGAGGAGTTCCGCTACGACGCCTGCCTCGGTGGCGCACGCCGCGACGAGGAAAAAGCCCGCGCCAAGGAGCGGTTTTTCTCCCACCGCGACGAGTTCGGCCAGTGGGACCCTAAAAACCAGCGCCCCGAGCTTTGGAACCTGTTTAACGGCCGCAAAAACCAGGGTGAGCACTTCCGCGTGTTCCCGCTCTCCAATTGGACCGAGATGGACGTGTGGCAGTACATCGCCCGCGAGAAACTCGACATCCCCTCGATCTATTTCACGCACCAGCGCGAAGTGGTGAATCGCAACGGCGTGCTGCTGGCGAAGTCGCCCTACATTACGCTCATCGGTGACGAAAAGTACGAAACCCGCACGGTGCGCTACCGCACGGTGGGCGACAGCACCTGCACCGGTGCGGTTGAGTCGGATGCGGCCGATCTCGCCGCGGTCATTCAAGAAGTCGCCACCGCCCGCCAGACCGAGCGTGGCACCCGCGCCGACGACAAGCGCTCCGAAACCGCAATGGAAGACCGCAAAAAGGCGGGCTATTTCTGAGAACCGGATTTTTAACGCAAAGACGCGAAGACGCAAAGGACACGCCGCATGGAATTAGACGAAAACGCCCTCAGTCGCATCATCGTGGAATCCGCGATTGAGGTGCACCGTGAGCTGGGAGGGCCAGGGTTGTTGGAGAGCGTATATGAGGAAGCCCTCGTATTTGAACTCATGCTCCGTGGTCTGTCCGTTGAACGTCAGCAGCCGGTCCCTATTTTTTACAAGGGCCACGTCCTCGCAACGCCTCTGCGGCTCGATCTCTGCGTGAACAAGCGCGTGATCGTCGATCCGAAGGCGGTCACCGAATGGAATCCGATCTTTGAATCCCAGATGCTGACTTATCTTCGACTCACTCAGCTGAAGTTAGGACTCGTCATCAATTTCGGCGAACGTCTGGTGAAAGACGGTCTCCATCGCGTGGTTAATCGGCTATAAACTCCCGCGTTCCCCCCCCCCCCCCCAGTTAATCTCCACCCAAATCCAATCCTTTGCGGACTTAGCGCCTTCGCGCCTTTGCGTTAACTCCGTCCCTTTTTCAATTTTCAACGCATGAACGCTCCTGCCCACACGCACACCGACCAGCATTACCTAGCCATGGACCTGCTCCGCTTCACCACGGCGGGCAGCGTTGACGACGGTAAATCCACCCTCATCGGCCGCCTGCTTTACGACTCCAAGGCGATTTTCGAGGACCAGCTGGAAGCCATCGAGCGCGCCACCGAACAGCGCGGCGAGGACCACCTCAACCTCTCGCTGCTCACCGACGGCCTGCGCGCCGAGCGCGAGCAGGGCATCACCATCGACGTGGCCTACCGCTATTTTGCCACCCCGCGCCGCAAGTTCATCGTCGCCGACACACCCGGCCACATCCAGTACACGCGCAACATGGTGACGGGCGCCTCCACCGCCAACCTCGCCATCATCTTGATCGACGCGCGCAAAGGCGTCATCGAGCAAACCTGCCGCCACTCCTTCATCGCCTCGCTGCTGCGCATCCCGCACGTGGTGGTCTGCGTCAACAAGATGGACCTCGTCGACTACTCCGAGGCCCGGTTCAACGAGATCGTCACCGCCTACACCCAGTTCGCATCCCGCCTGGAAATCCCCGACATCCAGTTCATTCCGATCTCGGCTCTGCACGGCGACAACGTCGTCGATCGCTCGCCCAAGATGCCATGGTATCAGGGCAGCGCGCTGCTTTACACCCTGGAAACCGTCTACATCGGCAGCGATGTTAACCACATCGACGCGCGCTTCCCGGTCCAAACCGTGATCCGTCCCAACACCGATGAGCACCACGATTTCCGTGGTTTCGCCGGCCGCGTGGCGGGCGGGGTGTTCAAGCCCGGCGACGCGATCGTCTCGCAACCCTCCGGCCTGACCTCGCGCATCAAAACCATCCACGGCCCGTCTGGCGAACTCACCGAGGCCTTCGCGCCGATGTCGGTGGTGATGACGCTCGAAGACGAGATCGACGTCTCCCGTGGCGACACCATCACCAAGGCCAACAATCCCCCGGAGGTCACCCAAGACATCGAGGCGATGATCTGCTGGTTCTCGGACAAGAAACTGGTGCCCAACGGCAAATACATCATTCGCCACACCACCCGCGAGGCCAAGTCGGTCATCAAAGCCGTGCGCTACAAGGTGAACATCAGCACGCTGCACAAGGTCGAAGGTGACCTGGACATTGGCATGAACGACATCGGCCGCATCCTGTTGCGCACCGCCTCGCCGCTCATTGCTGATTCTTATCAACGCAACCGCGCCACGGGGAGTTTCATCCTGGTTGATGAATTCACCAACGCGACGGTCGCCGCCGGCATGATCCTCTGATTACTCCAGGCTGCCGCCTTGGCGTGCAGACTGCTTTGAGCTTCGCCATTACATGATCGTTAATTATTGGTTACTGCCCTTCGCCCTGCTGCTGCTCTGGTTCCCTCGGCAGTGGCTACGGCTCGGCAGAAAAGTCATCCGCAGTTCGGCCCCGCGTAACCTGGGCCAACCGGTGGTGGAGCGCGATGCGCAAGACGCCTCCATCAGCCTCACGTCTGAAATCGGCAAGGCGCGCAACTGGGTGGATTTGGCCCGTGCGGCAGCGGGGGCGGTTGCGGTTAATTACGCCTGCTTCGCCGTTGAACTCGGGGCCGCCAAAAGCATCGCGCCCACGGTTTTTGCCCTCAAATGCGTCCTGCTCGTGATCGCCGTGCTGGTGCAGGCAATTCGACTCGAGTCGCGCGTCCGTCTGGTCGCCCCGATCTTCTTTATTTTGGGGCTTAGTTTTGGACTCATCGGCTGGCAGTCGGCCCTTTTCGCTTTTGTAACGGTCTGGACCTGCAACCGAGCTATCCCCAGTGCAGGAGTCTTTCTTTTTGCCGCCGCCAGCTTTCAAATCGCCTTCGGCATCCTACTAGCGCGAGAGCTGTTCGATTACCAATTATTAAGCGCTGGGCTGGCGATTCTGCCGCTGATTTTAAGCGGCATGCTCAAGCGCCCCCTGGTGCAGCTCAATAAACCGTCGCGGCGAAAAAACCGGTAGTCCCCATCGTGATACCGGCAACTTCCTCCACGCGCTTTTCGGTTTGGCTGGAGGCCACGCGCCCACGCACCTTGCCGGCGGCAGTCGCCCCGGTGGTCGTGGCTTCGGCGTTGGCGTGGCGCGATGGGAGTTTTAACGCGCCGGCTGCGATCCTCTGCCTTGCGTTCGCCCTGCTCATCCAGATCGGCACCAATTTCGCCAACGATTACTACGACTTCATCAAAGGCGCGGACACCGCCGCGCGAATCGGCCCGCGCCGGGCCGTCGCAGCGGGACTCATCATCCCCGCCACGATGAAGCGAGCCATGATCGGGGTGTTCATCGCCGCCTTTTTGACCGGACTGCCGCTGCTGACCTACGGCGGCTGGCCGCTGCTGGTGATCGGCCTGGCCAGTATCGCGTGCGGCTACGCCTATACCGGCGGCCCGTATCCACTGGGGTACAATGGGCTGGGCGACGTGTTCGTCTTTGTTTTCTTTGGGCTGGTAGCGGTCGGGGCGACCTACTTTGTGCAAACCGAGGTCTTCACGGCCGACGTCTGGCTGATCGGCAGCGGCATCGGCGCGCTCGCCGCCAATATTCTGGTGGTTAACAACTACCGCGATGCCGACACCGACGTGAGTGCGGGTAAACGCACGCTGGTGGTGCGGTTGGGGCGGCGCTTCGCTCGGGCGCAGTTTGTGGCGGCCCATGCGCTTGGGGTGGCGGTGATTTTCGCGATCGGCGTGGACGACTGGAACCCGTTCGTTCTGGCCGGCGCCCTGGGGCTCTGTAGCGCGATCGGCTGGCGTCAATCGCGCCGCCTCGCGCAGGCTACGACGCCAGCGGAGTTAATTCGTCTCTTGGGATCGACCGGCCTGTATTTGGCCGGCTACGCACTCATCGTATCAATCGGGCTGATCTGGGGCTGATACCAATTCGCGTTCTAGATGAGTTAAGAAGCGGATACCTGTGCGTAAACACCTTGAGCTCACGCTCAAGGCCACGGGAAGTTTGTTCAGGAAGGGTGTGGCCTTGAGGGTGAGCTCAAGGATGCCGTAAGCCTCAACTTGAACTCTAATTAGTATGAGCCGCGGAAGCCGCTAGAGGTCGGTCACGTCACCCCAGCCATCACGAGAAGGATGGTGTGCAGATTGAACAAGGCGTGGGCGATGATCGGCACGCTGATGCGGCCGGTTTGTTCGTAGGCGATCGCAAAAAACGCCCCGAGCGCACAGAGCGGAACCACGGCCACCAGATTGCCGTGGAGAAGAGCAAAAACCATCGCTGGAATAATTAAGGCGAGTCCTCTCGGCAGGCGGTTGCGCAGGAAACGAAACAGTCCGGCGCGGAAAACCAGTTCCTCGGTCAAGGGCGCAATCACGGTTGCGAGGGCCACCATGAACAGCCAACGCTCCGGATCGTCGCAGTCACGGAACAGGCCGACCATGTCCTGTTCGGCGGCGGAAAACCCCAGCGCCTCGACGAGTGTTTTCCATAAAAAACCGATACCGTTGATCACCGGAATGGAGATCAGGAAAACCGTGACGCCGGCCACGACGGGGTAACGCGTCGGTTCTGGCCGAAAGACCTCGGGGGGGACGGCCAACGCAGAAATCCGGGCGGATTTATTGAAGCGCAAGCAAAGGGCTGCGATGAACAGACCCGCCAACAAACCGAGTTGAAAGGCGGCCGCTTGGACGGCCTGCCACCACGCACCATCACGCGCGGCTGCACCCAGCCAACGGTCGCCGAGATGGGTGACTGAGTACGGAAGCGCAAGTGCGCCGCCCACGGTGAGCAGCACGCCGAGGGCAAACCCTTCGACCGTCACCGGCCAGGGTGCAAGGGAGGGGGACGCAAACACCCGCCGGGCCGCCACCACCCGCCACAGCGCGACCAATCCCGCCAACCAGATCACCACTTCCAAACCAATAACAAGGGAAAGCACGAGTTAGGAGAAGACGGGCGTTGAGGGATAAAAGAGTAGCGCAGACTTCCAGTCTGCTCCGAGAGGGAGTGCAGACTGGAAGTCTGCGCTACTTCGATACACGTGAGGCTATGGCTTGAGTTAAAACGCTCCAGGCTGGCATGGGCGAAGTCGCGCGTTAAGAAATCTTGCCGTGGTTAAACACCACTTTGCCGTCGACGATCGTGGTTTTCACGCGGCCTTGCAGGGTCTGGCCGTGCCACGGGCTGTTGCTGGATTTGCTAAACCCGGCTTTGGCGTCGTACACCCACTTCTCGTCGGGATCGAACAGGCAGACGTCGGCGGGAGCGCCGACGGCGAGCGTGCCGGCTTCGAGCTTGAGCAGGTTGGCGGGCTTGCGCGTCAACAGATCGATGACGTAGGGCAGCTTGAACTTGTTTTTGCGCACGAGGATTTCGAGCGAGATGGGCAGCGCGGTTTCGAGGCCGAGGATGCCGTTGGGGGCGTAGTCGAACTCCTTGTCCTTTTCGTAATCGGTGTGCGGGGCGTGGTCGGTGGCCAAAATGTCGAGGGTGCCGTCGCGCAGGCCTTCGATGATCGCCACGCGGTCCTCCTCGGTGCGCAGCGGCGGGTTCATCTTAAAGTGCGTGTCGTAGGTGCCCAGCGCCTCGTCGGTGAGCGCGATGTGGTGCGGGGTGGCTTCGGCGGAAACCGAAACGCCACGGGCCTTGGCCCGGCGCAGGATCTCGACGGAGTTTTTCGAGGAGATGTGCTGCATGTGGATATGCGCACCGGTGTAGGTCGCGAGCACGACATTACGCGCCACGATGATGTCTTCGGCCGCATTGGGCCACCCCTTGAGGCCGAGGCGGGTCGACACCACGCCTTCGTTCATGACCGCGCCGACCGTCATCGAATGGTCCTGGCAGTGGTCCATGAGCGGCAGGTCGCACATTTTTGCGTACTCGCAGGCCCGGCGCATGAGTTCGTTGGACTGGACGCAGTCGCCGTCGTCGGTGATGGCGATGACGCCGGCTCGTTTGAGCGAGCCGATGGGCGCAAGGGCCTGGCCCTTCATACCGACGGTGATGCAACCGGTAGGATAGACTTTGATGCACGCGGTGCGGGCGATGGAGTCTTTGATTTGCTGAATGGTGCCGGCGGTGTCGGCGACCGGGGCGGTGTTGGGCATGCAGACGACCGAGGTGAACCCACCGGCGGCGGCGGCGCGGGAGCCGGTCTCGATGGTCTCCTTGTGCATTTGGCCGGGCTCGCGGAAATGGACGTGGATATCGACCAAGCCGGGGCAGGCGACGAGGCCCTTGGCGTCGATTTTTTTGGCCTTCTTGAGCTCGGCGGCCGAGAGGGAGGCGACGAATTTACCGTCTTTAATGAAAAGGTCGCCGACCGAGTCGCGCTTGGCGGCGGGATCGATGACGCGGGCGTTGGAAATCCAGAGTGAAGGCATAGGAGGGTTGGCCACAAAAAACACAAAATGACACAAAAAATCAGGCGACCGGATCGGTCATCAGATATTTTTTAACATGCAGAGTAGGTGCACCGAAATTGATGAGTAAGCCGGTTTCGACCCGACTGGATTTGAGGTAGCCGAGGAGCTGGGCGACATGCTCATCGAGCACACACTTCGTGGCTTTGAGCTCCACGATCAGTTGGTCTTCAATAAAGAGGTCGGCAAAAAATTCGCCGAGCAGCGTGCCGTCCTCATCGTAAACGTGAAGCGGGTACTGCTGGTGCACTTTAAGCCCCTGCTTACGCAGCCGGTGGACAAGACCGTTTTCGTAGATTTTCTCAGCGTGGCCGTGCCGGTGGTAGCGATGGAGAGCAAAACTCGTTTCCCTGACGACGTCACAGAGTTGGTTAATATGCGCGAATTTCACGGTTCAGTTTTTTGTGTCATTTCGTGTTTTTCGTGGCCAAAAACTCCGCCGCCTCACTCCGCCGGAACGACGCTTTCGGGTTGGCCGCCGGAGCACAGGTACAAGACCGCCATGCGCACGGCGATGCCGTTGGTGACTTGCTCCAAAATGACGCTGCGCTCGCCGTCGGCCAGTTCGCTATCGATCTCGACGCCGCGGTTGATCGGGCCGGGGTGCATGATGATCGCCTTGGGGTTGAGCCAGCCGGCGCGGGTTTTGTTGAGCCCGAACAGGCTGGTGTACTCACCGAGCGAGGGGAACATGCCGCTGGATTGGCGCTCGTGCTGGATGCGCAGCAGCATGACCACGTCGGCATCGGAGAGCGCGCTGCGCAGGTCGTGCGACACGGTCACCCCCATCGGCTTGAGCGTGTGCGGCACCAAGGTGGACGGCCCCACAACGGTGACGTTGGCACCGAGTTTGTTAAGGGCGTGGATGTTGGAGCGGGCAACGCGGCTAAACAAAATGTCGCCGAGGATGACCACCTTGCGTCCCTTGAGGGAACCGAGGTGCTCACGCATGGTGAACGAGTCGAGCAGGCCCTGGGTCGGGTGCTCGTGGGCGCCGTCACCGGCGTTGATCACCGGGATTCCCAGGATTTTGGACAGGTACAGGGGAGAGCCGGCGGCGGCGTGGCGGATAACAATCAGGTCGGCCCCGAGCGCCTCGATGTTCTGCGCGGTGTCGCGGAGGGTTTCGCCCTTGGTGGTCGAGGAACTGGAGCCGTCCATCGAGATCACGTCGGCGCTGAGGCGCTTGGCCGCCATGTCGAAGGCCATGCGCGTGCGTGTGCTGGGTTCGAGGAATAGGTTGACGATTGTCTTGCCGCGCAAGGCGGGGACTTTCTTCACACTGCGCCCGAGGATTTTTTTAAACGCGGTGGCGGTGGCGTGGATTTGGTTGATCTCGTCGAGGGAGAGTTCCTCGAGCGTGATGAGGTGGCGGCGGGTCCAGGGCATAGAAAGAATAACTGATTTTAACTGAACAAAATCCGGAGCGGATTGCGCAGCAGCATTCAGTGGAAGTTAGGCGGCGGGTTTAAAGGGAATGATGGTGACCGAATCGCGCGCGGGTTTGGCGGAATCGAGCTTCACAACGATCTTTGCCGAGGCGGGAACTTCGAGGGCCAAGCCGGTGTAATCGGCGGCGACCGGCAGCTTGCGGCCTGCGCGATCGATGAGAACGGCCAACTCGACTTTGGCGGGGCGGCCGTAGTCAAACAGCTCGTCGAGCGCGGCTTTGACGGTGCGTCCGGAAAACAGCACGTCGTCAACCAAGATGACGGTCGCGCCGGTGACATCGACGGGGATGCGCGTGGGGCTGAACTCCTTGGGAATCGGGTGGCGATCGATGTCGTCGCGGTGAAACGAAATATCGAGGGTGCCGGACTGCACGCCAAGGGACGCGGCAAGGCGGCTGGCGAGTTCGATGCCGCCGTTGGCGATGCCGAGGAGGATCAACCGGTTGGGCGACGGGTGGCGTTCGCGAATGGCGTGGGCCAGCCGATCGATGGCGGCGTGAATCTCGGCGACGGGAAAGCTTTTAGGTGCGGGCACGAGGGTTGTTTGTGCCGCCCGACACAGGTGCGGACAAGCGGGAAATAAGCGAATGGAAAACTCGCGGGCGGAAGCGGTTTCAGGCCCGCCTCAAGCCCCCCTGAACACCGTTAGGCGGAGGGCAGTTTCGGGCTCGCTGGGCGGGCTTCCGAAGCCTGGTACCACTTGTAGAACGCGATGACAAAAACAATGAACGTCACGCCCATGCCGCCCATTTTCATGATGACAGACCCGAGTAGCTGGTCCTCGGCAGGGCCAAAAGTGGCGAACAGGCGCGGGGCGTATTCGTAGGTCGGGTAAAGGATGTCTTTGGAGAAGGCGATGAAGGCAAAAACCGGTGTCATGGCGATGACCACCCCGGTTAGATAGAGCATCTGCGCGCCGTAGGAAATGCGCGGGAACTCCGTGGACGGGCTAATAATGGGCCACCAGTAAAACAGCGCCGCCGCGAAAAACATGACGTGTTCGGTGATGTGCACCCAGCGGTTTTGCAGCGCCCAATCGTAGAGTGCGGGCACGTGCCAGACGGAGTAAATGAGCGTGTAAATGAGGCCGCAGATTAACGGGTTTGAAAAAAAGCCCAGAACAGATCTTAGTTCGGGGCGGGCGGTGACCTTGGCCACCAGCCAACTCGGCAACCCCAACAAGAACAGCACGGCGGCCACATACATGATCAACTGGTGTTGCACCATGTGCCCGCTGAGCAAAAAACGCTCGCCGATCTGGTCGAGCGGCGAGCCCACGGCCAAATAGAAAACGGTTAACCCCAGGTAGAACCGAATGGCCTGGGCACGCGGGTAAACGGCACCGGGGGCGATGCGTTCACGCAAGGGGCCGGTCAACAGGGCGTAAAGCCAGCCGAGTAGGATAAGCCCGCCGACGAGGTGCGGTTCGTTGTGCCAGTGGGACCAGTTGATCATGGTAAAATCAGCGTAAAACCGGGCGATGCTTAAACGAATTCAGCGGCGACATCCTTCCCGAAAGAGGCTTTGTGGCGGCCGGGGCAAATCTATAATCAGCAGAACGCGTCGCGCCGGGTTTTCGCTGGGCGCTCGGGGGCATACGAGCGGAAACGGGGCCCCGAAAGCGGCCTCTGTCCGAAGCCCCGGTCATTTTATCCCTATCCAGCCCGGCGGCGGTCGCCCCCATCAAAGCGCGGCTGCGGGCGACTTTCGGAATCGACTAATCCAACCAAAACCAGCGTCATGCGCTCCGCTCCGAAGCCATGCTCTACGCCAATCCCACCACTAAATTCATTTTGGCCGCGGCTAAAAACCACCATGAGAGCGCCTACTCGTCGTCCGCCTTCGGGCTAATAGAAAACGCCACCGCGTTGGTGTCCGATCTCTTCGCCGGCAGGCACGCCAATTACCAGGAGGCCGACCTAAGCTACCATAATTTCGACCACACGTTGCTCGCCACCCAGTGCTTTATCGATCTGGCCGCCGGTCGCATTAACCATGGCGCACAGCCAGCCTTTAACGGCCGTCAGTTCTCCCTCGGCTATGCCGCCATCATGCTCCACGACTGCGGGTATCTGAAAACCCGCGATGACCAGTCGGGAACGGGGGCCAAGTACACCGCCACGCATGTGGAGCGGAGTTGCGCGATGGCGGCTTCGTTTTTACCCGCGCTGGGCTGCGCTGAAGGAGAAATCGAGGGAGTGTTAAACGCCATCCGCTGCACCGGCCTGACCAGCCAGATAGAACTGCTGACCTTCCGTAGCGACATCGAGCGGTTAACCGGGTGCATGGTCGCCACGGCGGATTACCTTGGCCAAATGGCCGACCCCGCCTACCCCGCCAAACTCCCCGGCCTGTTTGCCGAGTTCGAGGAGTCCAACGACTTCAACAACGTCCCAGCCGAGAAACGGCTCTTTAAGTCAGCTCAGGAGCTGATGGCAAAAACGCGCGGCTTTTGGAGTTTCTTCGCGTTGCCCAAATTGGAGAAGGATTACGAAGGGGTTTACCGCCTGCTGGCGCAGCCCGACGGCCGAAACCCCTACCTGGAATCGGTGGATTTGAACCTGTCGAAAATCGACGCAGGGGTTTCTAAGTAAGCGTTAAGCCGACCGCAGCCCCTTGGTCCAATCCCTTTTAATTAACCGCCAGCGCTTTTTGCCATGCCCTTTGCCTACCACCGCACGGTTCACTTTCCCGATACGGACGCCGCCGGCGTGGTGTTTTTCGCCCGCTACCTGTCGATTTGCCATGAGGCTTACGAGGAATCCCTGGCGGCGTTTGGCGTGCCGCTCGGCTCTTTTTTTGCCGACAATGGCGCCGTGATTCCGGTGGCCAAGAGCGAGGCAAGCTACTTGCGCCCACTCGCTTGTGGTGACCTCTTGCGCATCGACGTGTCACCGCGCTCCCTGAGCGAGAACAGCTACGCGATCGACTACGTTATCTGGAAGAAGGGGGCCGTGGACAAACGCGCTGCGGTGGTACGCACCGAACACGTCTGCATTTCCTCAAAAAACCGCGAACGCCTCGTCTTGCCCGGCAATCTGTTGGCTTGGGTCCAAGCGGGCTGATGGGTCAAGTCGTCCGCTGGAGTACGGGCGTGGCAGGCGAGCGGACGCTTACTTCTTGGGCTTGTTAACGGGCAGCAGTGACGACGGTTTTTTGCCGCGGGCTTTTTGGACCTGTTTATTCAGGAAGCGCTCGCTGGCTTTCAGGTCGCGCGTGGTGGGAAGGTATTTGGATGCCATGTCCTCAAAACCGCCCAGACTCGCGCGGCCATGCAATCACAATTTCCGCTCTGGGATCGCCGAACGCGCATTACATTTAGGTTCCTTCGCCCACCACCCCACCCTGCGCTCACGCGCAAGGCCACATAGATCCCCCCTGAACCCACTCGCGCCCCCACCGTGGCCCTGAGCGTGAGCTCAGGGATGGCGTAAGAACTCGACCAGCCCCCGAGTTCTTTAAGCCACTGCACGCCACCGCGCCAACCGAGCTTAAACGGCTACATCGGCAAACTCAGCCAAACTTTTCACCGACCAGGCTTTGTCAGTGCGTTTGGCAAGGCCGGCGAGAACGCCACCGGGCCCAAGCTCAAGGAAGCTGGTCACCCCGGCCGCAACCGCTGAGCGCATGCAATCTTCCCACAGCACCGAAGAGACGACCTGCTTAACCAACGCTTCGCGAATAGCGGTCGGTTCAGCCACCGCCTGGCCGGTCGTGTTGGTGAACACGGTCAGCTGCGGCGGGTTAAACACAACACCTTGCAGGTAAACGGCAAAAGCGGCACGCGCGGGCTCCATCAGGCGGCTGTGGTAGGCGCCAGCGACATTGAGCGGGATGACCTTCTTGATGCCGCGGTCTTTGGCGGCGGCGACAGCTGCGTCCACCTTGCTCTTGTCACCCGAGACGATGATCTGACCGGGGGCGTTGAAATTGGCCGCCTCGATATCGAAGGCAGCGCAAAGATCATAAATGGTCTGGCGCTCTTCGCCCAGAATCGCCGCCATGCCGCCCGTGGTGCTTTCGCAGGCGACCTGCATGAGGCGACCGCGTTCGGCCACCACCTGGAGCCCCGTCGCAAAATCAAACACACCGGCGACGGTGAGCGCCGTGACCTCGCCCAGACTCAGGCCAAAAGCAAACCGCACGTCGTCGAGTTTACCCTGCTCTTTTAATATAGCGTGGACGGCCATGCCGTGCACAAACAGCGCAACTTGGCAGACCTTGGTTTGCGTGAGCTCGGCATCCGGACCCTCGAAACAGATTTTGGCGAGATCCCAGCCGAGCACGCGGTTGGCCTCATCGTAGAGAGCCCGCGCGGTGGCGGAGTTTTCGTAGAGCGACTTGCCCATGCCGACCTTTTGGGCGCCTTGTCCGGAGAAAATAAGTGCGGTTGCCATATTTGGAAAGGTAGACGGGTAAGCCTCCCAGCCCTCAAAACCAAGCCCGAAAACACCACCCGCCTGCGCAGCATCGCCAAGTCGGGTCGCGGTTTTCAGGGCGGCACGCGGGGTGAACCGCGCTGCGACCAAAGCGGTTGCAATGCCGCCCGCACTGGGTTGCTTCAAGCCCGTGATCGCCTCCCTTGCACTTCCCGGCCTGACCGCCCGCCTCGACAAGCTTGTCTACCACCACGGTGGCAAGAGCCTGCCACCGGACAAGCCCCACGCCTTCGTGTATTTCATCACCATTCACAACGGCTCCGAGCGCACCGTCACCCTGCTCGGGCGCAAGTGGGTGGTCACTCACGCCAACGGCAGCCAACTGGTGGTCGAGGGCGACAAAATCGTAGGCGAAACCCCGCGCTTGGCCGCCGGCGAACAGTTTTTCTACAACAGTTACCACGTCACCGCGGAATCCGCCCGCTCGCAGGGCAGTTTCCATGGTGTCGACGATCTCGGCCGTCGGGTTCACGTCGTCTTGCCCGCCTTTGAGCTGATCGTACCCGATGAGGATACGCGCGCCGGATCCGGCGACATTTAAGTCAGGCAAAACGGGGATATTTAATGGGGCCGGATGGCGGTTTGCTCCCGTCCGCCCGCGTGCTCGGGCTTGAATGAATGAGGCCGGCTATTGGTGCCAAAAAACCAACACGCAAAAGGGAAAACTTGCGCCTTGCGCATGCCGCTCGGGTTCGTCTCGATCTCACGTTTAAGAAATGAAGTTAATTGATTTAAATCCTGTAGGTGGCATCGGTGCCAACTGTATGTTCGTGCAAATTGGGGACTTGAAGATCCTCATCGACTGCGGACTCAATCCCAAGTTAGCGGGCCGCAATGCCACGCCTCGCCTGGACTTGATCCGTGATGTCGAGCTCGACTTTATCATCATCACTCACTGCCACTTAGACCATATCGGCAGCCTGCCCGTGGTGATGATGCAGCACCCCAATACCCCGGTCATCATGACGCAGTCCAGCCGGATGCTCATCGAGCGCATGCTCCACAATTCGGCCAACGTGATGATGCGCCAAAAAGAGGAGTCCAACATCCCCGATTACCCGCTGTTCACGCACAATGACATTGATCGCTGCGCCGGCCGCATTCTCGGCCTGTCCTTTAACCAGGTGAAGAAATTCCAGGGCAAGACCGACGAGCTCGAGTTGTTGTTCCACCGCGCCGGCCACGTCGCGGGTGCCGCCGCCGTCGAAATCCACCACAAGAACCGCCACTACTTCTTCAGCGGCGACGTGCTGTTCGAAAACCAACGCACGCTGCTCGGCGCCCAGTTCCCCGCTGGCCAGTTCGAGACCGTGGTCATCGAGACCACCCGTGGCACCACCGAGCGTTCGGTGGGTAAAGAACGCCTCAACGAGGTCAACCGCCTGATCACCTCGATCAACGACACGATCAACCGCGGCGGCTCGTTCCTCATCCCCGTGTTCGCCCTCGGGCGCATGCAGGAAGTGCTCTCCATCATCCATGACGCCCGTAAATTCGGCCGCTTGGTGGAGTGCCCCATCTTCGCCGCCGGTCTCGGCATGGACCTCGCCGATTATTTCGACGAGATTTCGCGCAAGACCCAGGACGTCCAATTCAGCCGCTCGGTCATCAAGGAGCTCAACATCAAGCCCGCCCCGCGCAAGCTGGTCGCTGGCGAAGATCCCAAGCAAAACGCCCTGTACATCATCAGCTCCGGCATGTTGGTCGAGCGCACGCCCAGCTACACGCTCGCCTCCGGCCTGATCGGCCACGCGCGCAACACCATCGGCTTCGTGGGTTACTGCGATCCGGAAACCCCGGGCGGCGCGCTTCTGCAGACCAAACACGGCGAAGAGTTCGTCTTCAAGACCGCCAACGTCACCTCCAAGCTGCTCGCGCGCGTTGAGCGCTACGAGTTGAGCGGCCATGCCGACCGTGAAGAACTCCTCGAGTTCGCCATTCAGACCCAGGCCAAATCCGTGATCCTGACCCACGGCGACCCCCTCGCCCGTGCTTGGTTCCAGGAACAGCTCACGGCCAAGATGCCCGGCACCCGCGTCATCGACCCGGTTCCCCTCGAGTCCTACGAGATCTAAACCTCGTTCGCCTTCCCCAAAAAGCGCTCCCTGTAACGGAGCGCTTTTTTTAGGCCCCTGCGCCGACGTCCGACCATGTGGCCTTGCGCGTGAGCGCAGGGTGATCCCCCCAATGTATATCCGCCCGAAACCGGGGAGCCCCCGATAGGCTTTCCTGCTCAGTTTGACGCGCGAATGCCCCTCAGCGCCGCGCCCAGCGGCCGGCCAGCACCCCGCAAATGAGCAGTTGCATCGGGTGATAAATAAGCAGCGGCAGCAGAATCAGCCCAAGCCTTGGGTCGCCGCTGAAAATGACCTGCGCCATCGGCACCCCTGCGGCGATGGATTTCTTTGATCCGCAAAAAACCACCGCGATCCGGTCTTCGATGGGGAATCGCAGGGTTCGGCAGACCAGCTGAAGC
Source organism: Opitutus sp. (assembly GCA_024998815.1). Lineage (NCBI taxonomy): Bacteria > Pseudomonadati > Verrucomicrobiota > Opitutia > Opitutales > Opitutaceae > Opitutus > Opitutus sp. The sequence continues at coordinate 1,290,363 of JACEUQ010000001.1, forward strand.
AGGCCGAAAACCACCGCGAATAACACCGCGCCGCCCACCAACGCCGTACCGACCGTGGCCCACCCCTGCCCTGTCCACACCCCACGCAGAATCGAATCGCAAAAGGAGGTGTAGATAATGAACAGGATCGTCATGCGATCGACCCGTTGCAGCCCGACCCGATGACGCAGGGCCCAAGCCCCGAGGTGCGATCGGCACAACTGCCCGAGCACGAGTGGCAACAGTAGCCACAGGACCAAGTCGCCAATCACCCGGCCCAAGTCCACCGAGCCGACTCCGCCGACATCGCTTGGGCCGGGGTTCCACCAGCTGAGCAATAGCGGCGTGACGAACACCCCGATCACGCTGGAAAGCGTGGCGTTAAACAGGGCTGCGGGCACATTGCCGCGCGCCGCCGAGGTCAGCGCAACCGATGACGACACGGTCGAGGGTAGCGCGCAGAGGAAAAAAAAGCCCAAGGCGAGTGCCGCAGGCAGCCAAAACCCGATCAGCGCCAGCAGCCCCAAGCCGATAAGCGGGAAGAGTAAAAACGTGCCCAGTTGCACCACCAGATGGAGCGGCCAGCGGAGCATGCCGGAGCGCATAGACGCGAACGACAGCGACAAACCGTTGAAAAAAAAGATGAGCGCTACGCCTAGTTTATTGAGTAAATCGGGGTGCAGCGGGCCGTCTTTTCCGCCCACCGGGGGCCAACCCCACGCAAGACCCACGGCCGCCAGCATACCCAAGAGAAACCAATCGACTTTGAGACGCATGTGAGACGGCGAAGTTATACTAATGGGCGTTCACGTGGAGGCGTTCGGCCGACCCTGAGCTCACGCTCAGGGCCACGGGGCGGAGGTGATGCCGAAGGCCGGAGGTGGCCTTGAGCGTGAGCTCAAGGTGCAGCGGCGTGCACAGGCGATCGCCTGTCGCCCTGAGCTCACGCTCAGGGCCACATTTCTCATTGGAAAAATCCTCGTGGCCACACTCCCCGTGGCCTTGCGCGTGAGCGCAGGGCGTTCGCCTCAAAGGATACGCTCCCCCAAGAACCGATTTCGTTGGGCTCATCGTAAACGCGAACAGGGGTTAACCCGCCCCCAAAGCCGCTGCCAGGCGCGCTAGTTTGGCGTGGTCTTTCACCCCTGGCGACGTTTCGACCCCGCTGTTCACATCGACAAAAAGCGTTCCGCTGCGCATGACGGCGTCGGCGAGGTTTTCTGGGCTCAGCCCGCCGGCAAGAATCCAGTTTTTTTGGGGAAACGCCTGCTGGTGCCGGGCGAACTTGGCCCAATCACCCGTTTTGCCGGAACCGCCAAACCCTGCGGCATGAAAAGTATCCATCAAAAACGTGTCCGCCAAAGTTAACACCGCCGCTGGCACCTCGTCGGCTGGCGGGAGTTTGGGTGCCAGCCAGAGCCGCCGTGGGCCCACCTGCGCCGACCAGCCCGCAACGGTCTCCACCGGAGTCGCGGGCGCGTAGTGGATTTGAAAGAAATCGAACCCGGCGTCGGCGGCTTGCGCGAGTTCATCGGTGGAGGGTTCCACCATCACCGCCACGCGGCGCGGCCCGACCTGCAACGACGAAGCCAAGCCCCGATACGACGCGAGCGGAAGGTAGCGCGGCGATTTCCGGTACAGGATGAACCCCAAAAAGTCCGCGCCGATCCCCGCCGCCACGGCCGCGTCGGCCAGCGTGGTGAGACCGCAGATTTTAAGCTGAATGGCGTTGATCATGATTCGGGATTTTTCTTCTCGGGCGGGCACCGAGACTAATTAGCGTTCAAGTTGAGAGGTAACGGCATCCTTGAGCTCACGCTCAAGGCCACACGCTTCGCGAACACACTCCTCGTGGCCTTGAGCGTGAGCTCAAGGTGTTTACCCAATGGTATCCGCACCCCAAGAAACAGGTTAATTAAGCTCAGCAGCCCCCCGAGCGGAATCGCGCTACGGTTAAAATGCATTGATGACTGCGATCACGTGATCGACCTGAGCGTCGGTGAGCTCGGGGAAAATCGGCAAACTCATGCAGGTGGCGGCGGCTTTTTCAGCCACCGGGATCGAACCCGGTTGATAGCCAAGCGAGGCATAACAGGTCTGCTGGTGCAAAGGCACGGGGTAAATCAAGTCGGTGCCGATGTCGTTCTTGGTCAAATGCTCACGCAGGGCGTCGCGCCGCGGATGACGGATCGTAAACTGGTGATAAACGCTCTCCCCGTAAGACACCGTCGTCGGCAGGATCACGTCGGCGAGTTTAATGCCGGCGAGGTAACGCGCGGCGATTTCTTGGCGGCGGGCAGTCCAGCTGGCAAGGTGCGGCAGCTTCACGTTGAGCAGCGCGCCCTGGAACCCGTCCATGCGGAAGTTGAAACCGACCAGGTCGTGGTAATAACGGCGGCCCATGCCATGGACACGCAAGAGTTTGGCGTGCTCGAAGTGGGCGTCGTTTTTCGAAACCAGCGCCCCACCCTCGCCGCAACCGCCGAGGTTTTTGGTAGGATAAAAACTAAAAGTGCCGATATCGCCCAACAGGCCCACCGGAGTGCCCTTGTAACGAGCCTCGACGGCCTGCGCGCAATCCTCGACCACGAACAGATTGTGCTTTTTGGCGATGGCGAGCAGCTCGTCCATGGGGGCGGGCTGGCCGAACAAATGCACGATCACGATGCCCTTAGTTTTGGGCGTAATGGCGGCCTCGACGGCGGCCGGATCCAAGTTAAAAGTCTTCGCGTCGATATCGACGAACTTGGGCGTTGCCCCGACATAACTCACGCCCCAGGCCGAGGAAATGAAGGTGAAGGCCGGCACGATGACCTCGTCGCCAGGGCCCCAACCGGCGATGACGGCGGCGAGGTGGAGCGGCGAAGTGCCGCTGTTGAGCGCGAGGGAGCGCGGATAACCGAGGGTTTTGGAAAAATTGGCCTCGAACGTCTCCACGTCCTTGCCGAGGCAGAAGCGAGTGGCGTCGTAGGTCGCCGCAAGTGCGGCGAGAGCCTGCTCGCGAAGAGCCTGATGCTGAAGCGAAAGGTCGAGGAACGGGACTTTCATGGGTTTTTTGAGAAAACCAATATGCGGGCGAAAACCAAACCTGTTTTACGGCTCAATGGCGTGGATAGGAAAAAACCCTGTCGCTGCGCAAAAATAGGACGCGTTTCAGGCGGGGGCCCCGCGCGGCGTAGAATCGGCGGAACTTTCGCTTGGCGGCACGCCCCCTAGCCCATCTTAATGGGTTGAAATGTCTTCTTCTGGTCAACCTCCCGTGGTGCACGGACTGCGTGGCTGGCGCCCCTTGGCGCTGTGGCCACTGGGGTTGCTCATGCGCTTATGGGGCCGTTCGCTTCACTTTGAGGCGTCGCCGGAAACTGTCCGGCGTCTCAGCAAGACCGACCAGCCCGTGGCGTTCACGCTGTGGCACAACCGGCTTTTTATCACCGCGGAGATATTCCGCCGTTATCGGCAGGGTCGGTCGGTTTATGGGTTGGTGAGCCCGAGCAAGGACGGCGCTTGGCTGGAGGCGTTTTTTTCGCTCGTCGGCATTCGCGCGGTACGTGGCTCCAGCAACAAACTGGGACGCGAGGCCGTCACCGCCTTGGTCGAGGTCATGAAATCAGGCCACGATATCGGCATCACCCCGGACGGACCGCGCGGGCCGATCTATGAATTCAAGGCGGGCGGGCTGATCGTCGCCCGCCGCGTTCAGGCCCCGATTCTGCTGGTCGGCTGCGCCTATGCGTCATCGTGGCAGTTCAAAAGCTGGGATCGTTTCCACCTGCCGCACCCGTTCTCCTCGCTGCGCGTTTACTGCGTGGAGGTGCCCAGCGCCGAGCTCGCCGACCGCGAGGCCTGTGCGCTGGAGCTCCAAGCGCGCCTGCGCGAGATGAGCCCTGATTACGCGGTCAAAATGACCGTGGTTTGAGCCGCAGCCGACGTGCGGATTGACGGTGTCATCGGGCACCGCCACACACACCCGTTTACGGAGTAATCGCAGGATAACTCCCCAGCCATTTCACGAGCGGGCAAAACTGTTTCAGCTCGGCAATCGCCTCTTTCATCGCGGGGTCGTCGTAGTGGCCCTTAACATCGATAAAAAACAGGTAATCCCAGGGCCGGCGTTTGCTCGGGCGGGATTCGACTTTGGAGAGATTAATTCCCCGCTCACCGAAAGGCGTTAACATCTTCAACAGCGAGCCGGAGTGCGCCGCAGCTTCATCACCGAGCGAGATCACCAGGCTGGTGAGGTCGCGTCCGCCGCCCACGGGGCCGGAGGCTTTTTTTCCGATCACAAAAAAACGCGTGGTGTTGTCAGACTGGTCTTGGATGCCACGAGCAAGGACGGCGACGTCTTGCTGTTGCGCCGCCAGTTCGGAGGCGATGGCAGCTGCGCCCGGGGTGTCTTTGGCGATTTGCACGGCGCGGGCCGTGCTGGAGGTGTCGATGAGTTGCGCGTGCGGCAGGTGGCGTTGCAGCCAGTGGCGACATTGGGCAAGCGCTTGGTCTTTGGAGTAGACCTTGTCGATTTGCGCCAGCGGGGAGGCTGATATCAGCGCGTGGTTAATCTCCAGAACCACTTGAGCCACCACTTTGAGGTCGCTCTCCACAAAGCTGTCGAGCGCCTCGCGCACCGAGCCTTCGGTGGAGTTTTCAATCGGGATGAGGCCGTAGTCAGCTTCACCTTTTTCCACCGCAGTGAAAATGTCGGCGATGGTCGCAATCGCGGCGTAATCCACGCTGGCGCCGAATTTCTTCATGGCCGCAGCATGTGTGTAGGTCGACTCCGGCCCGAGGTAGGCGATCAGCAGGGGCTTTTCGAGCGCGATGGCCGCCGACATGATCTCACGGTAAATGGCGCGCAGTGCTTCGGGCTTGATGGGGCCTTGGCTCAGCCCGGTGACCTTGCGGAAAACGGCGTCCTCGCGCTCGGGCACGTAGATCTGGCCACCGGAGTCGCGTTTGAGTTTACCGATCTCGGCGGCAAGGGAGAGGCGGCTGTTGAGCAACTCCACGATTTGGCGATCGTGGGCGTCGATTTGATCGCGGATGGGTTGAAGCGGGTCGGACATGGGTTAGGCGGATGCGGGTTGGCCGGCGTCGGATGCCGGTGCGGCGGGAGCAGCGGCGTGCGGTTCAACGTGAGCGACCTCGACGGGGAACAGGCTGGGCGAATCGCCTTCACCGTCTTCCAACGGCAGGCCCATTTCGTTGTCGGTGGGAGGCGTGGCGTTGATGGCGTTTTTGAGCCATTCGTCGATCTGGCGCGGGGTGAGCACGTCGGAGGCGGGCAGTTCAACGAGGGATTTCACCCCGAGGAATTCCAAGAATTGATCCGTGGTGCCGTATTGCAGGGGGCGACCCGGAAGATCCGCGCGACCGACGATATAAACGAGTTCGCGTTCGAGGAGTTTGTTCAGGCCGGCCTCGGCCGAAACGCCACGAATCGTCTCGATTTCGGTGCGGGTGACCGGCTGGCGGTAGGCGATGATCGCCATGGTTTCGAGCGCCGACTGGGTGAGTTTGGTCGGGGCAGGTTCGTCGCGCAGGATTCGAATCCAGCGGGCAAAACGCGGGTGTGTCACCAGGCGGTAACCGCTGGCGCCGTCGATGAGAAGGTAAATGTCGTCGGAGGCGCGCAATTCGGCGGCGAGTTGATCCATCGCCTCACGGATCTGGGTGGCGGTGATGAGCGAAGGGACGTTTTGGTAAAGGTCGGCGTCGGTTTCGCTGGGGGCGACGAGGAGCACCTCGGCGGCTTCGTTGCCGCCCGGAGCGGGTGCGTCGGAGTCGGCTGCGGCGCCCTCGGCCGTGGGGTCAACGATCGCGGTGGTCACCGTGGCTTGGTCATGGAACCGCGCGAACGCGGTCTGGATGTCTTTGACCGTGAGGGGTTGGCTCGACGAGAAGAGCAGTGCCTTGAGCACTTTTTGGAGTTGGAACGCCATGCGAAATAAAAGCCGAGAGTGAGGGGGCCGCCGAAAGCCGAGGCAACCCTGAATCAGCAGCGCGTCGCGGGCTGCGACTCCGCACTCCGAGTTGAACGTTGGATGTTCAATGTTGGATGTTGAACGTTCTCCGTTCCGCTCAGTGCCTCCGGAGCAAAGCCACCCCGAATCAACGTCCAACATCCAACATCCAACATTGAACCTTCAACCAACCAGCCGAGGTCTGCGAAAGCGGCTTCCGGCCGGGTGAACCGCTCGATGTTTTAACTCAAATCGCGCAACGAGCCGAAATCGGGGTCGTTGAGCCGCTTGTAGGTGCGCACAATCATGCCGTCGGTCAGCCCAGCCAGCCAATCGCAGATGCGCCGGGCCTTGCCGTCGACGGTTGTCTCCGCCTCGACCAACCGGCCGACCCGGGGAGGCAGGATGTTGATCACGCGCGGGCCTTTTTCGACGTAGTTGCGCCAGCACGAATCCCACAGGCTGAACAAAACATTGCGCGCCTTGTGCTCGATTTGCTGAAGCTGCGGGCTCTCGAAAATAAGGTCGTTGGCCATCTGCTTGTAAAACTGCGCCTCGCGCAGCGCGGCCGGTGCCACCACCAGTTCAAAGGCGTAGCGGTGGGTAAGCCCCGCCATAAAATTACGCCGGGGGCGCAGTCGGCAGGACGTGATAAAGCCGCCGATTTTCTCCGAAAACACCGCTTCAAGGCGGTCGCTGCGGATCACGTTGATCAAGGTTTCCAGATGCTGCTGCCCTTCGGTATCGACGCCCACCTTGGCCGCCCAGCTTTCGATGCGATCGCTGGTGAGAAACCCCGCCTTCGCCCCGTCGACGATGTCGTTGAGCGAATACGCGGCGTCATCCGCCCAGTCCATGATCTGGCACTCCACACTCTTAAACCCGTTTAACTCCTCGTCACCGTGCAGCTCCGCAGGAATCGCCGCGTCGCCAAAGACAAAATCCCGGTAAATCGACTGCGCGTCGTAGAGGAAATGGTTGCTCGGGGGCCGGGTGAATTCGCGGTGAAGCTTTTTGTATTTCAACACCCCGTCGAGGAGGGCGCGGGTGGGCTGCATGCCGCGCACGCTGGACTCGTCCTGATAAAGCGTCTCGGTGAGCAAGTGCAGGGTCTGTGCGTTGCCCTCGAACCCGCCGTGCGGCTTCATTAACTCCTGCAAGGTGCGCTCGCCCGAATGGCCAAACGGCGGGTGACCCAGATCGTGTGAAAGACAAACGCCCTCAACCAGGTCGCTATCAATAAAAAAGTCCGGCCCGAGCGGCCCGCCTAGGGTTTGCAAATAGTGGCAAATCGAGCGGCCGATCTGTGCAACCTCCATGGAGTGCGTCAGCCGGGTGCGGTAAAAATCGTACTCGCCCGAAAGGAACACCTGCGTCTTCGACTGAAGTTTGCGAAAAGCCTGGGCATGGATGACCCGGTCGCGGTCGACCTGAAACGCGGTGCGGTAGTCGCTTTTGCGCGCGCCGCCCCAGATTTCCTGATCAAAGGCGGTATAAAAACGGTTGGTCATACGTGTGATTTTCCAAAAATTCTCACCCGTTTCGGCGGGCGGAAAAACCCTTGAGGCGGGCTTTTCATCCCGCCGCATTCATCAGAACTTCAGCCCCAATTCGTCGACGCGTTTGCGCAGGGTGGCGCGGGTCATGCCGAGTTTCTCCGCCGCTTTGAGCAAGTTGCCGCCAGTCGCACCCAACACGCGCACAATCATCTCGCGTTCAAGGCGCGTTAAAATCGGCTCGGCGTGCTGGCTTAACTCAACGTGCAAAAAGTCCAGCGCCCGCTCGACACTCAGCGGCGTGTCGCCGGCGGCGATGCTTTCGGCAACCACCTGGGCGGTGACCAACGCGGCGCTTTCCGCTGCCGCAGTGCGGGCAACTTCAAAGGGAGCTGCCGAGCCGCCACTCGTCGCCGCCAACGCCGCCGAAACCGTCGATCCAGCGGACTCACGCACCTCCACGGGCAAATCCTTGAGCAAAATCGTATCGCCCTGGGCGATCACCGCGCTGCGATACACCACGTTTTCCAGTTCGCGCACGTTGCCCGGCCAGCGGTAACGCGTGAGCACCTCCATGGCCTCGGGCGCGACCTTGCTCGTGCGCGCCTTTTTCTGCTTCACCAGGTTTTGCAGGCAGAAATCCACGATCTGCGGGACGTCGGTGACGCGTTCGCGCAACGACGGCATGCGGATGCGCACCACGTTGAGCCGGTAATACAGGTCTTCGCGGAAGGTTTTTAACTTCACCATCTCCTCGAGATCCTTGTTGGTCGCCGCGAGGATGCGCACGTCGACCTTGATCGTTTCGGTACCGCCCACGCGCTGGATTTCGCCCTGCTGAAGCACGCGCAAAATCTTGGTCTGGGTGGCCAGCGCCATGTCGCCGATTTCATCGAGAAAAATGGTGCCGGCATCGCACAGTTCGAACTTGCCCAGGCGCTGGCCGGTTGCGCCGGTGAACGAGCCCTTTTCGTGGCCGAAGAGTTCGCTCTCAATCAAGTTGTCGGGAATCGCCGCACAGTTGACCGCGATGAAGGGTTTTCCGGCGCGGTGCGAGTGCTTCCAAATGGAGCGGGCGACCAGTTCCTTACCCGTGCCGCTCTCGCCGGTGATCATCACCGTCACGTCACTGGCCGTCACCTGGCCGATGGTTTTAAACACGTCCTGCATCACGGGCGAAGAGCCGACGATGCCCTCCTTGTAGTCATCGCTGTTGATGGTCGGCTTGTAGTTCACCACCGCGCGCATGTCGGCGTGGGCCTTAAGGGCGGTCTCGGCGATGGTCAGCACCTTGGCCGGGTCAAACGGCTTCATGAGGTAGTCAAACGCCCCGTATTTCATCGCCTCGATGGCGGTCTGGGCGGTGCCGAAGGCGGTCATCAACACCACGAGCTGCTTGGGGTTAACCGCACGGATATGCTGGAGGGCCTCGATGCCGCTGATGCCGCTCATGCGAATGTCCAAAAAAATCAGATCGGGGGCAGGTCCTTTTTTAACCGCGGCAACGCCGAGTTCGCCGCTGGCGGCCTCGCTCACCTGGTACTTTTTCGAAGACAGCACGCGTCCCAGCGAGTAACGCACTTCGGCGTCGTCATCGATGACAAGAATGGAGGGAGGTCGGCTTGCGAGGTCGGACATGCGCCTAGGTGTACGAGATTGAGGCCCGCTGACAAGAACACTGGCGAAACAGAAGAAAGCAGTGTTGCTTACCGCTCCCATGCTCAGCTGGTCCATGAATTTATTTCGTATTCGCGGCATCCAACTTTCAGTGCACGTGAGTTTCATTCTGATGCTGGCTTACGTGGCGTGGGAGGGCTGGAGCAGCGCCGCTTGGCCGGGCGCGGTCTGGAGTGTGGCCTACATGCTCACGCTTTTTACCTGCGTCACCCTGCATGAACTCGGCCACGCAGCCGCCGCCCGCTACTTTGGAGTGCGGGTCCCACGCATCCTCCTGCTGCCCATTGGTGGCATGGCCGAAATGGACTCGATACCGCGCCGCCCGCGTGAAGAAATCATCATCGCCCTGGCCGGACCGGCGGTGAATTACCTGATCATCGGTCTGCTGATGATCGTCGTGCGTTTTCCCGAAAACTGGGAGCCACTGGATTTTTCATTCAGCTTTATGGAAATGGGCCGACACCTGATCGTGGTGAACCTGATCATGGGCGTGTTTAACCTGCTACCGGCCTTCCCCATGGACGGCGGACGGGTGTTCCGCGCGTTGCTCGCCATGAAACTCAGCTACCTACGCGCCACCCAGATTGCCGTGGGCGTGGGCAAAGTCGTGGCGCTGGCGGGGGCCAGCTACCTGATTTACCACGGCCAATACATGGGCGGCGTACTGTTTGTGTTCATCATCTACGCCGGCGAAACCGAGCTCAAGTCGGTCGTCCGCCTGGAACGGGCCGCGCAACACTGGCGCGACCTGCAGGCCCGCGCCTTCCCGCCCCCACCGCTTCGCCCCGACGAAAACGAGCCGCGCGGGATTTTTTGAGTCCACCTCGGCCTGCCGCCGGTACTGCGCCCCCCCCCTTTTCATGTGGAGTTAACCGTTACCGCGTTCGCTCACCGAACCCGCTTGGCCCGCATTTTCTTTTTCAACTCCCCTGATTCCGATTCGCTGATTACGGCCTCGTAGCCCTGGCTAGAGGCGTTTGTTGCGATCAGTTTCCCCCCGACAAAAATCTGAACCAAAGACCCATGCGGCAACACCCCTTTGGCCGACACCACTTTATCCCGCCCTTTGGCCGTCGTTGATGGAACCCTTTTTTCGGGAGCGTAAATGAACTCTTCGGATTTAAAATTGTAGGTGTTGCCGGCACCGGACACCGCTTCGCCCTCCCGCGTCAGGGCTGTATTCAGAGTGATTTTCCCGTTAGCCACACTTTGGCCAAAAAAACAGGCCTTGATCGTTACCTTGCCATCGCAGTCACCGATTTTTTTTAACGTCACGGCAAGCGAGTTCATCCGGTTCGTTCCGCGTAATGGAACACCCGACTGAACCACAGACAGGCTCAACTGCAGGGTGTTAATTGGCGGGAGATCAGGCCGAGATTCGCTCCGTTTAGGCTCAGCCACAGCAGGCAAACCACACAGCAAAAGCAGCAGCAGAAAAATCATGGGGATCATACATGAAAAGTCCGTGGGAACCGCCTTTGGTTCCGCCCCAGGTGAGGCGGCTTGAGCTCGGGCCAAACCTATCTGCAACAAATCGCCCGGTAATCCCTAGCTGAAATCTGCGGCAACAGCCCTCCCGCCGATGGTCGACAACGGAAGGGGGAATGGGAATCGGGCGGGATATTTCATTCGGCGGCTGGCGTTTTTCGGGAACCGCCTTTTCCTCCCGCCATGCCGTCCACCCCCGCCACACCGGTTTTCTCGGTCACCGACGTCAGTAAAAACTACGGTGCGCGCCGGGTCCTCGATGCCGTCTCGTTTACGGTCGCCGCCGGCGAGCGCCTGGCGCTGACCGGGCCCTCCGGCAGCGGTAAAACCACCCTGCTCAACTGCCTGGGCGGCGTGGACCGGCCCGACGCGGGCGAAATCACCCTCAACGGCCTGCGCATCGACCAGCTCGACAGCGACGGGCTGGCCCGGTTGCGCCGCGAACACGTCGGCACCGTCTTTCAGTTTTTCCACCTCCTGCCCACCCTCACCGCCGAGGAAAACATCGCCCTTCCCCTGCAACTGCTCGGCGTCGCCGCCCCCGAACGCCGCCTGCGCGTCGAGGTTATTCTTGAGCGCATCGGCCTGACTCACCGCGCCTCCGCCCTACCCGCTCAGCTCTCCGGCGGCGAACAGCAGCGCGTCGCCATCGCCCGCGCCCTGATTCACAAACCCGACCTAATTTTAGCCGACGAGCCCACAGGCAACCTCGATTCCGCCAACGGTGCCAACATCCTCGAGCTCCTGCGCGAATTGACCGACGAAACCCGCACCGCGCTGATTTTGGTTACCCACAGCGACGAGGCGGCTGCCATCTGTCAAAACCGCATCCACCTGCGCGACGGCCGCATCGTTGCCCGCACATGAACCTCGGGATCCCTCCAGTTTCCGGACGCCCCTTGCGTAGCCTCCGTGAGCTCACGCTCAAGGCCACACGCACCTCATCTCCCGTGGCCCCGAGCGTGAGCTCGGGATGTCGGCCCATTTCCGGACGCTCCTCACTTCGCCTCCTTGAGCTCACGCTCAAGGCCACATGCACCTCATCTCCCGTGGCCTCGAGCGTGAGCTCGGGATGTCGGCCCATTTCCGGACGCCCCTTGCGTAGCCTCCTTGAGCTCACGCTCAAGGCCACACGCACCTCATCTCCCGTGGCCCCGAGCGTGAGCTCGGGATGCCGGCCCATTTCCGGACGCTCCTCACTTCGCCTCCTTGAGCTCACGCTCAAGGCCACATGCACCTCATCTCCCGTGGCCTCGAGCGTGAGCTCGGGGCGTCTTAACCGAGCGGACCTCCTTTTACGGCGAAAAGCCCTTCAATGCCTCAACCGCGAGGTGCGCACATGAACGTGCCGCTGCTCACGTTTTTGCTGCGCCACTTCACGCTCCGCCACTGGCGGTTGGCGCCGAAGCAAAGCGCCCTGCTCGTCCTCATCCTCGCCCTCGGGGTGTCGGTTTTCGTCGCCGTGCGCCTGGCCAACCGCGCCGCCGTCAGCAGTTTTGCCAACTTCACCGACACCCTCACCGGCCAGAGCGACTGGGTGATCGAGTCGCCCACCGGCAGTTTCCCCGAAAGCGTTTTGCCCGAACTGCGCGCCGCCCTCGGGTCTCGCCCGGTCCACATTATTCCATTGGTCGAAGTCACCGGCGCAACCCCGCCCGAGGCGACCGACACCACCAAACTCGGCCGCACCACCTACACCCTGCTCGGGGTCGATCTGCTCGGCGTGGCCAACCTGGCGCGGGCCCAGGACCGCTCGTTTTTCCCCAGCGGTAACCAGGCGTTTTGGGAAACCTTTAACCGTGGCCCGCAGATCTGGATCAGCGCCGACTATGCCCCCACCCCGCCGACCGAAATCGCGCTCGTCATCGACGAAACCATCCGCGTGCTACCGGTCGCCGGGCTGATTCCGACCGCGCCCGACGCGCCCCGCGCCCCGGCCACGTTGATGATCGCCGACCTCGCCGCGCTGCAAAAAATCAGCGGCAAAGTCGGTCGCATCGACCGGGTCGAATTCGTGGTCGAAGCCGGCCCGCGCCTGGAGCAACGCCGCGCCGAGGTCCGCGACGTCTTGGAAACCCTCGCACGCCCAGCCCCCGGCGCCGGTGAAACCACCCGCTGGACGGTCGCCCCGCCCGGCGCGCGCCGCGAGGCCGCCGAGGCGATGACCCGCGCCTTCAGCCTCAACCTCACGATCCTCTCGCTGATCGCGCTGCTCACCGGGTTGTATTTGATTTTTCAGGCTCTCGACGGTGCGGTGGTCCGCCGCCGGCCCGAGATCGCCATCCTGCGCTCGCTCGGCGTGGAGGAACGTGCGATTCGCCGCTTGTGGCTGGTCGAGTCCGCGCTGCTTGGGCTGGCCGGCGGAGCGCTTGGACTGGTGCTCGGCTGGGCTGGCGCGCAACTGGCGGTGCGCGCCGTCGCGCAAACCATTAACGCCCTCTATTACGCCACCACCGTCGCGTCGGCCCAGCTCACGGTGGCCGAGATTTTCCTCGGCCTCGTGCTCGGCGTGGGCGCGGCACTGGTCGCCGGTTTTTGGCCGGCCCGCGAAGCCGCCCGCACCCCGCCCGCCCAGGTTTTACAACGCGGCGCGCGCCCCGCCGCCGGCCCGCGCCTCGGTAGCAATCTCGCACTCGGCCTCGGGTTTGTCGCCGCCGGCATCCTCTGCGCGCAACTTCCGCCCTTGCCCTTGGCCGGCGGCGGACGCTTCCCCCTGGCCGGATATGCGGCGGCGTTTTTATGGATTTTTGGCGTCGGGGTCGTCGCGGCCTTTCTCTTGCCTCCGCTGGCTCGGTTGGCGCGCGGACTGGGCGAGCGCTCTGTGAGCGTTAAAATCGCCCTCGGTCACCTTCGCCTGCCCTCGGGACGGCACCGGTTGGCGGCGGCCGCCTTGGTGTGCGCCATCGGCATGACCGCCGGCATGACCATCCTGGTGGCGAGCTTTGAACAGACCATGCAGGGCTGGGTGAAACGCGCGTTGCAGGCCGATCTCTACATCAGCAGCGCTGGCGCCCAAAGCGCCTCGGCCCAGAACCGGATCTCCGCCGCCACTGCCAATGCGATCGCCGAACACCCGGCTGTGGCGCGCTCGGCGGTGTTGATTGCGCACTTCATCGAATTGGACGGCATTCCCACCCTGCTCTCGGGCGCCGATTTGGAAAACCCGGCGGTCCGCCCGGATCTGCCGTGGATCACCGCGCCGCGCGACGACGCGATGTTTGATCCGGCGCGCAACGCCCATCTCGCCTTGGTCAGCGAAAGTTTCACCGCGCGCTTTCATGTCAGCGTGGGCGACACCCTGCGGTTGCCCACTCCGGCAGGCGTGCGCCCGGTGATGGTCGCCGGAGTGTTTGCCGATTACGGCAACGAGCGCGGTTCCATTTTAATGACCCGCAGCCAGATCCAGAGTTGGTTCGCCGAGGACTCAGTGAGCAATGTCGCGCTCTACGTGCAACCCGGCATCGAGCCCGAAGCCCTGCGCGCCGAGTTGCTTAAGCGATATCCGGGGTTGTCGATTTTCACCAATGCCAAGCTGCGCGCCGAGGTGCTGCGGGTGTTTCGGCAGACCTTTGCCATCACCCACGCGCTGGAGGTGATCGGGGTGGCCGTGGCGATGACCGGACTGGCACTGACCTTGATCAGCGTGCTGCTCGACCGACGCGATGAACTGACTACGTTGCGCGCGCTCGGGTTTCAGCGGCAGCAAATCGCCAACGCCGCAGCGGTCGAAGGCCTGGCGGTGTCGGCCTGCGCGGTGATCAGCGGACTCGCGCTCAGCGTCGCGCTGGGCTGGTTGCTCATCCATGTGATCAACAAACAATCCTTCGGCTGGACGCTCTCGTCCGCGTTCCCGGTCGGCGCGCTACTGCTGCTGGGGGCGGCAGTAACGGTGACCGGCGGGCTGGTCGGTTATGCGGTCGGCCGCTGGGGCGCCGACTTGCCCGCGGACAGGGAGGAATAAGGCAACAAACCTTGGCCACAAAAAACACGAAATGACACGAAAACCATGACCCGCAGCCTTCTCCTTTTTTGTGCTCTTTGTGCTTTTTGTGGCCATTTCGTTCAGGCGGCCGCCGAGATGCCGCTGACCACCGCCGAGGGCTTTGCGGTGCCGCAACCGGGGCGGGTTTTCACGTTCCCCCGCGACCACGGTTCGCACCCCGAGTTCAAAATCGAATGGTGGTACGTGACGGGCCACCTGTTCACCGCCGACCGCGGGCGGCGCTTTGGGTATCAGGCTACGTTTTTCCGCAGCGCTTCGCCGGACAAAACCGTCCAGTTTCACCTCGCCCACATGGCCCTGATCGACGGAAAAAGCGGTCAATTTTACCACCAGGAACGGCTTAACCGCGAAGGCTGGGACGCCGGTGCGGCCACCGCCACCCTCGCGGTCCACAACGGCCCGTGGAGCCTGCGCCTGCTGCCCGACACGACCAGCGGCGAACGCCTGGAGCTGCGCGGCGCGGTGCGTGGCGAGGTGGGATTTGCGCTCAACTTGGCGCCGACCAAACCGCTGGTGGTGTTTGGCGAAAACGGGATCTCGCGCAAAGGCGCGGCCCCGACCGCCGCGAGTTATTATCTAACCTTTCCGCGTCTTCGCACCGAGGGCGTGCTGACCGTCGGCGAGGAAACCCTTGCGGTGGCTGGGGAGTCGTGGATGGACCACGAAATCAGCAGCAGCCAACTCGACGAAAACCAGGTCGGTTGGGACTGGGCGGGTATTCACCTTAACGACGGCCGCGAGCTGATGTTTTACCGGATGCGGCTGCGCGACGGCTCGGCGGATCCGGCTTCGACCCTGACCTGGGTAGATGCCGCCGGCGTGCCCCGAAAGAGCGATTTCAAATGGGAAGTGCTGGAGCGATGGACCAGTCCGGCAACCGGCGCGATTTACCCGGTGCGGGTGCGCTTAACCAGCACCGACCCGGCGAGCGGTCAACGCGTGGCGCTCACCTTGGTGCCGCTGGCCAAAAACCAGGAACTCGGCGGAAAAAGCGACGGAATCTCTTATTGGGAAGGCGCCTGCCGAGTGCTCGACGCCGACGGACGCGAGATCGGCTCGGCTTATTTGGAACTCACCGGCTACGCCAAAGACCTGAAAATTTAACCAACCACGCTCATCATGATTACTCCGGAATCCGCTCCTGAAACCACCTGCCTCGACCAACCGGTTGTCCTCATTGCCGGGGTGACTGGCGGCATCGGCTCCGATGTTGCCCGCCGCCTAGAACGCGCCGACTGGCAAGTCGCCGGTTATGCGCGCGGAGTGGACAAACTCGCCTCGTTGCAAACCGAGTTGCCCGCGCTGCACACCGTGGTGGCCGACGCCACCCAGCCCGCCGAAGTTGAGGCCGCCGTGAAATCGACGCTCGAGCGCTTCGGTCGGCTCGATGCCTACATACACGCGGTCGGCTCGATCCTGATGAAACCGGCGCACCTGACCTCGCTCGATGATTGGCAGCGAGTCATCGACCTGAACCTCAACTCGGCGTTTTACGGGTTAAAAGCTGCGGTGCTGCCAATGCAGGCGCAGGGGGGTGGTTCCATCGTCTTGATCAGCTCGGTGGCGGCGCAGGCTGGGATTCCCAACCACGAAGCGATCGCGGCAGCCAAGGGCGGCGTCAATGGCCTGGTGCTCGCGGCGGCGGCCAGTTACGCGAACAAAAACGTGCGCGTGAACGCGGTCGCCCCCGGTTTGGTCGACACGCCCATGGCGGCGGCGCTACTCGGCTCGGAGCAGGCGCGGCAGTTTTCCGAAAAAATGCACCCGCTGGGCAAAGTCGGGCGGGCAGCCAATGTAGGCAGCCTGATTGCATGGCTGGTGTCGGCCGATGCCGACTGGGTAACCGGCCAAATCTGGTCGGTTGACGGCGGCATGGCCCACCTGCGGCCCAAGCCGAAGGTGTAGCATGGCGGGAGGCGGACGTTGGCCACGGGGTGGCGGAGGAGGAACCGGAACGGGGAGGAGAACGAGTAGGAGTAAGAGAACGAGAACGAGTTCGGATCCGGCAACCGGCGTTCCGACCTTTGGTTTGAAGGCTCGAATCGTTCTCGTTCTCCTACTCCTACTCGTTCTCTCGTTCCGCAAAACCAGCCGACACCAAGGACGGCCTCAAGCCGATTGCACCCACGCCCGCCCCCCGCGCTACTTCTTAACCGGCTCCTCCAGCGGCTTGTCGCCGACGTAGATCACGTAGGCGCTACGTTTGGCGGTCGGAAACAGTTTTGCTGGAATCGCCTGCGCCACGAAGCCGGCGGTGCGTAGGCGTTTTTCAAAGGTGTGGTCGGGGCTGGCCGACCAAATCGCCAGCCGCCCACCCGGACGCAATTTGGACTTAATCGCTTCCAACCCGCGCGGGCCGTAGAGGCGGAAGTTTCCCGCGTGCACCATCGGGATCGGGCCGTTGTCCACATCGAGCAGGATCGCGTCGTAGGAATTGGGGCGGGCCTTTTGGATCGTAATCACCACGTCGCCGAGGCGCACCTGCACGCGTGGATCGTCCAAGAGTTTGCCATTGAGATTGGCCATGAACGTGCGGTTCCACTCGATGACCTCGGGCATGAGTTCACCGACCTCGACCACCGCCTTGGGACCGGCCTTGGCCAGCACCGCCTTGAGGGTGTAACCCAGCCCCATGCCGCCGATGAGCGTGCGGGTGGACGCTTTGGTGTCGATCAAGGTGTGGGCGAGTTCGCCGAGCAGCACCTCGGAGGCACTGGTCGACGAGTGCATGAGGTCCTGGCCATTGAGGCGCACGCAATAGCTGCCGTCGTGCTCGTGAAGCGAGAGACGGGCCCCGTCGGGCGTGCGGGTTTCGGCGAGATTGTAGTGCGGTTTCATGGCGTAAAACCCGCAGACCATGCGCGCCGCCCGCCCACACGCAAGGCCGCTGCAACGTCCCCTTACGTTCGGCCGTGTTCCACTCTAATACTAATTCCCGTTCAAGTTGAGGGTTACTGCATCCTTGAGCTCACGCTCAAGGCCACACGCTTCGCGAAAACAGTCCCCGTGGCCCTGAGCGTGAGCTCAGGGTGTTTTCCAAAAGGCATCCACTCTCCCCGGGAACTTGGTTAGTTCAACTCATCTTGAACGCGAATTGGAA
This sequence comes from Opitutus sp., assembly GCA_024998815.1. Lineage (NCBI taxonomy): Bacteria > Pseudomonadati > Verrucomicrobiota > Opitutia > Opitutales > Opitutaceae > Opitutus > Opitutus sp. Next base: position 1,308,063 of record JACEUQ010000001.1, read on the forward strand.
TAAGGAGCGCACCGCAGTTTCAGTACAAACGTGTCGGCTCCAGCGAGTGCAGGCGGTTGATCGAATTGAGGTCCGCACAGGACAGCCGACAGCGTGCCCGCCCGCAGGTCCGTAAGAACGGGCTACGCACCCCATTGGGCGGCGGGGTGGCTTCGAGTATCAAAGCGGTCCGACTGCGACGGCCCGTTCGCGCCGTAGACCCACGCCCCCATGCTCACCGCTCCCGACACGGCAGACCGCCGCTCTCCCACCCTGGCACGCACGTGGCACCCCGGCCGCTCACTCCCGCTGGATATGCTCCGCGGGCTCGCCATCCTCTTGGTGTTGGGTCGGCACGGTGTCATGGCCACCACCGACCTGGGCGCGCTCACGCCGTTCGCAAACGCGTGGAAGACGATCGGCTGGGCGGGGGTTGACTTGTTTTTTGTGCTCAGCGGCTACCTGGTGAGCGGATTGTTTTTTGCCGAATACCGGCACAGCGGAAACGTCAATGTGCGGCGCTTTATGATCCGCCGCGGGTTTAAGATTTGGCCGCCCTACTTGGTTTACCTCGGGGTGGTCGCGCTCTGGCTGGGCTGGCGGCACCACGCGGGGAATCCGGCGGCAGTCTGGGGCGACCTCTGGCCTAACTTTCTCCATGTCCAAAACTATTTTCACTCCCCGCGCATTCACACGTGGAGCCTGGCAGTGGAGGAGCACTTTTACCTAGGTCTGGCGCTGCTGTTTTTGGTGATGCTGCGCGTGCGCGGCCTGGCTGGCTTCCTGCGTTGGCTACCGGTTTTGATCGTGGGCGGAGTCATTACGGCCGCTGTTTTGCGCCATGCCGCCTTCCTGAGTTTGGGCCCGGCCCAGATGAACCTCTATGCGACCCACCTACGCTGGGACGGTCTACTAGTGGGTACACTGCTGGCGTACAGTACCCACTTTCACCCGGTGCGTCTCGCCCCACTAAGCCGCCACCCGCTCGCCTTGATCCTCACCGGCGTGCTGTTGGCCGCCCCCACGCTCAGCCTGTCGCCGGAAGCGAGCCCCTGGCTGGCTAGCGTCGGCTTGGTTGGCGTTTATGCCGGCTTCGGACTGATCCTGCTCGGCGTGCTGAATCTGCCTTCGTCCCACGTGCGCTGGGAAAAGCTCTTCGCCACCCGCCCGGCAGCCCTGTTGGGCCAGGTCGGGTTTTATAGTTATTCGATTTACCTGTGGCACATCGACCTCGTGCAAATCCCCCTGCAAAAACTCGTACCCCACCTCGCCGGAACGCAGGTTTCAGCCGGGGTTTTATGGGCGGGGATCACCACGGTTTACGTGGTGGCGGCGGTGGTCTGCGGCCGTTGGCTGGCTCACCTGGTGGAGCGCCCCTCGCTGCGGCTACGCGACCGCCTGTTCCCGTCGCTCGCACCCGCCACCACCCCATCCACCCCATGAATTCCGCAATCGCATTCGCCCGCTTCGGTCTGCTCCTCGGTCTAATCTGGGCCTCGCTGCACGCCTGCTCACCCTTGCACGCCGCGAGCGCTCCGCTCGGCCCAACCTCGGAAGCCCCACTGCGATTAATCCCCCCGGCCGTGGGTGACCACAGCCTGCGCGCGTTAACCCCGACCTGGTTGGAGCTGCGGCTTATCACCACGCAGGCCCCGCCCCCGGCCGGCGTGGAGCGCTGGAACTTCGTCACGCCCGATGGCCGTTGCGCCACGCCCGAGCCAGGCTCGTTTCAAGTCACCAGCGATGGCCAAATCATCCCAGTGGTGACCGTTGGGTTTAAACGGCGCGTCAGCTCGGCCACGCTGCTCGAACGCGATCTGCGGGTGGAGAACTCACTTTACCTGCAACTCGTCCACCCGTTGACCGCAGGCCAAACGGTGGTGGTCACGCAAGCCGCGGGGCTGCTCGGACCCGCCAAGGAAACCTTCGCCGTCACTCTGGAGCCGTTACGCACCAGCCCGGCGATCCATGTTAACCAGGAGGGCTACGCGCCGGCCTTCCCCAAGCAGGCGCGCCTCGGCTACTACCTGGGCAACCTCGGCGAATTGCCCACCGCCGAGTTCACCGAGTTTTCGATCCGCAACGCCACCACCGGTGAGACGGTCCACTGGGGCAAGCTAACCGCCCGCCGTGATGTGGGCTACGATTACAGCCCAAAACCCTACCAACAGGTCTTGTTGGCCGATTTCAGTGCGCTCACCACACCTGGCGACTACACCCTGGTGGTGGCCGAATTGGGCTCGTCGCTACCCTTCCGCATCGACGACGGGCTGGCGATGAACTGGCTGCGCACCTATGCCCTCGGGCTCTACCATCAACGCTGCGGCCAAGCCCTCGACTTGCCCTTCACGCGGTTTACCCACGCCGCCTGTCACGGCGCCCCCGCCTCGGTGCCGATACCTCAGGCGGCCTACGCCGCGACCTGGACCACGATTGCCTCCAAGAGCGCCCCGGGCCCGCTCCAAACCGCCCCGCAGCTCATCGATGAAACCACGCAGCTTTACCCCTTCGTCAACCAGGGTAAAATCGACGTCGCCGGGGGCCACCACGACGCCGGCGATTACAGCAAGTACACGATCAACGTGGCCACGCTGGTTCACCTGCTGATGTTCACCGCCGACGCCCTGCCGACGGCCGGCGCGCTCGACAACCTTGGCCTGCCCGAGAGCGGCGACGGCATCGGCGACATTCTGCAAGAAGCCAAAATCGAGGCCGACTATCTGGCCAAGCTCCAGGACGCCGACGGTGGGTTTTACTTTTTGGTCTACCCGGAAAACCGCGAATACGAGGGCGATGTCACGCTCCAGTCTGGCGACACCGGAGACTCGCAGGTGGTTTGGCCCAAAAACACCTCAGCCACCGCCGCCGGGGTGGCGGCCCTCGCGCAATGCGCCTCCTCCCCGGCGTTTAAACGCCACTACCCGGAGATCGCGGCGAGTTACCTGGAAAAGGCCCGGCTGGGCTGGAGATTTCTGCAAACCGCCATCGCCCGCCACGGACTGGAAGGCTCCTACCAAAAGATCACTTTTTATGGAGACGAGTTTGGCCACCTCGACGAACTGACGTGGGCCGCTACGGAACTGTATCTGGCCACGGGTGACGCCGACTACCAGCGGCAGCTTTTTTTGTGGTTTCCTGATTCCGCCGCCCCAACCACCCGCCGCTGGGGTTGGACGCACCTGTATGCTTCCTACGGCCACGCCATCCGCAGCTACGCCTTTGCCGTGCGCACCGGTCGCCTGCGCCCCGAACAACTCGATCGCCTGCACCTCGCCAAATGCCGTACCGAGCTGGCGGCGGCGGCTGACGACGCCGTGCGCTGGACCCGGCAGAACGCCTACGGGTCGGCGTTCCCCGAGCCGGTGAAACGCTTTCGCGCCGGCGGCTGGTATTTTTCGCTGGATCAGGCCGCCGATCTAGCGGTGGCCTACCAACTCTGGCCGCGCGCAGACTATTTTGAGGCCATCGTGAGCAATTTGAATTACGAGGGCGGCACCAACCCGCTCAACCTGTGTTTTCTGACCGGACTGGGAAGCAAACGCCCGCAGGTGATCGTGCATCAATTCGCCAACACCGACCACCGCGCGCTCCCGCCCACCGGTTTCCCTTTGGGCAACATCCAGGCCGGCTTCGACTGGTTGCCGCTCTACGGCCGCGAACCGGGCGAACTGACCTTCCCTGCCGACGACGCCCCGATCGCGCCCTACCCTTTCTACGACCGCTGGGCGGACCTATGGAATACCTCCGCCGAATTCATGACCGTGAACCACGCCCGCAGCCTGCTTGCGCTCAGCGCACTACTCGACCCGAAGGCCGCCGCGACTCCCTGGCGCTCCGGCACCGCCCGTATCCGTGTACCGACTGCGCCCGTGCCGGTCGGCACTGAGGTCACACTGGAAGTGAAAGTTGACGATCTCGACCTGCGCCACGCCCGGATCGTTTGGGATGGCCTCCAGCAAGCACCGGCGGGAGGGGTAACTTACCGCTTCACGCCGGTGAAAGAAGGCCCCCAGTGGGTCGAAGTCGAGGTCGCCTGGCCGGATGGCCGCCGGGTGTTTTCCAAAGCCACGTTCACCTGTGTTGCCCCAGGTGCAGCGGCGATGGCCGCGGCAGCCGGCACGGAAACTCCGCCGCGTTAACCGCCGCCGGTGCGTCGTCAACGCGGGCAAGTCACTCAATTTTTGCCGGATGACAGTGAGCTCGAGCCCGTTGGAGCGAGGACAAAGCCGCTCTGCTCACAGAGGGCTTTGGTCGCCGTCGTAATCTCCTGACTGAGTTTCAGGATGTCCAATTGGGGAAGGCCCGCGTCGACAAAAACGCCCTCCGAAATCGGCCACGAGTCGCTGGTGACGCCCAGGCCGAACTCGGTGCCCGCGACTACCGAGGCGGTGAGGTGTAACAGGGCGCTCCAACGGCGCACCTCGGGGTCCGCCGCCTTTTGGATGTCGTGCTGATGCGTTAAAACCTGGGTAAACAGGGGATTCATTCCCCACAACGCGAGAACCGCGCCGCCCAGCTCGCCGTGGGCGTAGCCAAAGGTTTCGCGCTCCCAGTTGATCACCGCTTGGATGTTAGGCAGGTCGCCGGCTCCGGCCGGAATCTCCATTTGCAAGGCGAGTCTTTGGAGTAAAATCCGCCCCAGATTATGCATCAAGCCGATGGTGTAAGCAGCTTTATGATCGAGGCTGGTTTGTTTTGCGATCACCTCCATGCCCACCGCCATGGCGATGGAATTGGCGAGCAGCCGGTCAGCGGAAATATGATAAACGGGCAGGTTTTGCTCACAGAGTTGGGCTGATACCGTGATGCAGGCGACCCGGTAGGCCTGAAACGCCCCCAGCCAGACGAGGGCTTGGTCCAAACTGGTGACGGTCTCGCCGCGCGTGTAACAAGCGCTGTTGGCCATGCGCAACAGGCGGCCCGTGATGGCGACGTCCATCGAAACTAGGCGGACAACGTGGTCGATATCGACATCGGGCTGTTGGATGGCGCGGTAAAGCGTATCAATAAGCTTGGAGGAGGAAGGAAGGCGGGCGGAAGCGGCCTTCAGCCAGTTGATGTCAACCTGGGTGAAATGGGTCATGGGATCAGTTAATTGGAAAAGTTACGGGATTGGTTGAGGGCACCGCGGCTGATTTCGACCAGTTGCACGGATTTAATCCCGAGGGCGTCGAGCCGGTCCTTGCGTAGCATAGAGCCACTTTGCAGGGCGTGGAAAGTCGCCCGGTTGCTTTCGGCCAAAGTCTCCGCCGTTTGCAAAATCAGGGACATCGGCGACTCGTTAACACAGGCGAGTTGGTCGGTGGATTTCTCGATGCTGTCGCTGACCGAGGCGGGGAAGCCCCACTTGCGCGTGATGAAACTGGAGACCTCGATGTGGTTAAGCCCAAAAGTGTTATGCTCCCACTGCAGGAGTGACTCGGCGCCACCCCACTCCAGTTTATCGACGTGAGAAAACTGCTGTTCTGCCCATTTATTGAGCACCAGAATACCGAGCGGGCGCATCAGGCCGGCGAGGTAAGCCACGTTGGGATCCATTTTAACCTCCGCTGCAATGAGTTGGCTGGCGGAGGCGGTAAACAGGACGCTTTTATTGTACTGGTCGCCGGAGATGCCGTAGGCGCGCAGCCGAGGCGGAGCCATGCCCTGCATGGTAGCCGTGGCGATGAGGCGGGCAATCTCGCGCATGCCGACACGCTGCAACGCATCCTCGATGGTTTTACAGATATTCGAGGTGCGCACAAAAAACGCTGAATTGGAGATGCGAATGATCCGCGCCGAGAGCATCACGTCGCGCCGCAGAATCGTGGCGATTTCGGGGATCGTGGTGCGCGGGTTACTGATCGCCAAGTTGAGCAACCCGAGGATTTGCCCCGAAGCATTCAGTGAATCAGTAATGGTCAACAGGCACTGCTGGTCATTGGTCAGCCGCTTCACGTTGCCGTGTGGATGGGAAGTTTCACTCAAAGTCATAATGATGGTGCTTGGGGTTGAGTGTACCCATCGGCGCATTCAGCGGATACTTAAGCCGGTTTCGGCTTTTACCTTTTTTTGATGAAGTCTCTAATCCACTGAAAACTAGATATTAGCAAAACGCCTAAGGGAAACACCCTAGACGAACACCCCAAGCGGGCCGGTGATTATCGGACGACACAGAGGTCGTCCCTCCCCCGCGCCGACATGCAGGCGCCGTGTTTCGGCCATCAAGCCGGGCTTGATAGCCGAAACACCGGCTCAAAGCTGCACGGGCAGGCCGATCTCGATGATCTGCGTGGGCAGGATTTGGTAATAATCCTTGATCGGGCGGGCGTTGCGACTGAGGAAGGCGTAGAGCGATTTCTGCCACTCGAACATCTTGGCGTTACCACCGGTGATGATCATTTCGCGGTTGAAATAATAGGTGGTGCCGTGCGCGGTGACCGGCACGCCTTGGCCCCGGATGCGATCCACCAGCTTGTTGACCGAGGGCGACTCCATGTAGCCGTAGCGACCTACGGCGCGCCAAATCCCCTCGCCCAAACACTCGAGTGTCATGCGCTCCTCGTCATTCACGTTGGGCACCTCTTCGGTCACAATGGTCAGCAGCACAACGGTTTGCTGAAGGCATTTGTTGGCCTTGAGGTGGTGCAGCAAGGCCAACGGTGTGCCTTTGGAAGTGGCCACCATAAACACCGCGCTGCCGGGCACGCGCACGATGTTTTTACTTTTCGCAACTTGCGACAATTCCAGCTCGTTGATGGCGCCACCATAGACCTTTTCCTGTATCTCGTTACGCCCGCTTTTCCACGTGTGCATGACAGCGAGCACGGCGAGGGCCATGCCCACCGGCAGCCAGCCGCCGTCCTCGAATTTATGGGCGTTGGCCCCCAACAAAGTCAGATCCACCACAATGAAGAGCCCGCACAGCCCCAGGGCTTTTCCGCGTGACCACTTCCAGCGCACCCGGCTCGCCCGATAAAAAGCAAAGGTGGTCACGGCCATCGTGCCAGTGACCGCGATGCCGTAGGCGGCAGCCAGGGCCTCGGAGGACTTAAACTCAAAAACAATCCAGATCGAGCCGAGCGCCAGCGCCCAGTTGATCAACGGGATGTAGATTTGCCCCTCGTGTTCGGCATTGGTGTGCAGGATCTTAAGACGCGGAAAGTAGCCCAATTGGATGGCTTGGCGGGTCAAAGAGAACGTGCCTGAGATCAAGGCCTGGCTGGCGATGATGGCCGCGAAAATCGATAGGATCACGAGCACGAACTGAATCGGGCCGGCGGGGGCCAACTGAAAAAACGGATTCTCGGTGCTGAGCGGATGGCTGATGGCCCAGGCGCCTTGACCGAAATAGTTGAGCAACAAAGCCGGGCAGGCCATTCCATACCAAGCAATTGCGATGTAACGCCGGCCGAAGTGGCCCATGTCGGCATAAAGCGCCTCGGCCCCGGTGACCGTCAAAACGATCGCGCCGAGTATGGCCGCGGCAAAGCCCGGATTGTTGGCCAGCAGGCGATAACCATAAAGCGGGTTGATCGCCCTGAGAACCGTCGGGTCTTGCGCCAGATGCCACGTGCCAAGCGCCCCGAGAGCGAGAAACCACGCCAACATCACCGGCCCGAAAATGCTCCCAATGAGCTTGGTGCCCTTACTCTGACTCACGAACAGCAGTGCGAGAATGACCACCGAAATAATCACAATGGAGTGCTGCGTCAGATCTGGAACAAAGTTTTTTAACCCCTCGGCTGCACCAAGTACCGAAATAGCGGGCGTAATTACCCCGTCGCCGTACAGCAAGGCTGCTCCCAGCAAAATCAGCACCGTTCCCCAGCCTAACCCGCGCCGATCGCCATAAATGGTCGGAGCATCGCCGCGAGCATGGCCAAGGGCGAGCAAGGCAAAGATACCACCTTCACCGCGGTTGTCCGCCTTGGTGACGTAATGCAGGTACTTAAAACTGACAATAAAAGTGAGCGCCCAAAACATCAGCGACAAGACCCCGAGCACCCCGTCGGCGCGCGCCATGGTTGGCGGCAGGTGCACCAAACACTCGCGCATCGCGTAAAGCGGACTCGTGCCGATGTCGCCAAAAACCACCCCCAACGCCCCCAAACAGAGACTGGCTTGTGCAGCTTTTGACACCGACGCTTGGTGATTATGCATATTAGGAACGGTCTAGTTCACACAAAAAATTGTCCCGCACCAGCCCATTCGTTGTCCCTAAAATCCGCATCTCGTACGCGCCCGATTGACGCGCACCCGACGGCCTGCATGGTGCTGGCTTCATGAGTCTCCCTGATTGGAAAGTCGCCAAGACCTACACCGACATCCTCTACCACAAGGCCGAGGGTATCGCCAAAATCACCATTAACCGCCCCGAGAAGCGCAACGCCTTCCGGCCCGAGACGGCCATGGAGTTGCACGACGCGCTGATTGACGCCCGCGAGGACCTGTCGGTGGGCGTGGTGCTGCTCACCGGAGCCGGTCCGCACAGCGACGGCAAGTACGCGTTTTGCTCCGGCGGCGACCAAAGCGTGCGCGGTCACGCCGGCTACGTGGGCGGCGACGGCGTGCCGCGCCTCAACATCCTGGATGTGCAAAAGCTCATCCGCTCCATGCCTAAGGTGGTCATCGCGCTGATCGCCGGGTACGCCATCGGCGGCGGCCACGTGTTGCACCTGGTTTGCGATCTGTCGATCGCGGCCGACAATGCCATTTGCGGCCAAGTGGGGCCCAAGATGGGCAGCTTCGACGGCGGCTTTGGCTCCAGTTATCTGGCGCGCATCGTCGGCCAGAAAAAGGCCCGCGAAATCTGGTACCTGTGCCGCCAATATAACGCGCAGCAGGCCCTCGACATGGGACTGGTTAACACCGTCGTTCCGCTGGCCCAACTCGAAGCCGAGGGCGTGCAGTGGGCCCGCGAAATCATGGGGCACAGCCCCCTGGCGATTCGCTGCCTCAAGAGCGCCTTTAACGCCGATGTGGATGGCCAAAGCGGTCTGCAGGAACTCGCCGGTAACGCCACCCTACTCTATTACATGAGCGAGGAGGCCAAGGAATTCCACGGCGCCCAACGTGAGAAGCGCAAACCCGACGCGCGCAAGTTCCCCTGGCTGCCGTAAGCCGGTGCCGCGTTCAGGCCGAGGTGCGCACGTGCACGTCGGCCTGCGCAGCTGCCACACGGGCGGCCAACTCGGCCGCAACCTGGCCCCGGCGGGTCTTGTAAAACAGGGCAAGCCCGCCCTGAAACAACAGGGTGCCGCCCATCATGAGCAGGTAGACGGCGAAATACATCGGTTTCAAAAGCGGCTCCAAATCCGTGGGTAAAACCCCGTATTGCTCCAGCATGCCACGCATCTCCGGCGTAAGACGCGCCATCAACGCGGCCGCGTCGTAGGCACGCAGGTTTTCCATCACATAGAGAAAAACAATCGCCAGCACGGCGAGTTGCGCCCGCAGCAGCCAAACCATGCCGCTCGCATCGCCGCTTATCAGGCGCTTCCTGCTGCACAGCGTCGTGATGCCGCAGGACATAACAATAGCCCCAACTGCGGCCCCAGGCCACTGCCCAAGCCACAGCGACAGGGACGTGCAAAAACCCGAGAACAACGTCATGCACCAGCCGTCCATCAAGGAGAGTGCGAGTACGCGGCGTAAGGTGGGTTCGGGGAGAGAATCAGGCATACGTTTCAAGTTTTGCCCGAGCGTCACCGACGCACGCCCTTTCAGCAAGTCCGCACCCAGGGAATCGCGCGTTACCCAAACTCACCGCAGCCAACGCCAAGCAGCGCTAACCGCAGCGATCAGGCGGCGTCCAGAGTGCTCTCGCCTTTACCTGATTTGCGCAGGATAGGCCGGCGTTTGCCGGCCACCACGGAGCAGTCGATCACCACCTCGATCACGTCGTCGCGACTGGGGAGCTCGTACATCACCTCCAACATGAGATTTTCCATGATCGAACGCAGCGCCCGCGCGCCGGTCTTCAACTCGACCGCCTTAACCGCGATGGCCTTGATCGCATCGGGGGTGAACTTGAGTTTCACACCGTCCATAGCGAAGAGCTTGGAATACTGCTTCACCATGGCGTTCTTGGTGCGCACGAGCACCTTTTCGAGGTCGGCCACCTGCAGCGGCTCCAAAACCGTGACGACCGGTAAACGACCGATGAATTCCGGGATCATGCCAAAGCGCACCAGGTCGCCCGGCTCGATCGACTTCATGATGTTTTCGGCGCTCATGGCGTCGCCATTATCCTGCTGCGACTGAATGGAACCAAAGCCGAGCCCGCGCTGCCCCAGACGCTTACTGATAATGCCCTCCAGGCCGACGAACGCCCCGCCGCAAATAAAGAGGATATTGGCGGTGTTGATCTGCACGTATTCCTGATTTGGATGCTTGCGACCGCCTTGGGGCGGCACGTTGCACACCGAGCCCTCCAGAACCTTGAGCAAAGCCTGCTGAACACCCTCGCCGGAGACGTCGCGCGTGATAGAAACGTTCTCGGTTTTACGGCCGATTTTATCGATTTCGTCGATGTAGATGATGCCGCACTCCGCGCGTTTCACATCAAAGTTGGCGGCCTGAAGCAGACGCAAAACGACGTTCTCAACATCTTCGCCCACGTAGCCGGCCTCGGTGAGCGTGGTGGCGTCGGAAATGGCAAAAGGAACATCGAGAATCTTGGCGAGCGTGCGGGCGAGGAGCGTCTTGCCGGAGCCGGTCGGGCCGGTGAGCAAGATGTTGCTCTTTTCAACCTCCACGTCGGTGAACTCGGAGGAGAACTCATCGCTGTGAACAGGCGAGTGTCCGGCGCCAAACATGAGGCGCTTGTAGTGGTTGTAGACGGCAACCGCCAAGACCTTCTTGGCGTGATCCTGGCCGATCACAAAGTCATCGAGGGCCGCCTTAACCGCGGCGGGCTTTATGAGCCGGAAAGCGGGTTTAACGGCGGCGGGAGCGGCGTGCTGATTCAGCTCACGATCAACGATCGTCTTGCACACGTTGACGCACGCATCGCAGATCTGCACCCCGGGACCGGCGATGATTTTCCGCACCTCTGCCTGTGATTTGCCGCAGAACGAACAGAGGGTCACGCGAGACGGTTTGGCCATGGTTTTACTCTGCGTTTCACCGGGTGCCTGTCGAGTACGCAAAAGCTCAAAAAAAACGGCGACCCGAAGGTCGCCGTTTTGGAGGGTGTTTTGCGCTAGTCCGAATCAGGCGGCGCCGGGAACCGGCACCGACAGCTTCACTTCGCGCGTCGACTCGACCACGTGGTCAACCAGGCCGTAAGCCTTGGCCTCGTAGGCGCTCAGGTAGTAATCGCGATCGGAATCCTTCTCAACCTGCTCGGCGGTTTTGCCGGTGTGTTTGGCAATAACTCCGTTGAGCGTCTGGCGCCAACGCAGGATTTCCTTGGAGGCGATCATGATGTCGGCGGTCTGGCCACCGGCGCCACCGCTGGGCTGGTGGATCATCACGCGGCTGTTGGGCAACGCGTAACGCTTGCCGGGGGTGCCGGCCGTGAGCAACACCGTCGCCATGCTGGCCGCCTGGCCGATGCAATAGGTGACGATGTCACACTGCAGGAAGTTCATCGTGTCGTAGATGGCCATGCCACCGGTGACGACGCCACCCGGGGAGTTGATGTAGAAATGGATGTCTTTCTTGGAATCTTCCATCTGCAGAAAAAGCATCTGCGCGATCACCACATTGGCGACCATGTCATCGATCGGCGAACCGATGAAAATGATGCGATCTTTGAGCAGACGGCTGAAAACATCCCATTGCCGCTCGCCGCGGCCGGTGTTCTCCAGAATGGTAGGGACGTAGTAACTCACGGGTTTTTCCTTGGTTTACGGTGAACTGATCACGCCTTCGCAGGGGCGGTCGTCACGGTAGCCTTGGACACCAGCAAATCAAGGGCCTTGTCGAAAATGATCGACTGCTGGATGGAGCGCAGCTTCTCGCGGTCCTTGGTCAGCTCTTTGACCAGCTTCTCGGGCTTCTGCTGGGTCATCATCGACTCGCGGTAGATGAAGGTGTCGATGTCGCGCTCGTTGACGGTGATCTTTTCCTGCTCGGCGATCTTGGCGAGGAGCAGCTGGGTCTTGACGCGGGTGCGGGCGGCAACGCTGGCGCTCTGGTGGAGGGCGGCCTTATCCTTCTCGAACTGCTCGGCGGGGACGCCGCGGCGCATGTTTTCCTCGATGAACTGGCGTAGCACGGACTGGGTCTCGGACTCGACCAGGCTCTCGGGGATGGCGAACTCGACCTTGGCGTTAAGCGCCTCGGAAACCTGACGGCGCTGGGCCTGGCGGTTCTCGTACTCCTTGCGGCCCTTCAGATTGTTGCGGACGTTAACCTTGAGGCTGTCGAGGTTGTCGGACTGGTTGGCTTTGAAGAAAGCCTCGTCCATGGGAGGCAGAACGCGCTCGCGGATTTCGAGGATCTCGACGGCGTAGACAGCGGTTTTACCAGCCAAGGCCGGCACTGCGGCGAACTCGGCGGGGAACGAAATGGTGATGTCCTTCTTGTTGCCCTTGGACAGGCCGGCGAGCTGCTTGCCCAAACCGGGGATCAGCCCTTCGTTTTCGCCTTCAACCTCTTCCCACGTCTGGGGAACTTTGGCGTAGATCTGCTTATCGGCGACGATTTCGAGAATGGATTGGCCATCAATGGTGCCTTCGTAGGCGAGTTTCACGTAGTCGGCCTTGGCGGCGGCGCGCTCGGCGACCTTGAAGTCGGCACGCTCGGAGCGCATGCCCTCGATGACCTTCTCGACCTCGGCATCGGTGGACTCGACGGACTGGATCTCGGTGGAGAGATTGGAGTAGTCGGGCAGCGTGAAGGTGGGGCGCACGTCGAGCGTGATGGTGATGGTGGCCGGTTGATCGACGGCGATGGTGCCCTCCTGAACATCGGTGATGTTGAGTGCTTCGAGCTTGGACTGCTCGAGGCCGCCACGGTAGGCCTTGGACATGACCTTCTGTTTGAACTCTTCGCTGATCTCCTTGCTGTAGCGCTTGATGATCATAGCGGCAGGAGCCTTGCCGGGACGGAAGCCGGGCAGACGGGCCTGCTTGGAAATCTCTCCGACCACGGCTTTGTGTTCGGCAGCGACTTCAGCTTGGTCGAGGGTAACGACTAGGCTTTTACGGGTTTCGGAGACGTCTTTGATTTCGATGTTCACAGTAGGAAAAAGTCGGAGGGTTTTGTTGGTAGAATTGGCCAAAATACGCGGCGCCCTTCGTCGCGGTCAATGCCTGATTCTCCGCGCTTGAAAGCCGCGCCCAGGGCCAGCTTGATGCCACGCTCATGCCCAGCCTCCGCCAACTGCTCGCCGCACACCCCACCCTGCTCCTGATCGATTCCGCCTCGGCGCGCGTTCAGGCCGGGCTCTGGACTCCGGGCGCCGCCGCACCCGTTTGGCAACACAGCGACACCGAGGCCGGCACCGGCATCTTCGCCTGTGTCGAGGCGCTGCTCAACCAGGCCGGCCGGCGTATCGCCGAAGTCGATGCGTTTGTTTTTTGCGAAGGCCCGGGATCGGTCCTGGGCATCCGCACCGCCGCCGTGGCGCTGCGCACCTGGCGCGTGATCAACCCCAGCGCCGCCACCTACACCTACCAGAGTCTCGACTTGGTGGCCCGTTCGCTTGGCCGCCCCGAGCTCAGCGTGATCGCCGACGCCCGCCGCGACACCTGGCACGTTGCCCAACTTGGCCAAGCGCTGCGCCGCGTGCCATCGGCCGAGTTGGCGGGCGAATGCGTCATGCCGGAGTTTTTCCGCCACTGGACGCCGCTGCCGGCCGGGCTAGGAACAACCCGCTACGACGTGGCCGCATTGTTGAAAAACCTGCCGAACGAGGACCTGTTTCGCGCTGTGACCGAGCCCGATGCGTTTTCGCACGAGGAACCGAGCTACGTAACGTGGACTCCGCAAATCCACCAAGCCCCGGCGCCACGCCCGGCTTCAATTTAACATGTCCACTGCTTCCCGTTTACCGCTGCGTTGCTGGGCCGAGATCGATCTCGCCGTGCTGGAGCGCAACCTGCGCCTGATCCGCGCCTCCCTGCCCGACCACATGCGTTATGTGGCGGTGATCAAGGCCGACGCCTACGGCCACGGCCTGCCGCAAACCGCCGCCCGACTCATGCACGCAGGCGCCGACCTGTTTGCCGTGGCCAACTTGGCTGAAGCCGCCGCCCTGCGCGAAATCGGCCCCGGCTGGCCCGTGCTTCTGCTCAGCCCACTGCTACCTGAAGAAGACCGCCACGTGCTCGATTACGATGTCGCCGTTACCATTTCGTCGGAGGCCGAAGTCACCCGGCTCGACAACGCAGCCCGCGCCGCCGGACGCTCCTTAACCGTCCACCTTAAAATCGACACCGGCATGGGCCGCCTCGGCGTGTGGTACGAAAAAGCCCCGGCGCTGTATCTAAAAATCCGTGAAGCCACGCACCTGCGTTTGGCGGGGGTTTTCACTCATTTTTCTAGTTCCGACGATGACGCGGTCTTCACCGCCGAACAGCGCCGCCGCTTCCTTAACGCGCTCCAAGCATGCCCCGGCATCGATCTCGGAGCGCTGCTGATCCACGCCGACAACAGTGCCGGACTGGAAACAATTGAAGTCGCCGGGCCCTTCAACGCCGTGCGCGTGGGACTGCTCCAATTCGGCATCATGCCCCACGCCGACTCGCTGCTCGCGCAAGTTCAAGCCGAGCCCGTATTCAGTTTCCACACTCGCATCGCCTTGGTGAAACAACTCCCGGCCGGCACCGCCGTCAGCTACGGGCGCACGTGCTCACTCAAACGGGATTCCACAGTCGCGATCCTCGCCGCTGGCTATGGCGACGGCGTCGCCCGCGCCGCGAGCAATCGGGGCCACGTGCTCATTCGCGGAAAACGCTGCCCGATTCTCGGCCGCGTCACCATGGACCAGACCATCGTCGACGTGACCGATGTCCCCGGTGTCGAAACCGGCGACCCGGTCGTTCTTGTGGGTCGCCAGCAGGACGAGCAGATCGGCCTGACCGAGTTCAGCCGTTGGGCGGACACGATACCCTGGGAAACACTCACCTCGGTGACCAAACGCGTCCCGCGCCTCTACCGCACCTCGCTCGGGCTTTGATCCCAGCCGTCCGCATAACAGCTCCGTCCGCCCTTCGCTCACCGCAATGCAGCCCTTCACCGCCACCCCCGCCGAATCCGTCCGCTCGCTCGGCGAACTCGGGTTGATCGCGGCGATTCGTCGCTGGCTGGGAACCGCCTCGCCGCCTGAGCCCTTTGGGATCGGTGACGACTGCGCGGTGCTACCGGCCTCGCGTCACCGCCAATTGGTGACAGTCGACCCGGTGGTTTACGGCGAACATTTTGATGACTCCATTCCGCCGCGCGCCGTCGCCGCCAAATTACTCAAACGCAACCTGAGCGACATCGCCGCCATGGGTGGCCGCCCCCGCGCCGCCGTCATCGCCCTCGCCCTCGATGAAACCGTGAGTACGCGCTGGCTGGAGCAATTTTACCGCGGGCTCGCCGCCACCGCCCGCACCTACGCGGTGAGCATCGTTGGCGGCGACATTACCCGGCAAAAAGGCGGACTCGCCGCCACCCTCACGCTGATCGGCGAGGTCAATGGCCCGCGTGTCCTCACCAGAAAAGGCGCGAAAACAGGTGACTGGATTTTCGTTACCGGCACGCTCGGCGGCAGCATCCTCGGCCACCATCACCGGTTTACGCCCCGCCTAGCCGAAGGCGCTTGGCTGGCCGGACGCCGCGAAGTCCGCTCGCTCATGGATGTGAGCGACGGGTTGGCCAAAGACCTGCCTGCGCTCACGCCAACGGCTGCGGTACCCTCGTTGTGCCCCCCCGCCATTCCTATCAGCGCTGCAGCTCGAACCCTCGCGCGACGCGACGGCCGCTCGGCCTTGGACCACGCACTGAGCGACGGCGAGGACTTTGAACTGCTCTTCACCGTCGCGGCCCGCGCCGATCGCGCCGCACTCGAAACGGCGTGGCGCAAAAAATTCCGCACGCGACTCACCTGCATCGGCCGTTTCACTCGAACCCTCGAAGCGGGCGCGCTGCCGCTCGAAAACTTTAAAGGCTATGAACATCTTCGCTAAACTGCGCGCAGGCGTTGTGACCACCTCCGCCGACGAAAGCCACGCGCTGGCGCTGGAGTTAGCTGCGGCACTGCCGCCCGACACCACCTTGGCGCTGCACGGCGATCTCGGCGTGGGCAAAACCACTTTTGTTCAAGGCCTCGCCCGTGGCCTAGGAGTGACCGCACCGGTGACGAGCCCGACGTTTAACATTTTTACGCTCTACCGAGGCGAGTCGCGCACGCTGGTGCACATGGACGCCTACCGCCTCGAAAACGACCGGCAAATCGACGCCTTGATGCTGGAGGATTTTTTGGTGAGCCCGTGGTGTTTGGCGGTGGAGTGGCCGGAAAAAATCGCCGGCTGGATCCCGGCCAACGCGCTGCACCTCGACCTCGGCATCACTTCAGAACAGCACCACACGGTGCGGCTGCGGTAGTCGCAACAGGGCGCTCAAAACCGGGGCTGCTTGGCCCCTGTTTTGCCGGCTGCATCCACCCGCGCGCGCAACGCAGCACGGTTGACCTTGCCCTGCGCGTTACGCGGCCAGTCGGGTACGGCGACGTAACGCTTGGGGCGCTTGTACGCGGCGAGTTGCCCCAACTCAGGCTCCGCAGCCAACGCGCCATCGCACGCCGGATAACAAGCCACCACCACCTCACCCCAAACTGCATCGGCCACGCCGACCACCATCACATCCGAAAAAAAGTTGTCCTGCCGCAGGGCCGCCTCCACCTCCGCCGGATCCACTTTCTCGCCACCGCTGATAATCAGCGCATCGCGCCGCCCGAGCACCCGCAGGCTGCCCTGGCTGTCGAATCTCCCCAAATCCTCCGTCGCCCATGACTCGCCTGTGCGTGTTTCCGGCCAGTACCCACGAAACAACGACGCCCCGCCGAGCACGATCCGCCCGTCCTCGTCAGCGGCCAACGCCAGCCGCGCATGAGGCAACACCGTGCCGCAACCGCGTCCGCCTGCCAATAATTCCTCCGGTCGCAGCGCAGTGATCATCGCGGCGGTTTCCGTCATCCCGTAGGCAAACGCCAGGGGCAACCGCGCGCGCGCACCTGCTTCGATCAACTCCGGCCAGGCCGGCCCGCCGCCCACAAACACCGCCCTAAAACCGCGCAACCATGCCTCTGCTTCAGCGTTGCCCAACAGGCGCTGCAACTGCGTCGGCACCAGCGACAGAAACCAATCGCCCTTCCCCAACGGCAGCACCGGACGCTCGCCCGCCTCCACCGCTTTCCAACTCCACGGCAGATAAGTTCCCCCGGTCATCACGGTGCGCATCCACGCCATCAGCCCGCTCACGTGATGAAGCGGAAGCAACCCAACGGCGTTCACTTGAGTGACGCCAAAATATGTGCAAAAACCGCGCACAGCCGCCGCCAACGTAACCGAGTCGTGACGGGCGAGACGCAGGTTTCCCGACGAACCGCCCGTGGGAATGCATAACCAGCCGCGGTCCAACTGCGCCAGTTGGCCACCCGCCGCCTGCAACCCCGCCTCCGTCGACTCAGGCAACGGCGTCTGCGCAATGATCGCCTGAAACTGCGCGCGTTCGACTTCGCCCCAATTTGGGTCGGCCAAAAACACCGACCCGCGTGCGGCCACCGCCTCGGCAAAGCGCGCGATAAACCGAGCTGGTTCACGCTCCGCAACCACCACGCCCATCGCCGCCGATCCCTCGGTAAACGGCGGCGGGATCGCACCGAGCAAGCGGATCAATTCAGCGCGTTCCACACGGCCTCCGGGTCGAGTCTCGCCACATCTTCGGCGCGGAAAAACGGCGCGGAAAACGGACCGTTAAACGCGTTATCGGCAAACAGCGGCCAGACCCCGCAACCGAGCGCACGCGGCTTTTCCACGGGCCAAGCGAACGCACGCCGCAGGATGGCTTGCGCGCCCACCGCCGTCTCCAGCGCCGTGGAAAACACCACATCGGCGCGCGCCGCAGCGAGACGCGCCAGCATGACTTCCGCATCGCCCAGCAGCGCGGG
Organism: Opitutus sp.; assembly: GCA_024998815.1. Lineage (NCBI taxonomy): Bacteria > Pseudomonadati > Verrucomicrobiota > Opitutia > Opitutales > Opitutaceae > Opitutus > Opitutus sp. The sequence continues at coordinate 1,326,130 of JACEUQ010000001.1, forward strand.
TTTGATCACCCACACGCCCCGCCAATCGGCCGCCAACCAGCGCTCAATGTCGCTCGCCCCCACCAGCGATTCATCCAGCGCAATCGGGGTCGGGTAATCCGCCGCCAAGCCTCGCAGCACGTCTTCCATGCGCCGCACCTCCGTCACGCCGTATTTAGACGGAGCGAAACACGGCTGCTCGATAAATTCGATGGGGCAGTCGGCGGCACGGTTTAACCAGCGAGCGGCGACCTTTGCCTCCCACGCCCCATTGGCGTCGAGGCGGAGTTTCGCGCCGTCGGGCAAGGCGGCGATCACGTCGTCGAGCAGCGCGAGTTCGTCGGCGGGATCAGCGACGCCGACCTTCCACTTAAACGTACGAAAACCGAGTTCCGCTTTGGGTAAAATCGCCGCCAGGGCCGCGCGTCCGGCCGGGAGCAAGGCGGCGACCGGCAAATAGGGGGCGGAGGGCGACGGGAGTGGCACGGGCGTCCCGCCCGTGTTGCCTGATTGCTCCTGCAGATCGCGCGCCCCCGCCACCCGCGCCAACGCTTCCGCCAGCGCAAAGCGCAGGCAGCCCAACCGCACCGGAACGGCGGCGAGTTGCTCCGGCGTGACCCATTCACCGAGGGCTGCGAGTGATGCGGTGATCTCGTCGAGCGACTCGGTGCCAAACCAGGGAATCGGCGCGGCCTCCCCCAGACCGGTTTGTCCCGACTCGGTGATGAGGCGCACGATCAGACCTTCGCGCACCGCCCAAAAGCCATGCGCCGTTCGCAACGGCGTGCGAAACGGCAAAGCATAGGTGCGAAAAGAGAGGCGCAGGCGCATGGCGTGAGTTAATGGAACACGGCTGAAATTTTCGTGATTAAGAGCTGCAGCTGAACAAAGAAAAGCCTCCAGCGTCGTTTTATTCCCCAGCGGTTGCGCCGCAATCAAGCCGCCATGCGCCGCCTGATTTCACCGACACCTCGCATAGTGCCAAAAAAACTTTGCGCTTTGGCGGGCGGGGCCTACTCCCTTCTCGGCAACTTATGACAATGGTTGCCACGTCCCTAGCTCACGCGTTCGACGCCGAATTTTATCAGCCCGCCGACATCTTCTTTCGGGCCAATCTGCCCGTCGCACTCACCTTCGACGACGTCTCACTGGCAACGCTTTACTCGGAGATTCTGCCCAAGGACGCCGACACTTCGACCGCCCTGTCCGACGCCCTCCGGCTTTCCATTCCGGTTATCTCGTCCGACATGGACACCGTCACCGAGGCACGCATGGCCATCTCTATGGCGCTTAACGGCGGCCTTGGTTTGATCCATTACAACATGCCCGCGCGCGACCAGGTGAAGGAAGTCGCCCGCGTCAAACGCCACATTCACGGGCTCATTCAAGACCCGATTACCGTCTCGCCGCACCAGTTGGTCGGCGACGTGCTCGCCCTCGTCGAGAACCGCAAATTCGATTTCCGCACCTTCCCTGTCGTCGATGAGGCCGGTAAACTCGTCGGCCTGCTCTCCGGCAGCACCGTGCGCGACCGCTACAAAACCAAATCGGTGGCTGAGGCGATGACTCCCCGCCGCGACATCCTCACCATCCACGAAAAAGCCCTCCAGCCCGACCCGATCAAGGCGGCCGACGCCTTCTTCAGCGAGCACATGGGCATCCACAAAATGCTCGTGGTGGATGACAACGATCGGCTCCGGGGCTTGGTCACGTTCTCGGATATCGACCGCATCCTCTCTGAATCGAAATCGCGCCGGAAGCCGTCCCGCGACAATGATTTTCGCCTCGTAGTCGGGGCTGCAATCGCCCCGGTGCGCCTGCCGGACGGCTCGCTCGATCGCGACAAAATCATCACCCACGTCGGCCAATTGGTGGACGAGCACATCGACGCGGTGGCGGTTTCCACTGCCCACGGTCACACCGCCGGAGTAGGCGACATCGTTAAACTGGTGCGCGAAGCCTTCCCGCACCTGACGATCATCGCGGGCAACGTGACCAGCGCCTCCGGCGTCGATTACCTCGCTTCATGCGGCGCCAGCGCGATCAAAGTCGGCCAGGGGCCCGGTTCTATCTGCACCACCCGCGTCGTCGCCGGCGTGGGTATTCCGCAGCTGACGGCGCTCTACGTGGCCGCCCAAGGAGCCAAAGCCCGTGGCGTTAAAATCATCGCCGACGGCGGCATCACCAAGTCGGGAGACATCGTCAAAGCTCTCACGATCGCCGATGCGGTAATCTTGGGCGGACTGTTGGCGGGTTGCCGCGAGGCGCCGGGCGAAATCATGGAGATCAACGGCAAGCTCTTTAAACAGTACCGCGGCATGGGTTCGATCAGCGCGATGAAGGCCGGCAGCGCGGCGCGTTACGGCCACGACAAAACCGACACCTCCCGCAAACTCACCGCCGAGGGCATCGAGGCGCTTAAGGAAGTCTCCGGTTCGGCTGACGAGGTGCTCGCCACCTTGGTCGGCGGCGTGCAAAGCGGCATGGGTTACCTGGGGGCCAAGGATCTCGCCACCCTGCGCTCAAAGGCCCGCTACATCCGCGTGTCACCGGCCGGCCAGAAAGAAGCCGCACCTCACGACGTAGTGGAAATTAAGACACAGACCAAGGGGTAAGCCGAAAAAAAGGGGCGGAGGAGGCTCTCGCCCGCTCCGTCCCCACTGCCGTTTTACCGAACTGGAAGCGCACTGAACCCGGCAAAGAAACTCGCGTACAGCGGGTGGTCGCGCAACGAGGTCTCGATTCCCTGCCCTGCCCCTTTGTCGAAATCATCCTCGATGATTTCGGTGAACAAAACCGCGAGCTCCGTGCCGCCCTCCGCAGTAGCAACAAGGCGAACCTTGATCGTCTGCTGGCGACTCCCGCGGAGCCGATCATCGCTCGTCAACCGACTCACCCCGTCGAGTACACCTTGAGCGGCCCCGGCCCGGGTAATCCGGAACCCAAGCCGCTCGGCGTTTGCACGGGCAACGTCGAACACCGAACGAAGGTCGGCGGCATAAACCCGCCGAACATAGGTCGGTCCGGTGAACTTTTCCTTCACGCTGGCGGCCACTTCATGGCGCGTGGATTCGCAGCCGCCGAGGGCCAGACAAACAGCGGCAAGTAAGAAACGGACGGTCGATTTCATTGAAAAAAAGACGGACTTTAGGCGGGCTGCTGCTGGGAAATGCAATGCAAGGTACCCAGGCCCCAGATCAAATCGTAGCAATCAATTGGAATGATCTCACGACCAGGGAAGCAGGACGCGATGATGGCATTGGCCTCGGCGTCACGTTTCTTTTGGCGGAAGTTGGGCACGAGCACCGCGCCATTAATGATGAGGAAATTCGCGTAGCTGGCCGGCACCGGCTGGCCTTGGAAGGCGAACGGCTTGGGCATGGGCAACTCGACGATGTCGAATTTTTTACCCTTGGGGGTTCGGAAGGCTTTTAGCCGCTCCAGGTTTTCGGCCAAAATTTTGTGATTGGCGTCGCGTTTGTTCGACTCGACCACGGTGATGAAACCGTCGGTTTTGTAGAAGCGCGTGATGTCGTCGATGTGGCCGTCGGTGTCGTCACCGATGATGCCGTCGCCGACCCAGAGCACCTGCGTCACCCCGAGGTAATCCTTCAGATTTTGCTCGATCTGCTCACGGGAGAGATGCGGGTTACGGTTTTTGTTGAGCAGGCATTGCTCGCTGGTGAGGAGCAGGCCCTCGCCATTGACGTCAAGGGAACCGCCCTCGAGCACCATGCCGTTTTCAAACCGGCGCAGCTTTAGCTTTTTGGCGACGAGCGGCGGGATGGTGTTATCGAGGTCGTAGGGCGGGTATTTGCCACCCCAGGCGGTGTGAACCCAGTCGGTCACGGCCACTTCGCCCGTGAGCGGGTTTTTAACAAAAATCGGCCCGTGATCGCGGCACCACGCATCGTTGGTGGGATGATCGTAGAAGGTGACCTTGGTGAGATCGGCACCGGCCTTGGTGATTAGCGACCAGGCGCGTTTCTGCAACGGCGCGGCGATGTTGATTCGCACCTGTTCGAAGCGGCTGATCTGGGCCACGATCCCGGCAAACACATACGGGATGGGGCGGAACTGGCCGGGCCAGGATGCGCGCTTGTGCGGCCACGATAGCCAGATGGCCGTTTGCGGAGCCCACTCGGCGGGCATGCGGAAGCCGAGTTCGGCGGGCGTTTGTTTCGTTAATTTAGCCACAATGAAATAGGTCGGGAGGCTGGAGCCCGTAAGGGGCGAAAAAACCCGAGGTGGGGGCGGTTTAAATCACGCCCACCAAGGGCTCCTGCCAGTTAGAATCAGTCGATAAAACGCTTGGTGAGGTCCCCGTAGGCGTCGATGCGCCGGTCGCGCAGGAAAGGCCAATGGGTGCGCGTCACGTCGACTTTGCCCAACTCCACGGGAACGAGGAGAATTTCCTCCTTGTCGACGCTGGCCTTGGCGAGGATCTGCCCGCTGGTGCCGGCCACGAAACTCTGGCCCCAGAACTCCAGCCCGTCGCCACCGATGGGCTGCTCAAGACCGATACGATTGATCGCCGCAACGTAGCAGCCATTGGCCACCGCGTGCGAACGCTGAATGAGCTCCCAGGCGCCATGCTGATTGACGCCGTATTCGGATTTCTCGGACGGATGCCAGCCGATGGCGGTCGGATAAAACAGGATTTCCGCTCCCTGCATCGCCGTGAGGCGGGCGCCCTCGGGATACCACTGATCCCAGCAGATGAGCACGCCGATCTTGCCGAACTTGGTATCCCAAGCCTTGAAGCCGGTGTCGCCGGGCGTGAAGTAAAACTTCTCGTAAAACAACGGGTCGTCCGGAATGTGCATCTTGCGGTAAATCCCCAGCAACGAGCCGTCGGCATCGATGATGACGGCGGTGTTGTGATAGAGACCGCTGGCGCGCTTTTCGAACAGCGAGGCGACGATCACCACCCCGTGCTTCTTGGCGATTTTTTGAAACGCCTCGGTGCTGGGGCCGGGAATCGACTCGGCTAACTCAAAGTACTTATGGTCCTCGGCCTGACAGAAATACTGCGAGCGGAAGAGCTCCTGCGTGCAGATGATCTGGGCGCCTTGCTTGGCGGCCTTCTCAGTGAGGGCGAGGGTTTTCTTGAGGTTGGCCTTCGGGTCTGCTGCGCAGGCGTGCTGCAGCAGACCGAGCGTGACGAGCTTGGGCTTGGACATGAGGAGGACGGAGAAACCGAAACGTTAGTAAACGACCTTGTTGAGCGGATACTCGACGATGCCTTCAGCCCCGAGCTCTTTGAGTTGCGGGATGATTTCGCGCACCACGCTCTCATCGATGATCGTCTCGACGGCGACCCAATCAGGCGAACTGAGTGGGGAGATCGTCGGGTTACGCAAGGAAGGCAGTGCTTTAAGAAGGGCGTCGAGCGAGGCTTTGGGCAGGTTCAGTTTGAGGCCGACCTTGCTGCCCGCTTCCAGGGCTCCACTAAGAAGAAGGGCGATGGTTTCGATCTTCTTGCGCTTAGCTGGATTTGCCCAGCTGGCCTTGTTGGCGATGAGCTTGGTGTTGGTGTAAAGTAGAGTGTCGACGATGCGCAGCTTGTTGGCGCGCAGCGAGGAACCAGTCTCGGTAATATCCACAATGGCATCGACGAGGTCAGGCACCTTAACTTCGGTGGCTCCCCAGGAAAACTCGATTTCGGCGGCGATGCCCTTTTCGGCAAAGTAGCGCTTGGTGGTGTTCATCAGCTCGGTGGCCACGCGCTTACCGGCGAGATCCTCGGGCTTATAAATTGACGAGGACTCTGGCACGCACAGCACCCAGCGGGATTTCAGCGTGGACGCACGACTGTAAACCAAGTCGCAGACCTCGATGACGTCGGAGTTGTTTTCCTGAACCCAGTCGTAGCCGGTCAGACCACAGTCGAAAAAACCATGTTCGACATAACGGCTCACCTCTTGGGCGCGCACGAAACGTCCATCGAGCTCCGGGTCGTCAATCGACGGCTTGTAGGAGCGCGAACTCGTAGTGATCTTCCAGCCCGCCTTGGCGAACAGGTTCTTGGTGGATTCCTCAAGGCTGCCCTTGGGCAGCCCGAGCATGAGCAGGGGAGCGTTTGCAGACACGCGGCGAAGGGACACTTCGCAAACCGAGCGTTCAAGTTTATTCGCAACTCCGGCCCTCCGCGAGGGACGTTTCTTTTGACAAAGTAGTTTAATTGTAAAAATTAGCTAAGTTAGTCGCACCGCCATGCCCCCATTATATGCGAGCTGAACCTAAGCCCCTTGTACTAGTCATCGAAGACGAGCCTGCCCTTTCCGAGCTGATCTGCGTGCATTTGGAGGCGGCCGGCATGCAAACCCAGGCGTACAACCGGTGTTCACTTGCCCAGCGTTTTCTAAAAAACAACTTTGCCAACCTGTTGTTACTTGATGTCAACCTGCCCGACCAGACGGGCTTTGCCTTTCTAGCCGAACTCCACGCCCTAGACATTCACGTTCCCACCATATTTTTAACCGGGAATACGTTGGAGGAAAACAAGGTCCGCGGCCTTGAACTCGGTGGCGACGATTACATCACCAAGCCGTTTAGTTTCCCTGAATTGGTAGCACGCATCCGCGCCGTTTTGCGCCGTGCCGAGTCGAACCAAGACCTCAATCTCACCAAAAACGTCCGCACGGGTGACACCGCCTTTGAATTATGCGGCGCGCTAGTGTCCCCCCTACGCCTTGAAATCACCTTTGCCGGCGAGAAAAAGGAAGGCATTGGCCGTAAAGAATTGGGGATTCTCGCTTTCCTTAATGAACATCGCGGCTCCGTGATTACGCGCAAAGAACTCATCCACGCCGTTTGGGGCATCCACGCCGACGTACAAAGCCGCTCACTGGACCAATACATCGTCAAGATCCGCGATCTATTTAAGCGTAACGGCCATAGCCTCGACTCGTTCCGCACCGTCCATGGCGTGGGTTACTGCTTTGGCCCGGACGATGATACGGCACCGGGCTCTACGTCAGCTTAACGCAAGCGGAGCCTGCTTGGCCGAAGCTAAGGCAAGCCAGGCCTTGTAGCCACCCTGCAGGCTGCGAAGAGCGGTAAAACGATGTAACGAGCGCAGCGATACAAGCGCCTTCATACTGCGCACGCCCCCAGCACAAAACACCACCGTTGGTCGACTGGGATCAAGCGCCGCGAGCACAGCGCCAGCCCCGTCCGTGCCCAACAGCCCAAGCGGTACATGTACCGAGGGTTCAATCATCCCGAGCACGCGCTCCCAGTATTCGCGCACGTCGATGAGTTGCAGCGGTGAAGCGCCACCGGCGGTCGCTGCGCGTTGCTCGGCATGGAACTCGGCGAGAGTAACTTCATCGACGTTGCCCTCACCCGCCAGGGACAGCGCACAGGTTTCCCCATAGCCTTCAGGCGGTAAACCCGTGATCGCCCGACTGGCGGGATCGGCGTCGAAACGCAGCGTGCGCGACGTCATGGTGAGTGAATTCCACAGCAGCAGTCGGCCCGAGAGCGGCTCACCGATCCCGGTGAGAATCTTGATCGCTTCCGTGGCCTGCACCGTGCCGATGAACCCGGGTAACACGCCGAGTACGCCCGCTTCCGCGCAGTTTGGAACCGTACCGGGTGCGGGTGGCTCGGGGAAAAGACAGCGGTACGTCGGCCCGTTTTTATAGTTAAACACGCTGGCTTGACCCTCAAACCCCTGAATCGCCCCGTAAACCAACGGCCGCTCGGCGAGCACACAGGCATCGTTAACCAGGTAGCGCGTCGCAAAATTATCGGACCCGTCAACCACTAGGTCGTGGGCGCGAATCAGCTCAAGTGCATTGGCGCGATTGAGGCGGGCTACGAGGGGAGTGATCGCGATACAGGGATTGAGAGATCGCAGACGCTGGGCAGCCACCACCGCCTTGGGTTGTCCGGCGTCGGCGGTCGTAAACAAAATCTGTCGCTGAAGATTGGAGACGTCGACCGTGTCGGCATCGATAATCGTGAGTTGCCCGACCCCGGCGGCGGCGAGGTAGAGCAGTATCGGGCAACCGAGTCCGCCGGCGCCGATCACCAGCACGCGGCTGCGCTGAAGCGACGCCTGCGCCTCGGGGCCGAAGCCGGCGAGCGACAGGTGGCGTTGATAGCGGGCGAGTTCGTCGGCGGTGAAGGACATTGTACGGATTTTAAGCGCGAATAACCATCAATTGGCGGCCACCACGACAGGCGCGTTCGCCCCGTCATAGCTGGCGTCCCAGTCCTTCCAGACGGGTTCGTAGCCGACTGATTTAAGGAAAGCGGCGACTTCTGCGGGGGGGCGGTCGTCGTTGATGGCAAACTGTTCCAACGACTCCGGTTCACTGGCGTAACCGCCCGGATTGGTGCGAGAACCCGCGCTCATGGAGGTGAACCCGAGTTGGTAGGCGTGGTTGCGGAAATGCGGGCTTTCACGGGTCGAAAGCGACAACTCGATCTCTTGGCTAAAGAGACGGAAGGCGCAGGCCGCCTGGACAAGTTCCCTTTCGTTAAACGGCGTAACCGGGATCTCGTTACCCTCATGCGGGCGTAATCGGGGAAACGACAGGCTGTAGCGGGTGCGCCAATAGTATTTCTCCATGTACTGCAGGTGCAGTCCCAAAAACCAGGACTCAGCTCGCCAATCGGAAAGACCGTAGAGTGCACCCAGCCCGATTTTTTTAACGCCGGCGCGGCCGAGCCGGTCAGGCGTATCGAGGCGATAGGCCATGTCGGCCTTTGGCCCCTTTAGGTGATGCTTCGGGTAGACTGCGGGATCATAGGTTTCCTGATACACCAACACCGCGCTCAGTCCTTCAGCGGTGAGCGCTGCATATTCGGCTTCTTCCAACGGCTGAACCTCCATGGAAAGACTGGAGAAATGGGGGCGCAGGAGGCGAAAGGCGTTTTGCAGGTAGTCGAAGCCGTAGCGGGAGGACTCGCCGGTCACGAGAAGAAGGTGGTCAAACCCGTAGGCCGCGACCGCCTTGCCGTCTGCGAGAATTTCGGCGTCGTCGAGGGCCTTGCGAGGGATGCGGTTTTGCGCACTAAAGCCGCAGTAGCTACAGATGTTCGCGCAGACGTTGGTCAGGTACATCGGCGCATAAAGCTGCATCGTGCGACCAAAGCGGGCGACGGTCAGCCGGTGGCTCAGGGCGGCCATCTCCTCGAGAAAGGGCGCGGCAGCGGGTGAGAGCAACGCGGCGAGGTCGTCGAGGTTGAGCGCCCTGCCCTGCTTGGCTAGGGCGCGGCTCACATCGTCGGCGGTACGCATGGTTATGGACGCGGACACGGCGGAGAAGTCGTGTTGTTTCCAGGTGTCGACGAAGGTCATGGGCGGTCGGGATAAATCAGGCGAGGTGGCGACGCCAGCGAGGGGCTAAACGCCCGAAAGGAATGCGGTGAGCGGCGAGGTGCCGTGGGCTTCGGGAGCGACTTTGGACGCGCGTCCGGCCAGCCCGGCTTCGTAACCAAGACGGCCGGCTTCGACCGCCAGCTTGAAGGCCGCGCCCATCGCAACCGGGTCGGTGGCAGCGGCAATCGCGGTGTTAACCAGGACGGCATCGGCCCCCATCTCAAGGGCGGCGGCGGCATGCGAGGGCGTGCCGAGTCCGGCGTCGATGACAACCGGCACGCGCGACTGGGCGATGATGATTTCCAAAAACGCGCGCGTCTCCAGTCCGAGGTTACTGCCGATGGGGGCACCCAGCGGCATCACGGCGGCGGCACCGGCTTCTTCGAGCTGTTTGCACAGCACCGGGTCGGCGTGAACGTAGGGCAGCACCACGAAGCCGCGTTTCACCAGCTCGCGGGTGGCGAGCAGCGTCTCGATCGCGTCCGGCATGAGGTATTTCGGATCGGGGTGAATTTCCAGCTTCAGCCAGTTCGTGCCAAGGGCTTCGCGCGCCAGTTCGGCAGCTAGGATAGCCTCCTTGGCGTTGCGCACGCCTGAGGTGTTGGGCAAGAGCCTGTACTGCTGGGCATCGAGGTGGTCGATGATGTCGTCGGGCGCGCCGTCGGTGCGCACCCGGCGCAACGCCATGGTGACAAGCTCGGCCCCCGAGGCGGCCAGGCTCGCGGCCATCACGGACCCGGAGCTGTATTTACCCGTGCCGAGAAAAAGGCGGGAGCGGAGCGTGACACCGGCAATGACGAGGGGGGATGTTTTCATGGTGAATACGGATCAGGAGGACTCGGACCAAGCGGCGAGGAAGGCGGCATGGTTGGCGGAGACCTGGGTGTTAACGTAGAGGGACGACGAGACGGCGACGCCGGCCAGACCGGCGCGGCGCAGGGCGGGTAGGTCGGCGGGTTGGACTCCACCGATGGCCCAGGCCGGCAAACCGCCGAGGAGCGGCAGCAGGCTGGCGATGCCGTCGAGGCCAAGGACGGGGGCCAGTTTTTGTTTGGTCGCGGTGAAACGCAGCGGGCCGATGCCAACGTAATCGAGCACGTGAGCGGCAGCTGCACGGCGGGCCGCATCGGCGTCGTTGACGGTACCGCCGAGGAGTTTTTCGGGGCCGAGGCGGGCGCGGGCGGCGATCCAATCCTCATCGTGTTGGCCGAGGTGAACCCCGTCGGCCTCGGCGGCGAGCGCGATGTCCAAGTTGTCGTTAATGGTGCAGAGCGCCCCACCCTCGTGGCAGATGGCCACGACCTCGCGGGCGGTGGCCAGCCAAAGGTCGGCAGCGGTGTTTTTGACCCGGAGCTGGATCCAGCCGGCGCCGGCGGCGACGAGCGCCCGGGCTTGGTCGGCATGGGACAGCGGCAGACCGTCCAAAGTGAGGGCCATGACCGGAGGAAAGTGGGCGGGATCAAGCGGCATGGGCGTAACGACAGGCGTGATTGAGTTGATTGAACGCGCGCACTGGATCGGCGGCCTGCCAGACGGCGCCGAGCACGGCCACACCATCGAAACCGTAGTCGCGGCAGGATGGAATCCGGTCGGCGTCGATGCCGCCGAGGGCCACGACTTCGGCGCGGCGCGGGAGCGAAAGGAGCGCCTTAAGATCGGTAAAAACGAAGTCCGCCGAAGGACCATGGCCGGTCTTGGAAATGGAGTTAAACACCGGGCTAACCAGCAGTCGGTCGTAGTCGCCGAGAGAATCTCGCAGCGTGGACAACGTGTGCACCGCACGACTACGCAGCCGGACTGACGACCGCAAAGTGTCACCTATTAGGTGACACTTTGGCTGGGTTGGCTGGTCGCGGTCGTGGATGCCACCCACGGCGAATTCACCTGCGAGGTCGTGGTGCGTGTGTAACACGATGCGTGCATGCACCGATTCCGGCAGCGCCCGGAGCCACGTGGCGAGTTGCGCACGGCTCCAAGCTGGCTTGCGCAGGTGATAATGCGTCAGCCCGGCACTGAAGAGTTCCGCGAGCACGGCGGGCTCGCGGGCGTCTTCAGCTTCGGGGGAGATGACAATCAGGCGCACGGGAGCTTTTAACCGCCTTGAGTGGCTTGGATGACGAGGACGCGGTCCCCCTCAATGAGCTTGCGCCCCGCCCAAGCGGCGCGCGGCACCACCTCGTCGTTGAGAGCGATAGCCACGCCTTTGCGCTCGCCCAAGCCGAGCACACGCGCCAACTCGGCGAGTGCGGTGTCGGCCACGACCTCGCGCGGCTGATCGTTGACGCGAATGTTCATGAGCGGGAGACGGGGACTGCGGCGGATTATTTCTTTTCCTCGAGATAGATTTCCCCGCCGGCGGCATGGAACTCCGCGGACTTGGCCTTCATGCCGGCCTCAATCGCCTCGGAGGTGTTCAGGTTGTTCTCGTCGGCGTAGCGGCGAATGTCGTCGCTGATGCGCATCGAGCAGAACTGAGGGCCGCACATGGAGCAAAAATGCGCGGTCTTGGCGCTATCCTGGGGCAGCGTTTCGTCGTGGTATTCACGGGCGCGATCCGGATCGAGCGAGAGGTTAAACTGGTCCTGCCAGCGGAACTCGAATCGCGCTTTGCTGAGAGCGTTGTCGCGGTATTGGGAAGCAGGATGGCCTTTGGCCAAATCGGCGGCATGGGCGGCGATCTTGTAGGTGATCACACCGGTGCGCACGTCGTCGCGGTTGGGCAGGCCGAGGTGCTCCTTGGGCGTCACGTAACAGAGCATCGCGCAACCGTGCCAGCCGATGATGGCCGCACCGATGCCGCTGGTGATGTGGTCGTAACCGGGGGCGACATCGGTTGTGAGCGGCCCGAGGGTGTAGAACGGCGCCTCGTCGCACCACTCCAACTGCTTTTCCATGTTCTCGGCGATCATGTGCATGGGAACGTGGCCCGGGCCTTCGTTCATGACCTGCACGCCGCGAGCCCAAGCGCGTTTGGTGAGTTCACCCTGCGTTTTGAGTTCGCCGAACTGGGCCTCGTCATTGGCGTCGGCGATGGAGCCGGGGCGAAGTCCGTCACCGATGGAGAACGACACGTCGTAAGCGGCCATGATGTCGCAGATGTCATCCCAGTGGGTGTAGAGGAAGTTCTCCTTGTGATGGGCCAGGCACCACTTGGCCATGATCGAGCCGCCGCGGGAAACAATGCCCGTCATGCGGCGCGCCGTCATCGGAATGTAGCGCAACAGCACCCCGGCGTGGATCGTGAAATAATCCACGCCCTGCTCGGCCTGCTCGATGAGCGTGTCGCGGAAAATCTCCCAGGTCAGCGCCTCGGGACGTCCACCGACTTTTTCCAGTGCTTGATAAATGGGTACGGTGCCCACGGGGACCGGGCAATTACGCAGAATCCATTCGCGGGTCTGGTGAATGTTTTTGCCGGTCGAAAGATCCATCAAGGTGTCGCCACCCCATTTGACCGACCAGCGCATTTTCTCGACCTCCTCGTCGATCGAGGACGCGACGGCGGAGTTACCAATGTTGGTGTTGATCTTAACCAGGAAGTTGCGGCCGATGATCATCGGCTCGAGCTCGGGATGGTTGATGTTAGCCGGAATGATGGCACGGCCCCGGGCAATCTCGGAACGGACAAACTCAGGGGTAATTTCCTTGGGGATGGCGGCGCCGAAGGACTGGCCACCGTGCTGGCGCCAAAGGGAGTTGCGCGGGCCCTGCTCGGTCATCTCCAACAGGTCACGCGAGCGCTGCAGCTTCATGTTCTCACGGATGGCGATGAACTCCATCTCGGGGGTGATGATGCCCGCCTTGGCATAGGCGAGCTGGGTGACAACCTTGCCCGGCTTGGCGCGCAGGACTTTGTTGGCGCCACGATCGAAGAACTTGATCGGATTGCGACGGCCCTCGGCCTCGGCTTGGGCGCGGTGGCCTTCGGAGAGATAACCGTCGTCGATCGGCTTGATTTCACGGCCGTCGACCTGATCCACATCACCGCGTTCGGTGATCCAGGCGTGGCGGATCTTGGGCAGGCCCTGGGAGGAATCACCGTGGAAAGCGGCATCGCCCCACGCCCCGGAGGTGTCGTAAACGCGCACCGGCTCGTTGACCACCTCGGTGCCGTTGGGCAACTGAGTGGGCGACAGAGCGATCTCGCGCATGGGCACGCGCAAGTCGGGACGACTGCCGGTGACGTAAACGCGGGTGGACGCGGGGAACTCGCGGCGGTTGGCCGATGAATCGGCGGGCTCGGTCTTGGTGGCGGAGGTGGACATGATGGTAAGGAGGTGAGTTGCGTGCGGTCACCAAGGCCATCAGGAGCGTAAAACCCAACGCCTGCGCGGCGGGTTCCGTTTTCCCTTCGACGGTGCTAACCGCATCAGGTTCGAAGGCTTGAGGGGCGGATCGTGCCCCAGTCTCAGCCCGACGCCTCGGGTTCGCCTAAACAAATGTGCCGTGAACAGACGGGGTCCGCGCGGAAGTTTCAACTTAATTTAACGCTCGCGCGATGAGCAGTCACAGCAGGTTGAGCAACCGGTTACTTTAAACCCTTGGCATGCGAGCCACCCGCTGTTTGATGCAACTTCCTTTCATGTTTGAGACCCTACTCAACTTTTTTCAGAACTCCCCTCTTTCACTTTGGGGCCCCTTTTTTGTTCTGCTGTTATGCGGGCTGGGACTACCCATCCCGGAGGATATTGTCTTGGTCACTGCCGGCGTGCTTGCACAGGACCAAGGGCGATCATGGATCGAAGTGGCCCTGTTAATGTATGCCGGTGTACTTGGAGGCGACTGCATTACCTTTTTTGCCGGTCGGCATGTCGGCGGCTGGGTGCTCACATCCCGTTGGTTTCAGCGGATTGTATCGCCCCAGAAACAGGCAAAGGTCGTCGATTTTTTTGACCGCTACGGGCCGATGGGATTGTTCATCGGCAGGTTCTTACCGGGATTACGTGCACCCATCTTCTTTTCCGCCGGTTCGATGAAAGTCCCGTTTTGGAAATTACTCCTTTTCGACGGGGGCGCGGCATTGATCAGCGTTCCCGTCTTTGTGTGGCTGGGCCACTGGCTTTGGGGGAAGTTCAAAGATGACCTTGAGCAATTTAATCAGACCTTGGGAAAGTCCCAAGGCTATGCGCTCTGGGCCGGTATCGGAATCGTGCTCATCGGCATAACTGTATTCATCATGTGGCGGCAGCGTCGCAGGACCGCCCTTGCGACTCCGAAATCCTGATACACTTGGCGTCCCCGGCCAAATCAGGACTTCTAAACTACGGGTTCGACTGCGGACTGATCGTTGAAGCGGGACGGCTGGAAATAAAGCTGGGCAACACACCCAGTGGTCGGGCTTTTTTCTGCTCGTCCCATTTCCGTAAAATCGCAGCGGCAACCGGTACGGCGTAACGTCCACCGGCCGTTTCCTCACCTGGAGTGTCCCCTTCCATCACTACGGCAATAGCAACCTGTGGGTTTGTGATCGGCGCAAAACAAATGAACCAGGCAAAGTTAATCGCCCCTTTGGGCGTCTGCTTCTGCGCCGTACCGGTTTTCCCTGCAATGCTGAGCCCTGGTATCTTCATGAAGGGCGACTGTAACACCTTCGCCGTCCCTGTTTGAGCGCAGGCCTCCATTCCGGCCACCAAGGCGGCGTACTGTTCACGCGTAAGCCCACTCGGGGCGCTGTGCTGCGCACCGCGATTATCCTCATGAAGAATAGTGGGGCGGGTGGTTCGCTCATCACGTGCAACCGAGGCCATAAAAGCCGCCATCTGCAGAGGTGTAACGAGCAGGTCGCCCTGTCCAATGGAGAGGTTGGCGGTGTCGCCTGGATACCAACGCTCGGAGCGACGCTCCAGTTTCCAATCGGGGTCGGGAACCAGAGAGCCGCGGGTCTCCGCGATTTCAATCCCGCTGGCGCGACCAAACCCGTATGCACGGGCCTCGGCGGCGAGTCCCGCTACACCCATGTCGAGCCCCTGCTTGTAATAATAAACGTTACAGCTCTTTTCGATGGCAGTGACTAAGTTGATGGGCCCATGGGCGTGACCGTCGTGGCAGGGAAACTTGCGGCCGCCCACCTGATAGTAACCGGTGCAAGTCACCAAGGCATCAGGGTCGATCGTGCCGGCGCGTAGGCCGGCTATGGTCGTGAGGATTTTAAAGGAGGATCCAGGTGGATAAAGACCGTGGGTTGCACGATTAAGCCAAGCACCCCGTTCATTGATGTCGCGGGCTGCAACATGCCCGAGGTGCGGCACAAAATCCAAAAGACTGTAATCGGGCTTGCTCGCCAAAACCAACACCTCTCCGGTGCGCACATCCAACGCTACAGCAGCGCCTGCGAGTTCGGTTTCCGCCATGGCCTTCTCAGCGGCAGCTTGCAGTTCCGCATCGAGCGAAGTGTGAAGGTTGTGCCCGTGAACCGGCTGCCGCTTGGATAAGGGCGGGTTAACCCGGTAGCCGGCCGGATCGACACGGTAAATCGCCCCGCCGGTTTCCCCCTGTAAATGCGCATCGAAACGAGCCTCAAGCCCCTGACGGCCAATGGTGCCCTTCATCTTGAACGTGGTGAGCTCAGCGCCCGGAAAATCATCGGAAGCGTCCGGGGCATCATTACTGGTCACGTAACCCAGCGTATGAGCTGCGATGGAACCGCGCGGATAGTCACGAATACTGGAAGCGTAAACTTGAAGCGGTGAAGTCACCGGCAGGTGTTCAATCAGGCGCGCATACTCAGAAGTTTTGAGGTCGTCGACCAACAGGTAGGGCAAAAGCAGTTGCCGATGGAAGTGCTTATCAAGGTCGTCGGCGTCGAGCTCCGTAGTCCGACCCAGAGTGCTGTTTATCTGATCAAGGTAACGGTGCACGACGGTAAAGCGGGCGATGCGCTCCATCTGGGAACCCGAGGGCACGTCCTTGTCGCCGGCGGCACGATAGGCTTTTCGGATACGGATGTATTCAGCTCGAAAGTCTTTGCGCAACTCGCCCAGATAGAGGGTTACGGCGAACCGGGGCCGGTTGGCCACGAGTGGCCGTCCCTCGCGATCGTAGATATTGCCACGCGGCCCCGGCACGAGAATGCGCCGCTGATTTTGCTTTCGTTCACTTTCGTGAAAACGCTCGGTGAGCCATAGTTGCTGATAAGCCAGGCCACCCGCAAGAATGAGCAGCAGCACGGCAATGACGGGATAAAAAACAATCACCCTCGGGTCGTACCCCTTGTGTGTTTCAACCAAATTCCCGCGATCTTTACCATTTGAGGGCATGACTCAAATCGAGCGGCTCGAATACGTACGCGTGGTGCCTGCGGTGCGCTCTAGCACTCTTTGTTGAATGGCAAAAAACCAAGGGGCGATCACCGCAAGCACGACCTGCGAAAAAAGCAGATCAGCAAAGCTGCGCATCCAAGCGCGGGCAGACTCGCCCCCCTCATCAATGCGCAAAAAACCCATGGCAAGAAAAAGCCCTAAATTGGCCAACAAGGAGACCACCACGCCGACTGCGACCTCACCGCGTGGAGCCCTTGCGCGCAGAGTAAATACAACTGCATGAGCAGCGAGAAAAAGGAATCCCTGCGTGCCGAAGGCAACCGGCGCATTGGCATCAAGTAACAAGCCGGCAAGGAATGCGGCCGACGCCCCAGGCCCATAGGCCATACGCAGCCCAGCAAACGCGACGAATAAGCCGCCACACCATACGTGTACCTGCCAGGTGGCGAGCTGGTGGTTGAGTTGCCCCAGCAATAGCGCGAGTAACAGCGAAGCCGATACAAGGATTAACACCCGGCGTTTCATACGGTTAATCGCGCTGCGCCGTGGCCTCCGGCACCAGCACTGTCACTTCACTCAGATCGGATAGGCCCGCGTCTAGTTTAACATCCCCTGATTTGAATAGGCCATCGGTGCTGGGCTCAACGCGGGTCAAATAGCCGATGGTGAGATTGGGCGGAAACACCCCGCCCAGTCCAGAGGTGACCAACCGACGGGGTGTGGCGGGGGTCACAAAAACATCAAGAGGCACGTATTCAACCGTTGCGAAAGCAGGCCCATAGGTGGGATTGATACCGCCTTGATAGCTTACGGGGCGGGTATCGCCCTCTGCAGCAGCGGCGATGCGAACACCCGGGCTGCTGACCAAATCCACCACCGAGGTGTACGCATACACTTCGCGAATACGCCCCACCACTCCACCTTCGTAGATCACGGGCGCACCCTCGACGATTCCGTAGTTGCGCCCCTTGCGGATGGTCAATTGCTGCCACCAGGAGGAGAAATCCCGCCGCACAACACGCGCCACTTCGGAGCGATATCCGGGAGTAGGCGGCATCTTGAGCACCCGCTCCAGGCGATCGAGTTCGGCGCGCAGGTTGGCATCCTGCTGCAAGCGTACTTCATAGGATGCGTTTAGATGCGCCAGATCCCGACCAGCCTCAATTAACTCGTTTTTTGGCCTGGTTTTGAGCGACCAGAACGTTTGCAGGTCGCGGATGTAAGAGGCCGTGGTTTCAAACGGAGCCTGAAGTTCGAAAAAACTAACTCTGGCCATGCGCTTGATCGCGGTGGGCAGCAGAATCCACGCAAGCAGGACGAGGCCGAGCGTGACAAACGGTTTAGCCTGGTCGAAACGCTGAGGGGGCACGGGGCGGCGGTAATCGCAGAGTAGCTATCGCAACGGCTCAGACGTTCTGAAGCACCCAATTGAGATCGTTAAGGACTGCGCCCGTGCCGTTAGCGACGGCAGAAAGCGGATCGTCAGCGACAATCACCGGAAGACCGGTCTTGTCGCTCAGCAAGCGATCGATGCCACGGATCAGCGCACCGCCACCCGCCATTACAAAACCGCGATCCACTAGGTCAGCGGAAAGCTCAGGCGGGCAGCGCTCCAAGGTGGAACGGACTGCATCCACGATTGCCGAGATGGGGTCGTTGAGCGCCTCGCGGATTTCCTGCGAGGTGATGTGAATCGTCTTGGGCAAACCGGCCACCGAATCGCGTCCCTTGACCTCCATGGTGAGCTCTTCCTCGAGCGGGTAAGCCGAACCGATGCGAACCTTGATCTCCTCCGCCGTACGTTCGCCGATGAGCAAGTTGTACGCGCGCTTCATGTAGTTAACGATCGCGCTGTCCAGTTCGTCACCTGCAACACGTATCGACTTGGAGAACACGATACCTGAAAGAGAAATGATCGCAATTTCCGTGGTTCCACCGCCGATATCCACGATCATATTGGCTGCGGGTTCATCGATAGGCAGACCCACGCCGATAGCGGCGGCCATAGGCTCTGGAATGGTGATGACATCACGCGCACCGGCATGAGTGGCTGAGTCCTTCACTGCGCGCTTTTCAACCTCAGTGATGCCCGACGGGATGGCGATTACGACACGTGGGGCCACTCGCAGAGCGTTATTGTGCACCTTTCGAATGAAATAGCGCAGCATCTCCTCGGTCACATCGAAATCGGCAATGACGCCGTCTTTCATTGGACGGATGGCGGTGATATTACCGGGAGTACGCCCGAGCATCTTCTTGGCTTCTTCGCCCACGGCGCGGACCTTACGGGTGACGGTGTCCAGGGCGACCACGCTGGGCTCACGCAAAACGATGCCCTTGTCTTTAACGTAAACGAGGGTGTTTGCGGTGCCGAGATCGATGCCGATGTCGTTGGAGAAGTAGCCGAAAAGATTCGATGCCATGTGCTGTAAAGATACGGCGACGCTTGCGCCGTTAAGATTACAAACGAGCGAAGCGAGTGAGTGTCAAAGGGGAAAACGGATGCCGCCCCTTAAGCCAAAAAAACGCCCAATGCGTTGGGTGTACTCGGGCTTGGGTTTAGCAAAAAAAAACGCGCCCCAAGGGCGCGTTTGCAGGAAAGAACTTAATCTTAAAATCAGTTAGAACCGTGGGTCTTGGTGGCTTCAGGCTTAACGGCGGCCTTTTTATCAGAGGAATCGGCGGAATCCGCTTCGCCTTCTGCGGAAGCCTTTTTAAACTCCTTGATCGATTTACCCAAGCCTCTCGCCAACTCAGGTAATTTTGCTCCACCAAAAAGGAGCACGACGATGGCCAAAATGAGAAGGAGTTCAGCTCCACCTAAACCAAAGGCAGCGATAGGAAAATAGAGGCTATTCATAGTACGACAAAAAGTGTTGGGGCTGTCAGGATTCGACGCAAGGGGGAAAGTGAAATCATGGATTAGAGGGTGCACACATCACTTCGTCTCCGACATGAGGAGCACCCGCGATGAGCCGCGTGCCGAGGATACGCCCCCTAAGATACGATGAAGACTGGAGGCGTGCCGTAGGTCTCAGGTCATCAGTCCGCGAAATCAGGATACGCGTAGCAAAATCAGGAGGCAAAACGGTGAAGGCCCTTACTTCGACCAGTACTGATTTACTCGATGGCTCGATTGCAATTACCCGCCCCACGACAAGCGACGAAC
Source organism: Opitutus sp. (assembly GCA_024998815.1). NCBI lineage: Bacteria > Pseudomonadati > Verrucomicrobiota > Opitutia > Opitutales > Opitutaceae > Opitutus > Opitutus sp. Next base: position 1,345,874 of record JACEUQ010000001.1, read on the forward strand.
TGAATGCCATGGTCATGGCATTCACCTTTGCCCCCGTGGCTATGTCGGCGGGGGCTTTACGCCCTAGGGAAGCACAACCCGCCAAAAGCAGGCAGCCAAGCGCTAGGGCGCAAGCGCGAAGCATAACGGCCGCAGCTCAGGGGGTCTGAGGGATGACCGGCTTGTTCGCTTGAACCTGCTTGAGCAGGTTCTGCGCATTGTCGATCTGCTCGGCGTCGAAGAAACCGTGCAACTGACGAATGCGCGTCGGGTGACGCATTTTGCGCAGTGCTTTGGCCTCGATCTGACGAATGCGCTCGCGGGTCACCTTGAACTGCTTGCCAACCTCTTCAAGGGTGCGGCTGTAGCCATCGACCAAACCGAAGCGAAGGGAGAGAACTCTGCGTTCGCGCTCGGTGAGGGAATCGAGCACGTCGATGATCTTCTCGCGGAGCAGCGAGTACGCGGTCATGTCGTAGGGGTTCTCGGCGGATTTATCCTCGATGAAATCACCGAAGGAGGTGTCGTCACCGTCGCCCACCGGGGACTGAAGCGAGATGGGCTGCTGGGCCATCTTCATGATCTGCTGCACGCGCTCGACGGGCAGGTTCATCTCATCGGCGACCTCTTCAGGGGTGGGCTCATGGCCGAACTCCTGAAGGAGCTGCTTCTGCACCTGCATGACCTTGTTGAGGGTCTCAATCATGTGCACCGGAATACGAATGGTGCGGGCCTGATCGGCGATGGAGCGGGTAATGGCCTGACGGATCCACCACGTGGCATACGTGGAGAACTTGTAGCCGCGGCGGTACTCAAACTTCTCCACGGCCTTCATCAGACCCATGTTACCCTCTTGAATGAGGTCGAGGAAGGAGAGGCCTCGATTGGTATACTTTTTCGCGATTGAGATCACCAAGCGCAAGTTGGCCTCGACCATTTCAGTCTTGGCCTTGTGCGCCTCACGAACGTGGACGTTGGTCTGCTGAACCACTGCCAAAAATTTATCGGGCGCGATACGGTTCTCGGCCTCAATCTGCTTGAGCCGGACATTGATCGCCTTCGAGTCGATTGCAGCGTCCTTCTTGGTCTTCGGGTGCTTGGCGCGGTCGAGCTGTTGATCGAGCTGCTCGATCTCGCTGAGCACGGGCTGAAGCTGCTCGAGCCACTCCTCATAAACTTTCAGTTTGAAGTAGAACTTGGAGAAATTGGCGCGGAGGGTGGCCTCACGCTTGGTGTGCTTGGCGAGGATTTTTTTACGGTCCGCCTCAGAACGTGCCTTGAGGAACTCCTCCCATGAATCGGCGACGGCCTCTTCGTTTTTCTGCGTCAACTCAACGAGCTTGGGAAGGCCCTTGAAATAGATGTCCCGGCTCTCGATCTTTTTATCGATAACGACACGGTCAAAACGCTCCTCGCGGGTGATCAACTTGGCTCCGAGCGTCGCAATGTATTTGCCGATCACGGCAGCCTCAAAAAGGGCGCTCTGGGCCTTGAGCTCGGCATTTTCGATGCGCTTGGAGATTTCAACCTCTTGTTCGCGGGTAAGCAGGGGAACTTGGCCCATCTGCTTGAGGTACATGCGAACCGGGTCGTCGAGGATGTCGTGTTGCGAGGAACGCGATTCCTCCTCCTCAGCCTCTTCCTGGCGCTGCTTGTAATCCTCCACTTGGTCAGGCTCAAGAATCTCGATCTCCAAATTCTGGAGAATGGAGAGGACGTTATCGATCTCCTCTTGGTTTTCGACCGAGTCAGGCAAGGCCTCATTGATGTCGTCGAACGTGAGGTACCCCTGCTCTTTGGAGAGACGAATGAGGTTGCGAATCTTGTCATTGATACCGCCGGCGGGAAGATCAACGCCAGGGGACGCCGCATCACCCGAACTTGGGCGAATACGTTCAATGGCAGCCTCGACGGCTTCGGAATGGGTATCGGAATCTACGGACTTGGCTTTACGCGGCATAGTATGAGGCGGGATCGGGAAAATGATTAAGCTGCGGGCAGCCTCAAAGGCGCGCGCAGCTGTCGCTTAATATCGAGGAGTTCTTTAAAGAGAGAATTTGCGTCAAAGTCACTGTCCGCAGAGCCCTTGGCTAGGGCAAGTTCTATTTGCCGAACGCGCGGATCGAGTGCGCGGGACTGGATGAGTCGAAGAGCCTCATTGCCAACTTTCACGGGGTCATCGATTTGCGGCGACTCAAAGAGCAGTGACGCCACCAAGGTGCGCTCCGCTTCGGTTTCAATCAAACCATCAAGATGATCACGACCCGGCCAAGCATCCTGCTCGAATTCAGCAAGAAAGCGGTTGAGCAGGGCCCCGGCCGAGTGACTCAGGTCGATCCAGTCGTGCGGCAGTGTGCGGCTAAGCGGGCTGCCCACGGTTTCAAAATGGAGGATCAAAACAAGCAGGTGATGCTCAGGCGTATCCTTGGTTGGTATGAGCGGAGCGGGCACGACAACCGAAGCCTCCGCAGCTGCGGCGGAGGGCGGTCGGGATGACTGAAGCCGATCGTGGCGGAGTCGCTGCTGGTCGAAATCTTTTTGCACAGCCGAGAGCGGCAGCCGCAACAGCCCGGCTGCTTCAGCGAGGAATTGGGATCGGGCAATCTCGGACTCGGCATTGAGAATGAGCGCGTGCAGCTCGGCGGCGACCCGTGCCTTTTGCTCCGGGGTGGCGGTTTCCGGCGACGGCAGAAAAGCCCGGCAGGCGAAACCTATGGCTGAAAGGGATGCCTTACTCACCGCATCATAGCCGGAGAGCCCGCGCTCAAGGAACAGGAGATCCGGATCGATTTTTGTGTCGGTCGCACCGCCGAGAAAACGCACCTCAAGACCGGCCTTCAGTGCCATGGGCAGGAAGCGCAACGCGGCCTTCTGGCCTGCGCTATCGCCATCGAAAAAACACTCCACTTGCGTGTGGTAGCGCCGCAACAAAACCAGTTGCCCCTCGGTGATCGAGGTGCCTTGCGGTGCAATGGCCGTCTTCAGGCCGACACTCCAACTGCGAAGGGCGTCCAACTGACCTTCAACCAGCACAAACGGTTTGCCTTCGCCAACTTGGCTGCGCGCTCGATCGAGGTTAAACAACAGGTTGCCCTTGGTGAAAATCGGCGTCTCGGGGGAGTTAACGTATTTGGCCTCGCGGGCCGGGTCGTCTTCCGGGGTGAGGTCGGTCTGCCGAGCGGTAAAGGCAACCACTCGCCCTTGATGGTCGCGAATGGGGATCATCAGCCGGCCGCGAAATCTCGGCTTGAGCGAGTTGAGCCCGAGCAGGGCGCCCTCACGCATAAAAAAAAGGCCGCACTGCCGAAGCGCTTCCTCGGAATGCATTTTCTTGAGCAACACGGCTGCAAGCGAGGTGTCGGATGGCTCGGTCGCGCCTATTTTAAATTCCTCGGACAGTTCCAGCGAAAACCGGCGCTTGCCCGTCCAATACTCGCGCATCCAAGTGCCCGTGGAGGTGGAAGCACGGAAGGTTTGGTGAAAATGTTCGGCTGCGGTTTCGTGGATGTCGAAGATCTCCTGTCTGAGCGAACGCTCCTCACGACTGGGCCCGCCGGAGCCCGCCTCGTACTCAATCGGCACACCAAAACGCTGGCCGAGCGCCTCAATCGCCTCGGTAAAATTCAGCTGCTCGGTCTCCCGGACAAACGTGATGATGTCGCCGGCCTTGCCGCAGCCAAAGCACTTGTAAAACCCCTTGTCAGGATCGACATGAAAAGAGGGCGATTTTTCGTTATGAAACGGGCATAGCCCCTTGAACCGCGAGCCCGCCTTTCGCAGGGTCGCCACCCGCCCCACCACATCGACTATGTTCACGCGAAGCTTAAGATCGCGAAGACAGGTAGGCTTAATGGCGGGCATGAAATAGGAACGAATTAGGGGAGACGAACTTTGCACTTTTACCCCGACGCCGGGTGTGTCAAGAACTGCACGCCTGCGCGCCCACAATGGTCTCATTGGCGGCCGCCACGCGCTTCATGCTCAACTTCCGCTTCGCCATTTTACGCCTGCTCGTGCTCGCCACCTGGACCACCGGTTCACAGGCGGCCGACGCTTTGCCTCGCCCCCCACCTCCGCCTGCATCCCCAGTGATATGGCAGGCAACTTTGCCCAACTTCTCCGACTCGACCTACGCAGCGCGTGTCGAACAATTGATCTCTCAATTCGAGGTTTCCTTGGGGCAAAAAATCGCCCCCGGTGAAAAAGGCCGGGTGGGGATTAAGATTTACGCCGACTCAGGCCCAGGGCTCGCCACGCCACTGGGACTCACCAAGGCGGTGATCGCAGCGCTGCAAAAACGCGGCTACGCCAAGGACAAGATTTTCCTCGTTGGCCTCAACCAACAACGCCTGCGTTACACCGGCTACTTGCCTTCTCTGTCCACAGGAAAATCCGCCTTCGACGGGCACCAAATCTACGTGCTCGAGTCAGGCCGCTACTTCGACCCGGTGTGGTTTTACGACAGTCCCCTGCCCTCGCGCTTCGATCCGATCCTTGTGCAAAAAAGCACCGAGGCCTTCGATCCGGAGACATCGCTGGAGGAAGATCGTAAAAGTTTCCTCGCCACGCCGCTGTTCGTGGACGCCGATTTCTGGATAAACCTTCCCGTTTACACAGACCATGCCGTGCTCGGAGTGAACGGCGCGCTGGTTAACGCCACGCTTTGGAACGCCTCCAACACGGCGCGATTCTTTCGCAGCCCCGCCAGCGCTCCCGCCGCAGTTGCCGAGATGAGTGCGATCCCCGAGTTGCGCGGAACTTGGATGTTCACCCTCGCCAGCTTGGAGCGATACCAGTTTATCGGCGGCCCTTGGTTCAACTCACTTTACACCGTCTCCGAACCCCTGATCTGGCTTGGAACAGACCCGGTGTTACTCGACGCACTCATGCTCGAACGGATTAACCGCTACCGAACACAAGAGGGGTTTAAACCAGTTTCAGAGGACATCCGAACCCTCGAGTTTGCATCGATCCTCGGCGTGGGTTCACGCAAGACCGCCGACGCAAAGTTTGTGCCGGTTGGCAATTGATTGAAAATGCCCTTGTCTCACACGGTATCCTCCACCCACTTTTAACAACTTTTCTTATGTCCGACGCGTATCTCCCGCTTCTCATCCAACTTATCCTCGCCGCTGGCTTGGCTATTCTCATTGTCGGCGTCAGCCACCTGATGGGTGAGCGCCGTAAAAAACAGACAGCCATCACCGACACCGCTTATGAGTGCGGAGTTAAAAACGACGGGCTGCTGCACTCGCGGTTTTCGGTTAAATTCTACGTCACCGTCATGCTCTTCATCCTCTTCGACATCGAAGTGGTGTTTATGATTCCATGGGCCTTCATTTATCGGGATTTTCTAGCCAACAACCTGTCCATTCTCGGCCCCATTCTGTTCTTCTTCGGCGTACTCGTGCTCGGCCTTTTTTACGAAGTGCGCAAGGGCGCTCTCGACTGGGAAAAGTGAGCCCGACGGGCGAGGCTTGAACGAGACTTATCCTGATGAAACTCGACAAGATCATCGCCCGGAATCGGATCGTAGATTTACGCAGCACGGACATGCGCGGTGCGCTGACCGAGCTGATTGCGGTCGCCGCCAATAAGTTCCCCGACCTCAAGCAGGAGTCTTTGCTGCGCGGCTTGATGCAGCGTGAAAGCACGATGACGACGTACTTGGGTGAAGGTGTCGCCCTGCCTCACGTGCGGGTAAAAATGAGCCGCAATTACGTGCTCGTCATCGGTCGCAGCCAAGGGGGCATCCATAACGAAAACACGGTCGAGGAGGAAAAAATCCACCTCATCTTCATGTTGCTGGCGGACGAAAAGGCCCGCGACTACCTCCAGTTACTCGCCTCCATCGCCCGCTTGCTCAAGGACCATGAACTCGTCCAGGCGGTCCGCCATGCGGCCACCACCGGCGACGTGTTCAATCGACTGGTGGCCGGCTTTGGCGGTATCCTCGCCAAGCCGGTCCAAGCCCAGCAAAACCGCATCAACCGGCTCATGATCCGCGAGGCCGACCGCGTTGCTAAGGGCGCCGGCTGCGGGGCCATCATGGTTTTCGGCGACGCCTTTGTTGGCGGGATCGAACCGGGCGCCTGGTTCCCCAAAAGTAAAACCATTCTCGTCACCCGTAATCTCGTCGAGTTTGACGAGTCGGACGGAAACTCAGTCGGCGTCATCCAAGTTCGCTCCTATTCGCCTCGCCGCCTGGCCCAGTTGCGCAGCGCCATGTTTGTGGCGCTCACCCGAGGTATGATTTCCTTCAATGACCGGGTATGCTGCGTCGGCGGCATCGCCGGTAGCAACCAATTCGATACGGTCGTCATCGTGGACGTGGAGCGCGAGTTTCAAACGCTCCTCACCGGTCATGCCGATCTGATGCCAGACGACGTAAAGCCCGAGGTTCTGGAGCGCGTAATCGCGATTGCCACCGAGCTGGCGGTCGAGGGCCGCGAGGGTAAACCCGTTGGATGCCTTTTTGTGGTGGGCGACGCCCCCAAGGTAGAGCGATTGATCAAGCCACTCGTGCTGAATCCGTTTTACGGCTACAAAGAGGAGGATCGCAACATCCTCAACCCCTTTATGGATGAGACGGTTAAGGAATTCTCTTCGATCGACGGCGCCTTTATTATTCGTGGCGACGGGGTGGTCTCATCGGCGGGCAGCTTGATCCAGGCAGCTGATGTCGAACACGTCCTGCCTAGCGGACTGGGTAGCCGTCACGCGGCGGCGGCGGCGATTACCGTGGCAACCGAGTGCATATCGATCGTGGTCTCATCGAGCACCGGCCAGGTCACGCTCTTCCGCCGCGGGGTGATGCTGCCGCTGACGGAAAAGAAGTTCGGCCCCGCCGGTTAAGGAGAGTCGAAGGTAAAACCACAGACATGAACGGCTGTGCCACAGTCCCAATAAGCTCATTCTCGTTCTCTTAATCGTTCTCGTTCGTCAGCATAGTTGAAAAAACGAACAGGGACGGAGCGAGAATGATTAAGCGAAAGAGGAACGAGAACGAATTGGCTCAAGGCCGCTCAGAACAGCTCGTCCTGGACACCGCCGGTCGGCTTCACTCCAAGAAACCCGCCGTAACGCTCCAGCCAGTCGTCGAGTTTCTCTTGGTAGTAATCCGGATCGTAGGGCGCCTGCACGGCGTCATAGAGCTCCACCGGCCGAGCCCTCTGCCAGTCGCTGGTTTTGCCCGTTTGCTTCGGAGTGATGTAATAATTGACCCGCTCGCCCATGCGCGGCTTGGGCTCCATCAACAGCGCCGCTTCGGCTGATGCGCGCCTCGGTTTCCCTCCGCCTTCGATGAACCGCTCGTAGGCGTCGGGGTTCATACTGAGCACTTCGCCCTTGGCCACTTCCGTCACGGGCAGGGTCCGCGCCGCCAGCTCGGCGCGGTAATAGTTCAATAACTCCAGCGGCGACTTCTCGCTCGCCCCCAAAAGAAAATGAATGAGTTGGGTGCCCAGTTTTTTCAGATACGGTTCGATCCCGCGTGAGCGCAGCGCACTCCCGCGGATGACGACCTTCTTGCCGTCGTACAGCGCGTAGTTTTTCGCCTTGTAGCAGAACATCCCCTCGTAGCGTCCGTCATAATCCAACTCGATACCTGCCGGCAGCACCCCGCTGACTTTTTCCAGCAGCACCTCGGGGCGGTTAAAAAACGCCTCTGACGACAGGTAAATGCCGTCGGTGTCGGCCTCAAGGATCGTGCAGTCGTGGCGGCCGAATTCATCGATGAGGGCTTGCAACAATTCACGCCCGCGCCGCGTCACCTCTGCGGCCAGCACTCCGTCGCCGAAGCGCGCGCCAGAGAATCCAAGGTAGCCGTAAAACGAGTTGATCAGGATCTTGAAACTGGCCTGCCGCGCCTGGGCCTCGGCGCGTTCGTCGGCGGTCGGCGCGGTGCGCGCGAGTTGTTTGTAGCGCAGGCGGTACTCGCGCAGCGTGGTGAGCAACGGGATGAAAACGCCCAGCGTATCGTTGGCCGGGTTACGCCCGATCGCCATCAGCAAGCTCGGGTAAAGCGAGGCCACATCAAAGTGCAGGACGTGGCGAAAGACGCCTTCCTTAAAGCTGCGCGAGTACCCGCCCTCAAAGGCAGCCATCTCGGGAGGCACCGGGCATGCCTGCCGGGCATGGTAATAGTGCTCGAGAAACAGCAGGTCGATCTTGCCTGTGGTGCCACGCAGCGTGGCCTCTTGCAGCAGAATCGGAAACGTACGCACCTGCTCGAAATACGTCGGTAGCAACAAATCGGCTACACCCTTGGTTTCACGCAAGTCGTCGGCCAGGTAGGCGAGGAATTGCGCCCTGTTTTCCGTGAACGCGGCGTGAATCTTGTCGCCGGCCAAATAAGTCCGCTCGCTGGCCTTGTCCGTGATGCCGAAGTACACCGCAACCTCCTTCAACCGGTACGATGCCAACTCGCGCGTGGTGATATCGTACTGTTGCACCAACAGGTAGGTGTCGACGACCGTGCGCCCCGGCAGATCGCAACGCGGAAAGTCGATCCAGCGCTCGGCAACTTTTAGGCGGCTGTTGCGAAACGACGCCTTCTGCCCGAAGCGTCCCCACGCGCAGGGCACCTTCAGTTTTTTCGCCCGCTGACGCAGGTAATCGAGGTCGAATTTGAAGATATTATGCCCCTCGATCACGTCAGGATCCTCTTCGGCCAGGACGGTGTTTAACTGCTCCAACAAACGTCGTTCACCGGCCGGACTCACCTCGTCAAGCACGAGAAGGCGGGTGCGCTCACCGAAGCGCAGTCCGATCGCCAGCACGCAGTCGGAGGCTTTGGTTGCGTCACTAAATTCCCCGTCACTCGAAGCCGTTTCGATGTCGAGCTGGCAGCGCCGCAGTTGGCCGAAACTCAAATCGCTGAAAAGCCGCGCGCGGTTTTGCAGGAGAAACTGACTCTCCAGCGGTTTCACCACGTCAACGGCACCGGTTTCCTTGGCTGCCCCCACAAATGCCTCAAAGGCCGCCAGATTTTCCGCGTGGGCCAGCCGGTTAAAAGGCCCGGGGCCGGCCAACGCTTCAATCGTCACGCCCTCAGCTGGAGTGGAGGCGACAGCTGCGTTGAGCCAAGCAAAGGGCCGGAGTCGCTCGGTGCGGGTTGCGCGCGCGCCATCCGGCGTCGCCACGCACACCTGCACGTTGCCCTCATCGTCAACCCACACGCCACACAGCGGCTCAGTCATGGCGTCGGATACAAATGATTAGAACTGCTTAACGTACACAGCCAACACAGCGGCAAAGGTCAGCGCGATGGCGACGGCGGCAAAGATTCCGACCGAACCCCGGCGACGAAAGCCCAGGCCTGCCAGCGCGGAGATACCCAGCCAGGCGACCAGTTTCACGATCATCCAGGCGGCGAACTGATTGTTGTAGAGTTTGGACATGAGACCAAAGCCGCTGATCAGCACTAGGAGACTGGCGATGCCGGTGATCATGAGGACTTTTTTGCGCGTCTCGGCCGGCGCCGCGAAGGCGTAAAACGTGTAGCCGAACAACACGAAGAGGGAAACAAGATGGAGGATGTGGTAAACGGTAGGAGACATAATACAGGAGGGAGGATTATTGGATTTGAAAATAAGAGGACGCCATGCGCCCCCTAGACAGTCCGGAAAAGAGGCGTCTCTTAATCGAAAAGTCGGCAACAGAGTTCCATTCAGAGGGATTTGGTCAAACCCAACCAGTCACCACGGGCGCATCCCGCTACCGAAACTGCGATGCGCTGCCTGATAAGACGCATTCGCAAGGCCGCCTCGACAAACCGCCCCGGCGGTGCAACCTGCACGACACAAGGACTGCGCAAAAAAGCCGGGGCAGCGCGTCAACGCTCCCCCGGCTCGTGTGGGCCTTAACTGAGCTGTTAGTTCACACCGACCGTGCTGGTCACGGTCGGTGTTTTTTTGCGACTGCCCGCGTTGCGCTCCGATTTAAGCCTGCCGCCCGCCTTGGCGTAGGACTGGCTGTTACGCCCGTAAACCGCACCCACCGCCGCCAACATGCGGTCGTTGAGATCGGCTAACTCGTATTCAGCCTCATCGAACTCTCGACGCGCAATCTCGGCCTCGCTGAGCAAGGCGTTGTAGCGCGAGAGCTTCGCACGGGTGGCATCAATCGCTGCGTTATAGGTAGCGACACTGAGGTCGCCGCCCAAGGGGCGCACGTCCCCGACGGTGCCGATCGCCGCAGAGCGGGTTTCAGCAGTTTCCAACGTATCTGACCGGGTTCTTTGTCTAGGCATGGTAGTACAGGTTTTCCGCCGACTCATTCCGCAATTTATTGTGAGATGGTTCTCGATCATGGAATGGCCGCCGGATAGCTCACACTAATCGAGAAACGGGATGGTTACCACAACCGTATAATTCTAAACTTATAACAAACTTTCAGAACCAACTTATATTCATGCCCTTAATTCCTGATTATTTTCTAACTAAAAGACCGAAACCGATTAAAACTACTGGACAACCTGAACAAAAAGGCCGCCTTTAGGCCATATCAGGGCGAGCCGGGTGAACAGGCGGGTTACCCAGAGCATCACCGGCAGGACCTGTCGCCCGCCGGCAACCGGCCGCATCACCGAGGCCAGCACGGCGGTGATCGGCACTCCAACCCGGAACCTCGGCGTTCGAACCGGCATCACCAACGTTCGAGTCCGGAGGCTGGCCGCTCGAACCCGGAGGCTCAGCGTCCAGACCCCGCTCGCCACCGTTCGAACCGGGAGGTCCAGCGTTCGAACCGCCATCACTACCGCTTGAACCGGGCTCACCGGCGCTCCAACCCTGATGATCGGCATTCGAACCGGGGTGATCGCGGTTCGAGTCCGGGTCGGCGCGGCGATCGCTCAGCTCGGGCGTATACAGTCGGTGGTGATCAGGGCATCACGCTCGACGGCGCTGAGTCCCGACGGCAAGCCGGGCGCGGTGACCGCTTCGCCCCGGGCCTGCCGGGCGGCGACCTCTTGGTTGAGGGCGAGCAACTGGGCCAACAGGTCGCGACCAGGATGGAAGCCGTAGGCGACCAACACGGCGGCATCGAGCGCGGCTTGAGCGTCCTTGAGCGAGTTCGTACCGGGCAGTTCGAGGGTGCGATAGAGTTCGCGCAGGCCGCCTTTGAGCGTCGGCAACACCTCGGCGCGGATGCGCCGGACTTCGCACCCGGCCGCCGCCACCGCCTTGAGCGCCTTCTTCGTCGGCGCCTGCGGCCAGGGGAAGGTGCCTCAACACAATGCAACTAGGACGCAAATACCGATTATACCATGAAAACACTTTTTGAAGAAAAAATTACTAAACGCCAAAACGAAAAATTAGCAAATGACGATGAATATTGCTTTTCCGTCGACTTGCCTGCGTTTCGAGAAATCGAACGTATCCTCGCTGCACCCGCTTCCGAAGCTCTCATTAAGTTTATGAGAACACCCTCAGTTTTCGAAAACGGGAAAATCGACGAAATCCTTAGGGCTCGTCAGCAGATAAATTAAACCAGTTACCCAAAGCCTCCTACAAAGGAGGCTTTTTTTACGAACGGTCACTTGGCAAACAGAGCAAAAAAGCACATACCAAGACAACCGAACCCGCGTTGAGGCCCCTGAGCTTCGCTCATCCCCAACGCCCCCATTTTTCTTTCCTGCATGAAAACCCTTACGATCCTCTCCCATGCTTTCGCCCTTGTTCTTGGCGTGACCTCCGCCCGTGCGGAAACCCGTACCTGGACCTCTGTTACCGGCACCAAAGTTGAAGCCACTTTGGTCGACCAGAATTGTACCACGTTAACTTGAAGCGATAGACACCTAAAATCTTGACATTTTGAGCCGATAAGCTCAGTAGTGACATATGCCAATTTCAGCGAAAATCGTTGCCTCTGCACTGCTTTACGAAGCTAAGCAGATGGGTATAAACGACGTATCCAATATGAAGCTCCAGAAACTGCTTCATGATACGCAAGGCTACCACTTGGCCCTCTTTGAAACCCGAGCATTCACAAACGAAATCGAGGCCTGGCCACACGGTTCCGTAATACCAGCCGTTTACCACGAATATAAAGCCTACGAAAATGCGGCAATACCCGCACCCACTTTTCAACAAATCCCTGAAACAACACGTACAGCCATTATCTACGCCTTAACCGGCCGAGGAGAAAAATCAGCCATAGAATTGAGGCAAGAAAATCACGACGAAGCTCCTTGGAAAGAAGCTTGGCCGATAACACTGTGGCACCGAATGACAAACCGGTTCAAAGCTGCGAACATAAACGAAAATACCATGAAAACACTTTTTGAAGAAAAAATTACTAAACGCCAAAACGGAAAATTGGCAAATGACGATGAACATTGCTTTTCCGTCGACTTGCCTGCGTTTCGAGAAATCGAACGTATCCTCGCTGCACCCGCTTCCGAAGCTCTCATTAAGTTTATGAGAACACCCTCAGTTTTCGAAAACGGGAAAATCGACGAAATCCTTAGGGCTCGTCAGCAAAAAACCGTGTAACTCATGTCTGGCATAAAACTGGTAACACCAAAACATTGCGCCAAGAATTTTGATTGCGGAAATCTAGAACTAAACGAATTCATTAAAAAACGCGCAGTCGAATACGCAAATCTAGGTATTTGTAAAACTTACGGACTAATAGACGACAACGATAAGATTTTAGGCTACTACACCTTGTCGTCTTGGTTGATAACCTTAAATGACGCCACCCAAGGCGTGCTCCAAGGCTTTGTTGATAAATTCAGTATTCCAAGTGCCCTTATGGGCAAATTGGCGGTATCAACAGAAATGCAAAAAGTCGGTGTAGGTTCCGGACTCATTAAAGACGCAGTTAAAAATGCGGCCTTGGCCTCTGAAATATTAGGAATCAAAGCCTTAGCCCTACACGCCAAAGACGCTCAACTTGCAACATACTACAAAAAATTTGGATTTATAGCCTGCACTAAAAAGCCATTATACTTAATGGCCTCTCTGGACCAACTCAGGATAAATTAAAACAGTTGCCCAAAAAGCCTCCTGCAAAGGAGGCTTTTTTTACGAACGGTCACTTGGCAAACAGAGCAAAAAAGCACATACCAAGACAACCGAACCCGCGTTGAGGCCCCTGAGCTTCGCTCATCCCCAACGCCCCCATTTTTCTTTCCTGCATGAAAACCCTTACGATCCTCTCCCTTGCTTTCGCCCTTGTTCTTGGCGTGACCTCCGCCCGTGCGGAAACCCGTACCTGGACCTCTGTTACCGGCACCAAAGTTGAAGCCACTTTAGTTCACCAGAACTCTACCCACGTCGACCTGAAACTGGCGGACGGTCGTATTATTCACTTGAGTAAAGACCAGCTTAGTTCCGACGATAAAACCTTTTTAGTCGAAGCCGGGCGTAAAGTTGTAAAAGTTGCCGAAGTTGTAGAGAAAGTAAACTATGTCACGCTCGCCACTGGTTTGCGCGTAGTTCAATTAAAGAAACCCTTAAACATCGAAACAATCCCCAAGCGCCGCTGGATGATCAATAAACAAGAGAAGAACTGCGGACTTATCGCACGCGGTAAAGAAGGCGTAACCCTATATTGGATTGAAAGTAAAAGAACCAGAAACGTCAAAAACGAAGAACTTAGCGCCGCCGATCTAAAATATTAGTCGTTGCGTAAGTTTCGGCAGTTGACTCAAATTGCAGCATACTTCGTATTTTTCATTTGGAAAAACGATTTTATCAACTCGGAGGTGCTCTTTATGTCCTTCATTATTTGAACGATCGAGCGCTTAAATTCTTTTTTAGTAATGATAAATAGTTTTGAGAGTCGAGCCTTGGCGTGATTCCAGACCTGTTCATCGGGGTTTACCTCTGGTGAGTATCGCGGTAGGTTAGCGATGGTGATTTCACCATTTTGTGTTGCAACAAAGCTATTTACCTCAGCTGAATTGTGGTAGCTTGCATTATCAGCAATCACGATAATCGGACACTCGGCGTCTTGAAGTAGTTTTTTAAGGAACTCGATAAATCGGGCTGAATTCATAAAGCCCTCAAAGCATGTTAAATGCATGTCGCCTCGGGGGCTGACGGCACTGATCAGCTTTAGGCTGAATCTATCGCCGCTGTCCTCTACTTCTGGAGTCTCCCCTATTTTACCCCAAGTTGTTCCCCTGTGCGAATCGGAGCGAATGGCACTCTCATCAACAAAAAAGATCTGTGCGCCGGTTTTTAGAGCCAATTCCCTTAATCCAGGGAAGGTCGTATTCAGGTAGCACTTCATTTCATCCGGATTTCTCTTATAGCTTTTATAGATAGGGCGTTGCGGGCTTAATCCGAGGTGTCCGAGTAAGCGGCTGACGCCGCTTTTGCTCAGCTCAACTTTATGCTCCTTCTTCAATACGGCCCGAATTATATTTAGCGTCCACAAGCAAAACGGTAGTTGAAATTGGCAAGGATCGCCTAGCGTTATTGCTTTATAAAGCCACTCCATCACTTCCCCATTCACCTTCCTTGGCCGACCGCTTCGGTCAGACTCCAGTAGCGCGTGGTGCCCGCCGTGCCGATAAGCCGATAGCCAGCTAGAGCCTCCTCGAAAAGGTTTTTGGTTTTTTTATTAAAAACAACTTATGTGATTTAAGTTTTCCGTAAAAGTGCCGTATTGTACTGCATGAAAACAGGAAACAAAATAAGTAGCAGCGTTAAATTATCAAGTAACGAATCGATCGTTTATTCCTCCGGCGACTTCTTTTCAACCCCGGCGCGCAGTGATTTTGGTGATTTCTTACTGCAATTACAGCGCTTTTGGCGGTCCCACCCCGAAATCGAAGTGGCCATGACCGCCGATCTCGACGCCCACGCCATGGCGGAAAAGCGCGAACGGCGGAAGGACCGGGAGTTCGAACTGGCGCAGACCGAGGCGTTGTTCGCCGTGCCGGCGTCAGGCACGGCGGAAAAAACGCAAGCCGAGTTCCTCGCCGCAGGGCGTCCGCGCACCCCCGCTGTTGTGGTTTTTATCACGGCCATGGCCACCGGTTACTTGGGGTCGCAATACAGTGCCTGCCCCCGGATGGTGCTGCTTGAATCGGCATCGTTGCGCACCTTGCTCGATGATTTGGGGTACACGCTGCCTGCACCTAATACCGTTGGCCCCCTGATAAATCGCCTGAGTGAGAGTACTCTCGCCCTGATCCACCGGGCCCAATTGGCCGATATTTTGGCCGAAGGGCTCGATTCGTTTACCGATATCACCCTGGACAGCACGGCGATCAAGGCATCCAGTTGCTGGCCAACAGACTCCGGTATCATTTACCGCCTCTTTGAGCGAGCCTACCGCATGGGCGGCAAGCTCGACCAGGTCGGGCTTAACTCGCTGCAGGATGGCTTCAAAGACCACTGGCTGGAGGAGTTGCGAAAGAGCGCCCGCGCCATCGCCCTGCTGGGTGGTGGTCCCCGCCGAGCCCAAAAACTCCGGCTGCTCTACGACCAGTTTTACCAAATCGCCTGCAAGTTGGGCGGCAAGTTGCTCACCCAAGTAGAAGCCGCAGAGGCCGAAGCAAATGTTAAACTGTCCAAGCTGCGGCCCTCCAAGCGCCGGATCGCGGAAGACCTACTGGACTGCATCCACGGGGACGTGGTCGCGGTGATTACGACGATCCAGCAAAGCATTGCGCGGGTGCATGATGGGGTGAAGACCAAGTCGAGGGAAAGGGTCCTCAGCCTGGCCGATCGCAGTGCTGCTTTTATTGAAAAAGGCGGGCGGGAACCGGTGATTGGCTACAAGCCGCAATTGGCCCGCAGCCGCGGCGGTTTTGTCACCGCGCTGATTCTCGACGCGGGCAACGTGGCTGATTGCAAGCAACTGGTGCCCCTGCTGATCCAGAATATCGCCAACACGGGCCTGGTGCCGGCGAGCGCGAACGTCGACGACGGCTACTCCAGCGCCGAAGGGCTGGCGCAGGCATACGAGCTGAAGGTGGCCAAGGTGAGCATCTCCGGCGCCAAGGGGCGCGCCTTGCTCGGCGAGGAACTGTGGAACCACCAGGATTATATCACGCTTCGCGCCGAGCGCAGCGCGATCGAGTCGCTGATGTTTACGCTCAAGTTCAACCACGGGTTCGGCCGGCCGGGTCGTCGCGGGTTGGCGGCGGTGCGCAGCGAACTGACCCTGAAGATCCTCGCGCACAACTTTGACCGGATGATTTTGGTGCGCGCGAGGAAGTCTCAGGAAAAGCCGCTGCCCTTGGCGGCCTGAGTAGTTTCGGTCGTCGCGGCTAACCCAAATCGGCTCAATTAGTTCGGTGTAAAAGCCCCGGAGCGAACCGCCGTGGACTTCGCCGTTGGAAAAGCGACCTTGGTGATGGGGCCGGGGCTGTTTTTAGGCCGCCGCCCCTTCGTGAACACGTAAACCGAGTTCGTTCAGGGCTGTTTGCGCCCCCAGTGGCCGGCCGGGGCGGGAATACGCCCGTTGCGAAAGGCTTTTCGATGAGGCTCCACCTAGCAACGATTTCATTAAAGTAGACAAAAAGATAACACTATGCGAGATGGTGATTACCCATCTGTTGAAACCCAAGGATGGTAAATTTATCAACGGTGTCCAAGTTTTAGATCTATGGGTTGGCATAGAGCAGTTTAAGTTGCGGCAGCAGAGCTGAAATAGGGCAAGAAGAGAACCAATGTGAGCGCAACCAGCGGAGAAGTTTCACACTGCGCTGAAGCGGTCGCAATACGGTTGTGAGTAAGGAGCAAAGAAGCCGGTCATTTTTTTTGGCGGTCGCGATTTGGTCGTCTAATCGTTTTTGTTGCCGACGGAGGCCCGCCTCATTTTTGATTTGATAATCTCGTTCTAATTTTTGCTCAAACAGGACCAGTAGGTTATGGGTTAGGCAAAGAAAATGGGCCTGTATTTGCTTGGCGGTTGAGCTCGACGCCCACGCCTTGGATTCCTCCAGCTTGTTTTTAAATTGATCGAAAACCTTTTCAATCTCCCAGCGTTTTTTATAAAGCCAGGCGAGAAGCCCTGGCGGTAAGTCAAAAACGCTGGTGATGAACTCATACACCTCACCACTGACTGGATCGCGGTATCGTATTAAGCGCACACGCACCTGATGGGCGGCGATGACTATTTCATCCGCTATGACGCCATGATTAATGGGATCAGCACGATCAAACAACTTCGAAGCGAAGGGCTCAAACAGGAGATTTTCTTTGGTGCGTGAAAGAAAATAGACGCCGGCAGTTTGCTTCCAGTTATGCCAGAGAGGAAAATCAAGGCCTGCGCGATCCCAGATCCAAAGAACTTTCTTGCCGGTCGGCTCCCCCATACGCAAAGCATTAGAGCCGAGTCGCTTGATCACGCTCATATCGTGTTCTTTTTTGCCCTCAGTGAGTGCAAGATGTTGCATGGCATGAGTTCGAATATTAAGGGCATATAAATGTCCTACCGGCCAACGGCGTTCATCAATTTTCTGATCGTGCGAAGCCGCCCCATGCCAATGACCGTCGCCGGCATAGAGGGCATAATTATCAACGGCAGCGGGCAGTTCGGTAAAGTTTTCGAGCAGGGCGGTGGCCTGCACCGAAACATCCATTAATAAAGCCAACCTGCGTTCGCTTTTCAGTACTTCAAAGAAGTGCCCCGTAGCGGGACAAGACTCGAACAAGGAACCGACTTGTTGAAGAAAACCGCGACCGCTTCGAGGATCCGATAGAGCTCTGGCAATACCAAGCCGAAGGAATGCATCGTCAGTCAATTCCGGGCATTGACGCGCGTACCTAGAAGCGGACGCGAGTCCGGTAAGCGGCCCGAAAAATACTTCGTTTAAAGCGAGGGGATGAAGTGTAGCCATGAGGCCCAAAAAAATTTTTACATGTGCCTCGTAAAGCCTTATATTGAAGTATTTTAGAGCCTGCTCCGAAAGCATAAAAACCTAGCAGTGAACTATTAGCATAAGTTTAATGATGCCTAAAGAGGGGTAATTCCCTGGTTTTGGTCAAAAAAAAGCCGCTATAATCGGCCATGAAGTCAAAACCCGTATCCGCCACCTCGGCCATTGCCCTGCAACGCTGGTTGCGTCCGGCGCTAACGCCAGTCGGTGCCAATAAAGATTACGCCGAGTTTCGCCAGCAATTGGAAGGACTCGACGCGTTGTTGCGTGGCAGCCACTTGGAGACGATGGCGATGGACTTTGCCAAGGCGGGGGCAGGCCAAGCCAGTGTCGCACAACTACGCCAGCGTATGGAGTTTGCGCTCAAAGCGTTACGCTTTGAAGTGTTGCGGGTGCATTTGGGCAACATATCCTTTCGCGAGCTTTCCCGTAGCATTGCCTCAAGTGATTTACTGGCGGATTTTTGCGGTGTTCGCACGCTTGAGGGAATCAAGGGGGCGTCCAAAAGTGTGCTGGAGCGGGCCTCGAAGTTTTTCACCGCCGAACAGGTGCGCTGGATGGGGCAAGTGTTGGTGGAGATGTGCGGCGAGAAGGATCGCGCCACTGAACTCGGGTTGAGCGCGCCGCTGGACATGGATGTTTGCCTCATCGACGGCACGTGCTTGGAGACCAACATCCACTTCCCGGTGGACTGGGTGCTGTTGCGTGATGTGTCCAAGACTTTGCTCAAGGCCATGATTTTAATCCGCCGCGCTGGACTGCTCCACCGTATGCCTGAAGAGCCGGAGTGCTTTGCCAAGCAGATGAACAAGTTGTGCATGTCAATGACCCACGCAGGCCGCCGCAACGACGCCAAGCGCGCGCGTAAACAGATCCTGCGCAAGATGAAGATGTGAGCGGCGGCGCGAACACCGTCTATTTCTGGCGGTTACAAAATCACCTGTCGTAAAAGCCGATGACCGGCCCCGCCAGGGGCCGATCATCAGGCCCGGTCAGCTTGCAGGTTCGTCGGCCAGGCGGTCTTTCATGCGGTAGGATTTGCCCTCGATGACGACGGTCTGGGCCCGGTGCAGTAGGCGGTCCAGGATCGCCGCGGTGATGCCAGCGTCGTTGTTAAAGATCCCTGCCCAGTGTTTGTAGGCCTTGTTGGTGGTGACGATCAGCGAGCCGCGTTCGTAGCGTTGGCTGACGATCTGGAAGAGCAGGTCGGCCCCCGACTTGTCGAGCGGCAGGTAGCCGACCTCATCGAGCACGAGCACCGCAGGGGTCATGTAACGCTTCAACTCGGCTTGCAACCGGTGCAGGGACTGGGCGGTGACCAGGGCGTTGATCGCGTCCACCGCCGTCGTAAACAGCACCGTGTAGCCCGCCTGGCACGCCGCGTAGCCCAACGCGCTCGCGAGATGTGTCTTCCCAAGCCCCACACCACCGCAAAACACCGCGTTGGTGCGCTCCTTGACAAAGCCCAGTTCGAAGAGGTGCCGCACCTGCGCTTCGTTCAACTCCTTGGGCCAGTCCCACTGGAACTGGTCGACGGTTTTCTTGACCGGGAAGCGCGCTGCCTGGATGCGCCGCTCCAGCGCCCGGATCTGGCGGTCCTGGGTCTCGGCCTGCACCAGTCGGCGTAAAAATTCGGCGTGCGAACAGCGCGCCTTGGCCGCCTCGGCCGTGAGTTCGCCGTGGTGGCGCAGCAGGTAACCGAGTTTCAGGTACTTGAGTTGATCTTTTAATAAATCGGTTTTTTCGGGTTCTGTTTTCATTGGGTATAGGGGCTTAAATCCGGGGGACGCAGTTCGAGTTCCAGTGCGGCCAACGCGTCGGCGCGGGTGAGGTGGATCGGCCCGGCTTGCGGCAAGGCCCGCGCGCGTTGTTCGAGCAAGTTGAGGATGTAATCGCTGGAGTAGGCGCCGAGTTCATGGGCGCTTTCGATCGCCCGGCCGACTGCCTCCGTTCCATACAGGGCCACCAAACCCACGATAGTCGCCAGGTGGTGTCCCGCGTTGAGCCGGCGCTCCTCCAGCCCCCGTTGGTAGGCGGGTGCCGCCGGGCTCAGTTCCAAAAACCGTAGCCGCAGGCGCTGCCGCGCCCCCTGCCGTTTGCGCTCCTCGAGTTCGCGCACATGCTCGGGGTTTTCCACATCGGCGCGGCGGGCAAAACTGCGGGCATGCTCGGCCACCAGGGTGCGGTCCGCATAAAACCTCACCTGCGCCCCCTCGATCTGCGCGGTGAGTAGCGCCCCGGCAAACTTCGTGGGCACCGAGTAGCGGTTCGTTTCGATACTCACCCGGCACCGCCGCGACGCCCGCACGCTTAAGGTGCGCACCGCCGGACTGGCCACCGGGTTAAGCGGCAGGAGCGCAGCGCGCTCCTCGGGCAGCCGGTCCACCGGCCGGCCCTGGGTTTCAGCGTGAACGCGCACGTTGGCCACCGTTTCCAGCCACAAGCTGGCGGCCGGCCCCAGCTCGGTAAACCCGTTCATCTGCCGCCCGCCAAGGAAGCTTTTTTTCACGTAACCCACCGCGTTTTCCACCATGCCCTTGGACTGCGGATGCCCCGGCCCGCACGCTTTTATCGTAAACCCGTAGTGCCGGGCAAAGTCCAGGTACTGGGCGTTGTACACCGGGTCGGTCCCGGGCACATGCGAGAGGACGGCCGTCTTGCAGTTGTCCACCATCACCTCGCGCGGCACCCCGCCGAGTTTTTCAAAGGCGCGCCGGTGACAGCCCAGCCACCACTCCTGGCCCTGCCCG
This sequence comes from Opitutus sp., assembly GCA_024998815.1. Classification (NCBI taxonomy): domain Bacteria; kingdom Pseudomonadati; phylum Verrucomicrobiota; class Opitutia; order Opitutales; family Opitutaceae; genus Opitutus; species Opitutus sp. The sequence continues at coordinate 1,366,448 of JACEUQ010000001.1, forward strand.
AGGGTAAATTCCACATGCAGGAACCGGCTGTACCCCAAAACCATGACGAAAAAACTTAAAGCCCGCCGGGTGCCGTCCACCTCCACCGCGCCAAAACTGCCCCAGTCCACCTGCGCGGTCTGGCCGGGGGCAAACTTGAGGGTAAGAAACGCCTCCAGGTTCCTCGGCCGCACCCGCCGCACGTAGTCTTTCAAAATTGAATACCCGCCCGTGTACCCCCGCTCGCGCACCTTTTGCCAGAGCTGCATGGCGGTGAACGGATGGGCCTCCAGCCAGCGCGCGATCGCCGGCTTGTGCACGTCGAGCTTGCTTGGCCTAGGCACCTGCGCGGCCTGGCTGCGCACGTACTTTTCCTGCGCCTGCCAGCGCCTCACCGTCTGCACGTGCAACTGGAGCGAGCGGGCGATTTGCGGCGCACTGTGACCGGCCGCCTCCGCCTGTTTTATCCGGCAATACAGTTCGTAATCGATCACGCGCCCACCTCCCGGCTCGGCGGCGGCGTTGCCGCCAGCGTGTGCGTTGGCCTGCCCCGGTCCAAGGAGAGCACCTGGTAAAGTGGCGCGGCGTAGGCGATCACCCCGGCCTCGATTAACTGCCGGCGCGCCTCGACCAGGCCGTCCTCGCTGAGCGTGAGCAGCCGGGCCAGGGTGCGCGTGGCGTAGTAACTCAGCCCGTCGGCGTCGCCCACGGTGACCAGGACCAGATAGAGGCCCCAGGCGGGGGCACTGGCCCGCCCCAGGTAATTGCCCCGCACCAGCCGGTGGTCCAGCCAGCTAAACTGGGCCGGCGTGCGCCGGAGTTGTTCGCGATCGATCGGTTGTTTTTGCATAATCGGGCGGCTGGACGTCGATGCCCAGGATCACCCGCCCCCGGGATTGCAGGTGTCGCAGCATGGGTTCGAGGTCCTCTTGTAACGTCACTCCGGCGAACTGCGCGATAAGCCCCACGAGCACAGGGTTTTGCGACTCCCATCTGTCTTGTAACGGCACGCAGGGATTCGGTAACGCCACCTCGGCGACCGGCTCGGCTTTAGGCTGGTGCACAACGGATTGCGTAGTTGGGATGTCTTGTAACGCCACCCGCCGTCGCGGCCCCCTCCGCCTTGAGTACCCCGGATTGGCCTTCCGCCACTCCTGCACCCGTTGGACATTTTCTGGGCCTTTCCAGTGGTCGAGGTTCTCCGGCTTCGCCAACCATTTGGCCTGACTGGCCGCCCGGCTCGCCCGTCGGCATCCCGGCTTCCCGCAGTAGCGCTGACGCTCGCGGTTATGCGCGTCGGGCAGAAAGAAATCGACACAGTGCAAACACTTGCGTGAACCGGTTGGATGCATCGCTGTGCATCCGCCAAGCGTCCCGCCGGTTCAATCTCCACCCATTCGCACCCCTCATATCCCCAGCCGGACAGGGAAGAAAACCCACCCACGGAAGAAGAGTATTACTCTTTTTAAGGGGAAGAAGATCCACCGAAGAAGAAGTGCATTCCTAACCGCCAGAAATAGACGCTTTCCCGCTCGCCGCTCACAAGAAGGATCGCGCCACTGAACTCGGGTTGAGCGCGCCGCTGGACATGGATGTTTGCCTCATCGACGGCACGTGCTTGGAGACCAACATCCACTTCCCGGTGGACTGGGTGCTGTTGCGTGATGTGTCCAAGACTTTGCTCAAGGCCATGATTTTAATCCGCCGCGCTGGACTGCTCCACCGTATGCCTGAAGAGCCGGAGTGCTTTGCCAAGCAGATGAACAAGTTGTGCATGTCAATGACCCACGCAGGCCGCCGCAACGACGCCAAGCGCGCGCGTAAACAGATCCTGCGCAAGATGAAGACGCTGTTACGCACGATCGGAGAACATGCCCGCCGCCACCGCGACCTGTTGGCGCAGAAGTATAGCCAAACCCATTACAGCCAACGCCAAACCAAGCGGATAACCACCCGCATCGACGCTATGCTCGGCCAACTGCCCGCCGTCATCAAGCAGGCCCACGAGCGCATCATCGGCGGACGCCCGGTGCCCAACGACCAAAAGATCCTCAGCGTGCATGAACTTGATGTGAACGTACTGGTTCGCGGCAAAGCAGGGAGCCAAGTCGAGTTTGGCAACTCGTTGCTGTTGAGCGAGGCGCTCTCCGGTTTAATCACCGACTGGCAACTCTACCAGGGCGCGGCTCCGGCAGAATGGTGCCAACTCGAGGAAAGCCTGGCGCGGCAGAACCGCTTTGACCTGAGTGCGCCGATTAGCGCGGTCGGCACCGACCGCGGCTTCGCCACCAAAAAAACTTCCGCAATGCTCAAGCAACAAGACGTTTACGATGCGGTATGCCCGCGTGATCCGCACGCGCTCAAGGAGCGTTTGAGCGAAAAACGCTTCGCCCAATTGCAGCGGCGCCGTTCGGCGACCGAAGCGCGCATTGCGATCCTCAAACAACGCCTCGGCGGACGCTTGCGCTGTAAAGGGTTTGCCAACCGCTACCGTTCGGTGGGTTGGAGTGTACTCGGTCACAACCTCTGGCTGGTGTCACGAATCCTTGCCGAGGAAATAACACTTCCGCTGGCCGCTTAATTCAATTTTCCGGCAAAAATGTGAATAACCCTGGGGCTCGCCCCGGCTTTGCCGTACCTTACTACCGCGCTTGGGGGCGGGAAAAATCGATTCGGGCCGCCGTTTAACGTCGCTGGGGTGATTCGTGCCACCTCGTTCGCCCGCAATCCCAATGGACCTCTGCGCACTTTTTAAAAATCCGGAAATTTGGGACAGGCTCTATTTTAAGGCCAATTAACACCCGCCGCAACACACGTAATTGGCATGGCTCGACCCCCAGTCCGTGCTGGTTCGCGACGGCCCCAAAGGGGCGCTTCCGAGCGCTGTGTGACGCCCCCCTGCACAGAAAATACTTCAAAACTTGGACACCGTTGAAATTTATAGAAATTACGGCTATCCGTCTCTACCGAGTAAAACTGTAAACCCTAAATATTTTTTGTGCAGGCTTGGTAACTCAAGCCTGCACAAAAAATTAAAGCCAAAATGAAAAACATATTTTTATTCTTACTTTTAACCGCAGCCGGATTTGCTGAGGGAGAAAGCCCTTCTTATTCAGCTGAAACTACATGTAATGCTTCAAGCCCGTGCATAGAAGGCAATCTTTGCGGCGGCACCAAATCCGAGGCCCCAGATTGCTCACCACAGCAATGCACCCAACCAACACCACAATGCCAGTGTGAAAAGCTAAACGGCGGTTATTGGGACACAAGTGGCATCGCCAACTGCAGTCAATGCGGACCAGATGATGGAGGCCAACTATGCCCATCATCCGGCGGAGCTTACTGTAATCATGGGGCAGGACATCCGGTATGCCCGTATAACAACCCAAACCCAGACGGAGGCGGAGGTTGCCCATTAGGGCAAACCGATCACGGATGCGGTTGCGGTAATCCAGGCCCAAGCGGATGTGATAACCAATGCGGCAGCACAAAAGTCAACGATTGTGCCGGAGTATGCGGCGGTTCAGCCCAATACTACAGCCACAACGCTTGTAGCGGAACAAGCTGCACAAGCACAAGCACGTGCGCTAACTCTAAACCCGCAGATACTTGCTCAACAAATCAACAATGTGAGTGCCCAAGCGGACAAACCAAAGGTTGTGACGGGGTTTGCGCCCCAACCGGCACCCAAGCCACCAATCAAATAGTGGCTGGTTGCGTTGGAACAACCTGCACAGCAGCCTCAGCCACCGTTTGCAAAGCAGGCACAGCAACACCGCAATGTAACTCCAACACCGACTGCGGAGGCTGTCCATCCGGCCAAGTAAAAGGCTGTGACGGCGTTTGTATGCCTACGGGAACCGAAGCCACAAAAGGTTGCGACAATATCTGTAACAGCGGAAAAATATACGACTGCAATCATAGCTGCGGAGGCACCGCAAAACTGGATTGTAACAATGTCTGCGGTGGACCAGCAACAGCCCAACTCGTGTCAAGTTGCCAAGGAACTACCTGCACGGGAACAACCACAGTTTGTCAATCAGGCACGGCCTCACCGCAATGCGCCACAGATATAAACTGCGGTGTGAGCGGCGAGCGGGAAAGCGTCTATTTCTGGCGGTTAGGAATGCACTTCTTCTTCGGTGGATCTTCTTCCCCTTAAAAAGAGTAATACTCTTCTTCCGTGGGTGGGTTTTCTTCCCTGTCCGGCTGGGGATATGAGGGGTGCGAATGGGTGGAGATTGAACCGGCGGGACGCTTGGCGGATGCACAGCGATGCATCCAACCGGTTCACGCAAGTGTTTGCACTGTGCCGATTTCTTTCTGCCCGACGCGCATAACCGCGAGCGTCAGCGCTACTGCGGGAAGCCGGGATGCCGACGGGCGAGCCGGGCGGCCAGTCAGGCCAAATGGTTGGCGAAGCCGGAGAACCTCGACCACTGGAAAGGCCCAGAAAATGTCCAACGGGTGCAGGAGTGGCGGAAGGCCAATCCGGGGTACTCAAGGCGGAGGGGGCCGCGACGGCGGGTGGCGTTACAAGACATCCCAACTACGCAATCCGTTGTGCACCAGCCTAAAGCCGAGCCGGTCGCCGAGGTGGCGTTACCGAATCCCTGCGTGCCGTTACAAGACAGATGGGAGTCGCAAAACCCTGTGCTCGTGGGGCTTATCGCGCAGTTCGCCGGAGTGACGTTACAAGAGGACCTCGAACCCATGCTGCGACACCTGCAATCCCGGGGGCGGGTGATCCTGGGCATCGACGTCCAGCCGCCCGATTATGCAAAAACAACCGATCGATCGCGAACAACTCCGGCGCACGCCGGCCCAGTTTAGCTGGCTGGACCACCGGCTGGTGCGGGGCAATTACCTGGGGCGGGCCAGTGCCCCCGCCTGGGGCCTCTATCTGGTCCTGGTCACCGTGGGCGACGCCGACGGGCTGAGTTACTACGCCACGCGCACCCTGGCCCGGCTGCTCACGCTCAGCGAGGACGGCCTGGTCGAGGCGCGCCGGCAGTTAATCGAGGCCGGGGTGATCGCCTACGCCGCGCCACTTTACCAGGTGCTCTCCTTGGACCGGGGCAGGCCAACGCACACGCTGGCGGCAACGCCGCCGCCGAGCCGGGAGGTGGGCGCGTGATCGATTACGAACTGTATTGCCGGATAAAACAGGCGGAGGCGGCCGGTCACAGTGCGCCGCAAATCGCCCGCTCGCTCCAGTTGCACGTGCAGACGGTGAGGCGCTGGCAGGCGCAGGAAAAGTACGTGCGCAGCCAGGCCGCGCAGGTGCCTAGGCCAAGCAAGCTCGACGTGCACAAGCCGGCGATCGCGCGCTGGCTGGAGGCCCATCCGTTCACCGCCATGCAGCTCTGGCAAAAGGTGCGCGAGCGGGGGTACACGGGCGGGTATTCAATTTTGAAAGACTACGTGCGGCGGGTGCGGCCGAGGAACCTGGAGGCGTTTCTTACCCTCAAGTTTGCCCCCGGCCAGACCGCGCAGGTGGACTGGGGCAGTTTTGGCGCGGTGGAGGTGGACGGCACCCGGCGGGCTTTAAGTTTTTTCGTCATGGTTTTGGGGTACAGCCGGTTCCTGCATGTGGAATTTACCCTCGGGCAGGGCCAGGAGTGGTGGCTGGGCTGTCACCGGCGCGCCTTTGAAAAACTCGGCGGGGTGCCGCGCGAGGTGATGGTGGACAACTGCAAGACGGCCGTCCTCTCGCATGTGCCCGGGACCGACCCGGTGTACAACGCCCAGTACCTGGACTTTGCCCGGCACTACGGGTTTACGATAAAAGCGTGCGGGCCGGGGCATCCGCAGTCCAAGGGCATGGTGGAAAACGCGGTGGGTTACGTGAAAAAAAGCTTCCTTGGCGGGCGGCAGATGAACGGGTTTACCGAGCTGGGGCCGGCCGCCAGCTTGTGGCTGGAAACGGTGGCCAACGTGCGCGTTCACGCTGAAACCCAGGGCCGGCCGGTGGACCGGCTGCCCGAGGAGCGCGCTGCGCTCCTGCCGCTTAACCCGGTGGCCAGTCCGGCGGTGCGCACCTTAAGCGTGCGGGCGTCGCGGCGGTGCCGGGTGAGTATCGAAACGAACCGCTACTCGGTGCCCACGAAGTTTGCCGGGGCGCTACTCACCGCGCAGATCGAGGGGGCGCAGGTGAGGTTTTATGCGGACCGCACCCTGGTGGCCGAGCATGCCCGCAGTTTTGCCCGCCGCGCCGATGTGGAAAACCCCGAGCATGTGCGCGAACTCGAGGAGCGCAAACGGCAGGGGGCGCGGCAGCGCCTGCGGCTACGGTTTTTGGAACTGAGCCCGGCGGCACCCGCCTACCAACGGGGGCTGGAGGAGCGCCGGCTCAACGCGGGACACCACCTGGCGACTATCGTGGGTTTGGTGGCCCTGTATGGAACGGATGCAGTCGGCCGGGCGATCGAAAGCGCCCATGAACTCGGCGCCTACTCCAGCGATTACATCCTCAACTTGCTCGAACAACGCGCGCGGGCCTTGCCGCAAGCCGGGCCGATCCACCTCACCCGCGCCGACGCGTTGGCCGCACTGGAACTCGAACTACGGCCCCCGGATTTAAGCCCCTATACCCAATGAAAACAGAACCCGAAAAACCCGATTTATTAAAAGACCAGCTCAAGTATCTGAAACTCGGTTACCTGTTGCGTCACCACGGCGAACTGACCGCCGAGGCGGCCAAGGCGCGCTGTTCGCACGCCGAATTTTTACGCCGACTGGTGCAGGCCGAGACCCAGGATCGCCAGATCCGGGCGCTGGAGCGGCGCATCCAGGCAGCGCGCTTCCCGGTCAAGAAAACCGTCGACCAGTTCCAGTGGGACTGGCCCAAGGAGTTGAACGAAGCGCAGGTACGCCACCTCTTCGAACTGGGCTTTGTGAAGGAGCGCACCAACGTGGTGTTTTGCGGTGGTGTGGGGCTCGGTAAAACACACCTCGCGAGCGCGTTGGGCTACGCGGCCTGCCAGGCGGGTTACACGGTGCTGTTTACGACGGCGGTGGACGCGATCAACGCCCTGGTCACCGCCCAGTCCCTGCACCGGTTGCAAGCCGAGTTGAAGCGTTACATGACCCCTGCGGTGCTCGTGCTCGATGAGGTCGGCTACCTGCCGCTCGACAAGTCGGGGGCCGACCTGCTCTTCCAGATCGTCAGCCAACGCTACGAACGCGGCTCGCTGATCGTCACCACCAACAAGGCCTACAAACACTGGGCAGGGATCTTTAACAACGACGCTGGCATCACCGCGGCGATCCTGGACCGCCTGCTGCACCGGGCCCAGACCGTCGTCATCGAGGGCAAATCCTACCGCATGAAAGACCGCCTGGCCGACGAACCTGCAAGCTGACCGGGCCTGATGATCGGCCCCTGGCGGGGCCGGTCATCGGCTTTTACGACAGGTGATTTTGTAACCGCCAGAAATAGACGGTGTTCGCGCCGCCGCTCACACTGCGGCAGCGATTGCGCAGGCGGACTAACAAAAGGGTGCGACGGCGTGTGCGGCAGCGGTAAAAAATTCGATTGTAACAATAATTGCGGAGGAACCGCAACCGTTCAATCGGTAGGATAGGCACGTCGACTCACCGCCTAAAAATTCATCCCGATTACAAGTCGTGCGGTGGGCTGCAGGAATGCTAACATTAGAAGCGTTCGATTTGAGTGTTACGGCATCCTTGCGCTCACGCTCAAGACCACGCGCGTCATGAATACACGCCTCGTGGCCTTGAACGTGAGATCAGGGAGTTTGCCCAACGGTACGCATCTACTCATCCACCAACGCGATATGGGGTTGGCGCGGGCGGTAATAAGCCCCCTTGTGGCGACGCAACAAGTGGTCGAGGGCGATGCCATCGCCCGCAGGCACATAAAACAGCGACGTGAGCCCGCTGTCACCGTTCGCCCCAATAACGCGGCGCACAAAGGCGGGACTGATGGAACCGCTCTCGATAAAACCTTGGAGCACCTCCGCTTGCTCCTCGGTCAGGGGCGTTTTCTCCGAGCGCAGGGCGGCGCGGAGCACGTCAAACTCACGCATGATTTCAACGCCTTCCTCAGGTTGGGAAAACACGGCAATCCCCTGACGGCAGTCGAGTACCTCCTTCGGGATGGGCATGCGCGGACCGTTTTCATCGCAACGGGGGCTCGCGGCGGTCTCGCCTCGCTTCAGCCCGAGGGCGGCGGCACGGGTTTTGTTGTACTGGCGCATCCGGCGCTGTTCGGCCGCAGCCACCGCCAGACCGTCGGGGAAAACGACCAGGTCGGTGCCGTGAAAGCGCACAAAGTCGGCGTGTTGCTCGCCCCCAAACTGCCGCGCTTTGGCCGCCCGCTCCGGGCAGTAACGGTAGGCGATCTGCGCGTTGGTTTGGAAAAAACCACTCCGGATCGGGGCGAAATCGGCCGGCACCTGGGGCCAGCGCTTTTGTGTTCCGGACCAATACCACTCGCCGCGCCAAGGCACCAGACTCCCAAAAACCATCTCCCCGACCTGAAACGGGGCGTTCGCCCGAGGCACTTCAATTCGCACATGGTAGGGCCGCTCTCCGATAAGATTGAGCAGGTCCATGGTCATAAGCACCCCGCCTTTCACGGCCACGGCGTCGACGCGGTAAAAGGCCGCATGCCGGGCCTGCCAGCTTAATAGGTCGGCGCGCTCCGCCCCCTGAAATGCGAGCCGCTCCGCCAGCAACTCCAACGCGCCGAGTCCGGACCAGCCGGTGCACTCCTGCGCAAGAAAATCATCGGTGATGGCAATGTCCGGTGAGTCGTTGCGCTTCCCCGTTTCACGATGGACATAAGCCTCATAGTCGAAACGCAGGAGAAACGAGCGCGTACCCAGCCAGACGAGTTTTTGCTTCAACTCCCAGCCCCGTTCATGGCTGGAATCGAGCAAGCTGGCGACCGAGCTGGAGCCCACCCGATCACTGAGCCGTGAGGTGAAAAACGTCTCAGCCGCCTGCGAGATCCGCAGAAAGCCGAGATGGCGGGGAGAGACGATCGCGTCGGGCTGAAAGTGACGCCAGACGCCTTCAAGGAAGAACTGGAAGCGGCGGGCATCAAACCGGATCAAGGACGAATCAGCTGGACGGAAAAGCCCGGGCAACGGGGTGCCGAAAAGCGTGGTGTTGCAGGATTCCAAGGACCACCACAGGCCGGAGTCGGCGTGCAAGTCGTCGGCCATTTCTGTCATGGCCAGCGCGAGCTCGCTTAACTGGATTTCATTCAGGTCGAAGACATCCGAGTCGATTTCGCCTAGGGTTTGGGCGAGCTGGTCAAGCCAAGGGCTGGCAAGTTTAGCCAGCCGGGTGAGTTCGGCAGAATGGGCGGAGTCCGGGCGATAGTGGGCGAGAAGGGACTTGAGCTGGCTGGCGACACTCATGGGTTGCGGCTTTTAATCAGACTGGGAGGCAGAAGCGTGAAAAAAGGAGGGAAGAAAATCCAGATAGCCGCGCGAACCGGGCGCTGAAGTGGTGCGGAGCGCGCAGGAGCTTTTGACGGTTTCCAATGCGACAATCCATTCTGCGGCCGGAAGGGACTGGGGGGCCGCCGGCACGCCTTCCGACGTGAGTTCGGTGTCTTCATCCGCGACCTCGATGGCGGCGCGCACCAAAGCCAGTTGCCCGAACGCCTCGTGGAGAAATTGATCCTTGGGCGATGAACCCGGCGCGGTCTTGGCGGGCTTGCCCTGGGCCTCGTTGATGGCCCGCACCAGCAGGGAGCGAATCGCCGAGTCGGTCAGAACGATCCCGCGTGAAGCCGCCAGACGGTCAGCTTCGAATAGTTTTCTTTCGATGGAATAGAGGATGGGGGCGTAAAACGGATCCCGCATGGCGTCATGGCGTGACATGATGGTTGGATTTTCAGGTTAAATTCAGGTCTGCAGGTGAACGGTTCGCCCCGTGTGATGATGCCAGAAAGAGGGCGACCTCAAGCGCATTGGCGGCGAATGACCAAAAAACAGTTACCCGCCCCGTCAGACCGGTGTGCGCGAGGCCGGTTCCGTCAGCCCGAAACAGGGCGCCAAGGGGCGCACCCGCTTTTTTGCTATTTTCGAGCACTTGCAGGGGCGTGCGCTACTTCGGGAACGTGGAACCGTTTTCAAAAACGCGGATGCGCCTGCGCCAAGCACCAACAACAAAAGCGCAAAACCCAGTTAGCCTGCGCGGCCGTTTTAGTGTATCAACTCAGCTCAACGTGGGCACTTCCTCTTCACAACTTCCCGTCGCCATCCTTGGCGGCGGCATCACCGGGCTGGCAGCGGCACACCGTTTGGCCCGCCAAGGCCGCGCCTTCCGGCTCTTCGACGCCGCACCGCGCCTCGGTGGCAACATCCGCAGCGAGCGCGCCGGCGACTGGCTGCTCGAAGCCGGCCCCAACTCCCTGCAACTCACGCCCGCACTGGCCGCTCTCTGCGCCGAACTCGGGCTGAACCCGCTCATCGCTTCGCCTGCCGCAAAAAACCGTTACCTCGTCCGCAATGGCCGCGTCCTCGCCGCCCCCGCATCGGCCCCGGGTTTTGTTAAAACTCCGCTGTTCAGCGCCCGCGCCAAAATCCGGCTTTTCGGCGACCTTTTTCTACGTCCCCGCCAACGCCCCGCAGATGTCTGCCTAGCTGACTTTGTCGCCGAGCACTTTGGCACCGAGCTGGTCGACTACGGCCTGCGCGCCTTTGTTGCCGGGGTCTACGCCGGGGACGCCAGTCAGCTCTCCGCGCGCCTGAGTTTTCCGTCGCTGTGGGAAGCCGAGCGCAGCCACGGCTCGATCATTCGCGGCATGATCGCCTCCGCTAAAGCCAAAAAAGCCCGTGGCGAAGCGCGGGGGCCGACTCCACTGATCAGCTTCCCCGAGGGTCTCGAAGCACTGCCTCTCGCCCTCGCCGCCCGCCTGCCCTCGGGCAGCGTTGCGTTGCAGGCCCGCGTCACCGCGCTGGTACCCGACACCGAGCCCGCCAAAACCTGGACCGTGCACTGGACCAGCCCTGATCAGGCGAGCCACTGTGAAACCTTCGCCTCCGTCATCCTCGCGCTGCCCGCGGCGGCCCTCGCCGCTTTGCTGATCGGGGCTGCGGGAGCACTAGCCACACGCCCCCTGGCCGGTCTCGAGCCGATCACCTACCCGCCGGTGTCCTCGCTCTTTCTGGGCTACCGACGTGAGCAGGTCCGCCATCCGCTTGATGGTTTCGGCATGTTGATTCCGCCTGCGGAAAAACGCGACGTGCTCGGCGTGTTGTTTAACTCCACTCTTTTCCCCGGTCGCGCCCCAAACGGCCACGTCGGCATCACCGTGATGACCGGCGGGGCGCTCCGGCCGGAGATGGCGTTGGTTGATGACCAAACGCTACTCGCCCGCGTGAGTACCGAGCTTGGTTCACTGCTCGGGGTGAGCGGCGCACCGGTGTTTATGCGCCGCAACGTCTGGCCTAAGGCCATTCCGCAATACAACCTCGGCTACGAGCGTTTCCTCGACCAAATCATCGGTGTGGAAACCGCGCACCCGGGCTTATTGATCGGGGGTCATGTACGCGACGGCATCGCGGTCCCCCAATGCCTCGCAGCAGGCGAAAAACTCGCGGCACGAGCTTTGGGTGGAGTTGAAAAATAACCACAGGCAATCTGCAGAGCACTGGAATGGGGCGGTGGCAGTTCCCATCCCGCAAAAAAAAGACCCGACGCACGCGTCGGGTCTTTGGTCAGTCGAGCCCAGAGGGCGTTGAACTCAGTGTTTAAAGTGGCGGATGCTGGTGAACACCATGGCCATGCCGCGCTCGTCGGCGGCGGCGATCACCTCGGCGTCACGCACGCTGCCACCGGGCTGGATCGCGGCGGTCGCACCGGCTTCGGCGGCGGCAATCAGGCCGTCGGCAAACGGGAAAAGCGCTTCCGAAACCACCACCGAACCGTGTAGGTCGAGCTTGGCTTCGCCGGCTTTCCAGACTGCCACCTTCGAGCTGTCCACGCGTGCCATCTGGCCGGCGCCGACGCCGAGGGTCTGCTCATTTTTAACGTACACAATGGCGTTGGATTTGACGTGTTTGCACACGCGCCAGCCGAACATCATCGTATCCCATTCTTCCTGGGTGGGCTGGCGTTTGGTGACGACCTTGAAGTCGCGCGGGTTGCCCAAAAGCTTGTTGCGGTCCTGCACCAGCAGACCACCGACCACCGAGCGCACGTCTTGCAGCGAATCGGCACCAAGGCCGTCCTTGGCGATCATCAGGCGCAGGTTTTTCTTTTTGCCGAAAATCGCCAGCGCTTCGGCGCTGAAAGACGGGGCGATAATGACCTCGGTAAAAATGTCGGCGATCTTGGCGGCGAGGCTGGCCTCCAGCGTGCGGTTGACGATGATGACGCCGCCAAATGGGGCCTGGCGGTCGGTCGAGTAGGCTTTTTCCCAGGCGGTATCGAGATCGTCGGCACAGGCGACGCCGCACGGGTTGGTGTGCTTGAGGATCGCGAGCGTGGGTTTCTCGAACTCACCGATCAAGTAGGTGGCCGAGGTGATGTCCAAAATGTTATTATAGGACAGTTCCTTGCCCTGGAGTTGCTGGAAGTGGTCGTTGAACGTACCGTAAAGGGCGGCCTGCTGGTGGGGGTTTTCGCCGTAACGCAGCGATTGGGCCTTTTTGTAGGTGAGCGTGAGGGTTTCGGGCAGACCGCTGAGGGCGTCGAGGCTGGGCTCGTCGGCCTGGGATTCGAGGTACTTGGCGATGGCGGTGTCGTAGGCGCCGGTGCGCTGGAAAACCTTGAGAGCGAGCTTGCGGCGTAGGGCGGCCAGCGCGGCGGGTTCGGCGAAGGCGGCGAGTACGGCGGGGTAATCGTTGTGGTCAACCACCACGGTGACGCTCTCGTGGTTCTTGGCGGCGCTGCGCAGCATGGAGGGGCCGCCGATATCGATGTTCTCGATGGCCTCTTCAAAATGGACGCCCTTCTTGGCGACGGTTTGCTCGAACGGGTAAAGGTTAACCACCACGAGGTCTATCAGGTCGATGCCGTGGGCTTGGGCAGCGGCGAGGTGGTCGGCCTTGTCGCGGCGGCAGAGCAGGCCACCGTGGATCTTGGGGTGCAGGGTTTTGACGCGCCCCTCCATCATCTCGGGAAAGCCGGTGTGCTGGCTCACCTCGGTGACGGGCAAGCCCTTTTCGGCGAGCAGTTTGGCGGTGCCGCCGGTGGAGAGCAGCTTATAGCCGTGCTGCTGGACGAGGGCGGTGGCGAAGTCCACCAAACCGGTTTTGTCGCTCACTGAAAGAAGGGCCAGTTTTTGCATAAAAGAGGGGCTTTGTGCGGCCGACTAAAAGCAGAGGCAAGCCCGCAGTCATGTCGCAACGACGACGACTCGGGGCGCAACGGGAATGCCGTAGGATCGCAACGGTGGCGCTTCGGGGTTTTCGTTAACCCCTTTGATTGAACAGGAGCGAAAGGCGCCGTTAACGATATTTAGAATTATTCCAATTTGGACTTGCGCCTTAGAATCATTCCAATTCGTTGTGGCCTCGTTTTCCTGAACCATGTCCACGCCCACGATACACTCCGACGCCCTTGCGCAAAAGCTCGCTGACAGCGGCCTGCGCAACACCCCGCAGCGCGAGTTCGTCTACGACGCGCTGCTCACCAAACGCGACCACCCGACCGCCGACGAGGTTTACGCCCGGGTCAAAACCCAGCTTCCCGGCATCTCACTAGCCACGGTTTACAACTGCCTGGAAACCTTGGTGCAGTGCAACCTGGTGCGCGTCGTGAACTTCGAACGCGCGCCGACGCGTTATTGCCCGCACCTGCACCCGCACGCGCATTTCCACGACGAGTCCACCGGGGCCACCCACGACATCGAGTTGCCCGACCAGCTTTTGAATTCGATCAAAGCCGTGCTGCCGCCCGGTTACAGTGCCGACGCCGTCGAAATCACCTTTCGAGGGAAACTTCCCTCACCGCGCTGAACCGCTCACGACCTTACGACTCTAACTCATTAAACTTCCCCGCCATACTTTTCCAACCATGTCCTCACTCGAAATCCGCGATCTGTTCGTTTCCCTGGCCGCCACTCCCGAAAAACCCATCGTCAAGGGTCTTAACCTGACGATCAAAACCGGCGAGGTTCACGCCATCATGGGGCCCAACGGCACCGGTAAATCCACCCTGTCCAAGGCTATCGCCGGGCACCCTGACTATGTGATCACCTCGGGCGACGTCCTTCTCGACGGCAAATCGATCTTGGAAATGGAGCCCGACGAGCGCGCCCGCGCCGGCCTATTCCTGGCCTTCCAGTACCCGTCCGAAATCCCCGGCGTTTCCATCGCCAACTTCCTGCGCGCCGCCGTCCAGGCCCGCATGGCCGAGGGCGAGGAGCTCGACGCCACCGGTTATTACAAGCGCCTCTATTCCAAGATGGACCTGCTCAAGATCGACCGGAAGTTCACCTCCCGCTCGGTCAACGAGGGTTTCTCCGGCGGCGAAAAGAAGCGCTGCGAGATCCTCCAAATGGCCATGCTCGAGCCCAAGTTCTCCCTGATGGACGAGACCGACTCCGGCCTCGACATCGATGCCCTAAAGATCGTTGCCGAAGGTGTTAACGCCATGCGCGGCGACAAGCTCGGCGTGCTCCTGATCACCCACTACCAGCGCCTGCTCGACTACATCGTGCCCGATTTCGTGCACGTCATGTACGACGGCCGCATCGTCAAATCCGGCGACAAGTCCCTCGCTCTCGAACTCGAAGCCAAGGGCTACGACTGGATCAAAACCGAGCTCGCCGCCGTCTAAACAAAACCTCGATCCGTTAACGCAAAGACGCCAAGTCGCAAAGTCAGTTCAAGCCTAGCCCGCGCCCGACTTTGCTCCCCTAGCGTCTTCGCGACTTAGCGTTAAAATCTGATCCCTCAACCACCTCCTCCCACCATGTCCGACATCGACACCCTTATCGCCGACGTAAACGCCGTTGAAAACCCAGCCGTTGGCATTGACCAGGCCGCCGGCGATTTCACCTACGACGTGAAGTATGAATTCGACGCGGGCACCGGCCTCTCGGAGCAGACCGTGCGTTACATCAGCTCGGTTAAAAAGGAGGCACCGTGGATCCTTGAATTCCGCCTCGCCGCGCTGAAGAAGTTCCTCTCGATGCCCATGCCGACGCATTGGGCGACGACGGACCTCAACAACATCGATTTCGACAAGATCCGTTATTACCTCTCGCAGGGCCAGAAGCCCAAGCGCACGTGGGACGAGGTGCCCGACGACATCAAAAAGACCTTCGAGCGTCTCGGCATCCCCGAGCAGGAGCGCAAGTTCCTCGCCGGCGTCGAGGCCCAGTTCGACTCCGAGGCGGCCTACTCGAACATCAAGGACATCGTCGCCAAACAGGGCGTCATTTTCTGCAACTCCACCGAGGCCCTGCGCGAGCACCCGGAGATTTTCAAAAAATTCTTCGGCAAGGTCATCCCCACCGGTGACAACAAGTTCTCCGCTCTTAACAGCGCGGTGTTCTCCGGCGGTTCGTTCATCTACGTTCCAAAGGGCGTCAAGGTCGCCCAGCCGCTGCAGGCCTACTTCCGCATCAACGCGGAAAACTTCGGCCAGTTTGAGCGCACCCTGATCATCGCCGACGAGGGCTCCGAGGTCACCTACATGGAAGGCTGCACCGCCCCCAAGTTCTCCACCTCCACGCTGCACTCGGCGGTGGTCGAGCTGGTCGCTCTCAAGGGCGCCAAGATCCAGTACATCACGGTCCAGAACTGGGCCAACAACGTGTTCAACCTGGTCACCAAACGCGGCGTTGCCCACGAGGACGCCGAGATCAAGTGGATCGACTGCAATATCGGCAGCCGCCTGACGATGAAGTACCCGGGTGTTATCCTGAAGGGCAAGCGCGCCCGCGGTGAGGTCATCTCGATCGCCCTGGCCAACGACGGCCAGCACCAGGACACCGGCGCCAAGATGATCCATGCCGCCGACGACACCACCTCGGTGATCGTCGCCAAGTCGATCAGCGTCGGTCAGGGCCGCAGCACCTACCGCGGTGTGGTCCACATCCCGAAGCACCTCAAGGGTTGCAAAAACAACACCGAGTGCGACGCGCTGTTGATCAACTCCAACAGCCGCACCGACACCTATCCGGCCATCGTTGTCCGCGGTGACACCCACTCGGTGCAGCACGAAGCGAGCGTGTCGAAGGTCAACGAGGAGCAGATCTTTTATATGCAGCAGCGCGGTCTGACCGAGGCCCAGGCGATGAGCCTTGCGGTCAACGGCTTTGTTAACGACCTGGTGCGCCAATTCCCGATGGAATACTCGGTCGAGCTCAAGCGCCTCATCGACCTTGAAATGGAAGGCTCGGTCGGCTGATCCATCCCAATCCACGATCCAGTAACACAGAGGGCACACGAGGAAACACAGAGAGCACCGAGAACCAGCACTTTTCTCATAAAGCTCCACTCCGTGCCCTCTGTGCCACCTCTCGTGTCCTCTGTGTAACTCCGCCGAAATAGTCCCTCAACTTTCCCTAGCATGTCCGCCACCGCCACTGTCCTCTCCGCTCCTCCCATCACCGGCCTTGATGCCGCGCGCTTCGCGCTGCACCTCTCCCAGCGTGGCTACCTGCCCGCTTGGTGGTTAGAGACCAAGAAGGCCGCCTGGAACCAGTTCAACGCCCTGCCGATGCCCTCGCGCACCGACGAGACTTGGCGTTTCTCCAGCCTGGCCACCCTCGACCTGACCGGCTTTGAGCTGCCCGAGGATGCGTCCCAACACATCCCCCACCTCTCGGATTTCCCCCACGTCGCCGAAATCATTTTCTCTAATCGCCAGCTGGTCGCGCGTAGCACGGTGCCCGCCGATCTGGCCGCCAAGGGCGTGATCTTCGCCCCGCTCGACGAAGCCCTCACCCAGCACAGCGAGCTGGTGCGCAAGTATTTCCAAAAACACCCCGCCAACCTCGGTTCGGAAAAGTTTGTTGCCCTCAACACCGCCTTCACCGGCGCCGGCGCCCTGCTCTTCGTTCCCAAGGGCGTCGAAATCGCCACACCATTTGTGCTTCAGCACACGCTCTCCGGAGCCAATAAGGCGACCTTCCCCCACACCATCGTCATCCTCGAAGACAACGCCAAGGCCACCTTGGTTGAATACTTCGTCTCCGCCGACCAGTCCCGCCACCTCTGCTCGGGCGTCAACGACCTACTTGCCGGTCCCGGCGCTCAGCTCACCTACGTGGGCGCGCAAAACTGGTCCAAGGACACCCTCGCCTTCCAGACCAACTCAATCGCCGTCGAGCGCGACGCCAAAGTCCTTTCGCTCAACGTCCACCTAGGCGGCCGCCAGGCCCGCCACGAGTCGCACTCCCGCCTGCTCGGCCCCGGCGCGCACTCCGAGATGCTCGCGCTCACCGTCGCCAACGGCGCCCAGGAGTTTGACCAACGCACGCTGCAGACCCACATCTCGCCGAACACCACGTCGAACCTGCTCTACAAAAACGCCCTGCTCGACACCGCGAAGACCATTTTCTCCGGTCTGATCATCGTCGAACCCGACGCGCAGAAGACCGACGCCTACCAGAAGAACCGCAACCTGATGCTCTCCGACGAGGCCGAGGCACACAGCCTGCCCGGTTTGGAAATTCAGGCCAACGACGTGAAGTGCAGCCACGGCAGCACCAGCGCGCGCATCGAACCCGAGCAGGAGTTTTATTTGCAAGCCCGCGGCATCAAACCGGCCAACGCCAAGGAGATGCTCGTCTTCGCCTTCTTTGAGGAAGTCCTCAACCAGCTCTCCAACGACGAGCTCCACGCCTCCCTGCGTGGCCTGATCGAGTCGAAGTTCGCTAAGCGCTAACACATCAATCCAGTTACACAGAGAGCACGAGAGTTAACACAGAGGCGACTGAGAACCCGTCCCCGGCTTTACTCCGTGATCTCCGAGCCACCTCCTGTGCCCTCTGTGTAATATCCGTCTCCGACATTCCCCCACCTTTCATGTCCTCCAAAGAACGCACCCTATCCCGCGACGTCGTTGTCACCCAAATCCCGTCTGGCGATAAGCACACCCTGTTTGCCGGTGCGCAGGTGTTCATTCACCAAGTCCTGGGCGGCACTTACACGGTGCAGGGCGACAGCGGGCTGTACCGTATCGACGGCAAAGATGCCGATGTGATCGGTGAGCAAATCGTGACCGACACGGTGGAAGCGGCGACCTTGGCCGACGGCGCGCCTGATCCCGAGGCGGTCTGGGACCAGCTCAAAAAAGTCTACGACCCTGAAATCCCGGTAAACATCGTCGATCTTGGGCTGGTTTATTCGATGGATGTTTCGGTCAACACGGCGCCAGAGGCCGGCTACAAGGTGGATGTCGCCATGACGTTGACCGCGCCTGGCTGCGGAATGGGTCCGGCCATCGCCGAGGACGCCAAAACCAAAATCCTGCTGGTACCCGGTGTGGCCGCCGCCGACGTGCGCATCACCTGGGAGCCGGCTTGGAACCAGTCGATGATCAGCGAAGAGGGTAAAATGAAGCTCGGGCTGATCTGAGACGCCGAAGTTCTGGGGCCAACACTGTTGATTCGGACCACGGGTATTGCCGCCCAGCCAGCACTTCCGCATGGGATAAGGCCGTGTTCCACGCAAACACCCTGCGCTCACGCGCAAGGCCACAAGGGATTTTCTCCCGAGCGTGTTCAATCACCAGTCAGCGGAAAACGCCCGGCACCTGCGGACGCCAACCGCCCGGGGTGCGATTGTTTTCATGAATGGGCGATTGAAGCCCGGACGCGACCCTTGCAGCGTCGCGTATCTATCGAAACGCCCTCAGTGGGCGCCTATCGCTTAACATCATATTATGAGAATCATCGTCATGGGGGTTTCTGGCTGCGGAAAAAGCAGCATCGCCGCAGATCTAGCCAAGTCGCTTGGTGGCACTTTTTTGGACGCCGATGATTTCCATCCAGCGGCCAACAAAGCAAAAATGGCCGCCGGCATTCCCCTCAATGACGAGGACCGCGCGCCTTGGCTGGAGCAATTGCGCCATGAATTGGCGAGCCGCCCCAGCGTGGTGCTGGCCTGCTCCGCCCTCAAACGCCGCTACCGCGATGTCCTGCGCAAGGCGGGCAACATCCGCTTTGTCTACCTCGACGGTTCATTCGAGCTGATCGAGCGCCGCATGCAGGCACGCGCAAATCACTTCATGAAGCCGGGTATGCTGCGCAGCCAGTTCGACGCACTCGAAATCCCTGCCGCTGATGAAACCGACGTAATCGCTGTTTCCATCGAAACGCCGATGGCGACGGTCGTCGAACAGGCGCGTCACCTTCTCCAAATGAACACCTTCACCCTCACCGACGGTGCCCCCGACCGCACCCTTTCACAACCCGAGCTCGAAGCGCACTTGGCGACGATGCTCGCGCACATTCTGGCGCGCCACCCCAAGCGCATCCTCCTGCTGCCACCCGACCACACCCGCCTGTATTCGATGGCTGGCCCCATCTCCGCATGGCTTTATCCCCGCCTGATCGCTGCGGGCGTCGAAGTCGTGGTCATGCCCACGCTCGGCACCCACGCGCCGATGTCGCGCGAGCAATGCGAAAGCATGTTCGGCGACGCCATCCCGTTTGAGAAAATCCTCCCCCACCGCTGGCGCGAAGACCTGGTCACACTCGGCGAATTGCCGGTCGAGTTCATGCGTGAAATTTCAGGCGGGCGCTTTGACCAACCCCTGCCCGTTCAGGTTAACAAGATCCTCGTTGAGGGTAACTTCGACCTCGTGATCTCGCCCGGCCAAGTGGTGCCGCACGAAGTGATCGGCCTGGCCAACTACACCAAAAACATCTGCGTCGGCCTGGGCGGCCGCGACACCATTCACCGGTCCCATTTCCTTGGCGCCGTGTGCAACATGGAATCCATCATGGGCCGGGTCGACACCCCCGTCCGCCGCGCCCTGGACGAGGCCTTTAACCGCTTCATCGCCCACCGATTGCCTTTCCTGTTTATCCTCACCGTCATGCAGGACACCGCCGACGGGGTCGTGCACCGCGGCCTCTTCGCAAGCTACGATCGCAGCGGCTACGAGGCGGCCGCAGCGCTCTCCGTCAAGGTGAATTTCACCCAGGTGGACCGCCCCATTGACCGCTGCGTGGTGTGGCTCGACCCGCGCGAGTTTCACACCACTTGGCTGGGCAACAAATCCGTCTACCGCACCCGCATGGCCATGGCCGATGGCGGCACCTTGTATGTCTTGGCGCCCGCCTTGTCCGGCTTTGGCGAGGATCCGACCATCGACGCCCTGATTCGGCGTCATGGCTATAAAGGCACCCCGGCGACGCTTGCCGCGATGAAGCACGACCCTGAACTGGCATCAAATTTGTCAGCTGCAGCGCATCTGATCCACGGCAGCAGCGAAGGCCGCTTCCGCATCGTTTATTGCCCCGGCCCTGGAGTGACCCGCGACGAAATCGAAAACGTAGGCTTTGAGTACATGCCGTACGAAGAAGCACTTAAACGCTGGAACCCCGCAGGACAACCCACTGGTTGGCACACCGATTCGGTGGACGGAGCCACCTACTATTCCATCTCCAACCCGGCGCTGGGGTTATGGGCGCACCCCGAGCGACTCAAAGGCTAAGATCCGCGCCGGGGGTTCAACCGGCTGCGAATATTCAGCGCCGGTTGTATTTTCATCCGGCTCTGCCTCAGCCACTTTGAGGATTACCGGGCCGCCTAGGTTTTAAAGAAGATACCCTTCAGATTCATGTCCAGGGCCTGCGGATTGGGCGAGTAACGCAATGCCTCCGCCTTGCTGATCGTACCAGCCTTCACCAGACGGTAAATGTCCCGGTTGAAAGAGAAACTGGCCGAGTCGGTCCCGCCCTCGAGCAATCCTTGGATTTTCTCGAACTGGCCCTCGATGATCAGGCTGCGAATCACACTATCCGAACAGAGAATCTCGTTGGCCGGAACCCGCCCGCCACCCTCCATGGTTGGGATCAGCTTTTGGCAGATAAATCCGCGCAACGAACCGGCGACTTGACGGCGCGCTTGGACCTGCTGCTCGGGCGGGAAAAACTCGAAAAGTCGGGTGAGCGACTGGGCGACCGTGGCCGCATGCATCGTGGAAAACACCAAGTGACCGGTTTCGGCCGCCGAAATCGCGGTTTCAAACGTCTCCTTATCACGCATTTCACCGATGAGAATGATGTCTGGATTTTGCCGCAGCACCGACTTGATCGCCAATTCGAACGAGGGCACGTCGAGGCCTATTTCGCGCTGCTGGAAAACCGACTTGTCGTCTTGAAAGGTGAACTCAATCGGGTCTTCCAGGGTGACGATGTGCTTGTCCATGTTTTCGTTAATCCACCCGAGCATGGCAGCCATGGTCGAGCTCTTGCCCGAACCGGTCGCCCCGCAGACCAAAACAATGCCGTCTTTGGCCTTGGCCATGTTCAGCAACGGCTCCGGATTCAGCCCCAAATTGGCAAACGTCGGCACGCGATTTTTAATGTGACGCATGACGATGCTGGGCGTGCCGCGCTGGTGAAACCCGTTCACACGGAACCGGCCCACGTCAGGTGCCGAGTAGGCAAAGTCCACCTGCCCGTCATCTTCCCATCGCGACTTAAACACTTTAGGCACGTGGGTATCCACAAACTCAGTTACCTCGGGGCCTGAAATCGGATCCATGTCGACCGGCTTGAGACGGCCCGACACCCGCACATACGCGGGTTTGTCAGACTTGATGACAATGTCGCTCGCGCCGCTTTCGACTGCCAATTTAAGTAACTCGTTAAAAATATCCGTGGTTTGCGACATGGGGTAAGAACAATGAAAAACGTTGCGGATTTGCTAAAGTGGGGTGCTCTGCTGTGCAAGTTATCTTCCGCAAAACAGCCATGAAACTCCGTCCCCTTACCGGCACGATCACAGCCCTTGTGACGCCATTCAAGCCCGACCAATCCGTCGCCTATGACGACCTGCGCAAGCTGGTGGAGTTTCAGATAAAATCCGGCATCAACGGGATTGTCCCCGTCGGCACCACCGGCGAGTCCCCCACGCTTTCCCACGAAGAACACCTCGATGTCATCCGCGCGGTAATTGAAACCACGCGCGGACGTGTTCCCGTCATCGCCGGAACCGGCTCCAACTCGACCAAGGAGGCCGTTGAGCTCACCACCCTCGCCACCGAGGCCGGCTCCGATGCCGTGCTGGTTGTCGCACCTTACTACAACAAGCCGTCGCAGGAGGGCGTTTACCGCTATTTCGCCGCGGTCGCCGAGGCCACCGACAAACCGATCATCCTTTATTCCATCCCCGGTCGCTGCGGGATCGAGATCGGCGTGCCCGTCATCGAACGTCTTCGCGCCAAATACCCGCACGTGCGCTTCATCAAAGAGGCCGGCGGTTCCGTCGATCGCGTTGACCAAATCAAACACGCGCTTGGCAAGGACATGACCGTACTCAGCGGCGACGACAGCCTCACGCTTCCCTTCATGGCCGTCGGCGCCGAGGGCGTGATCAGCGTCGCCTCCAATCTGTTCCCCAAGGAGGTCGTTCAATTGGTCAACACCTGCTTGGACCACGATCTAGCCAAGGCCACCAAGCTCCACCGCAAGCTTTACCCCGTCTTCAAAACCCTGTTCATCGAACCGAATCCGGTGCCGGTTAAATTTGCTATGGCTCGTGCCGGCATCATCCGTGGCGACCTCGTGCGCCCCCCCCTGACTGAGCTCACCAAGCCGAACGAGCAGACGCTTCTGGCTGTGCTTAAAACCTTCGGTAAATAATCACCATGCCTCTGCGTATCGCTCTCATCGGGGCAAAGGGCCGTATGGGCCAAGCCATTACCGCCGCCGCCCAAGAATCCGGCGCTATCATCGCCGCCGCTCTGGATTCGGGTGACGATCTGGCTGCCGGCATCGCTCAGGCCGATGTCATTATCGACTTCAGCTCGCATCACATCACCGAGGAGGTGATTCGCCTCGCCCAAGCGGCCGGCAAGCCGCTGGTCATCGGCACCACGGGCCATGCCGCCGATGCGAAAAAGCTGCTGCTCGCCCAGGCCGCCCAGATCCCCACGGTTTGGTCGGGTAACTATTCGGTGGGCGTGAACCTGCTCTTCGCCCTCACCCGCCGCGCCGCCGCCGTGCTCGGCTCGGACTACGATTGTGAAGTCGTGGAAATGCACCACCGCTTCAAAAAGGACGCGCCCAGCGGCACCGCCGCGCGCCTGCTCGAAATCATTTTGGAGGAGCGCAAGCTCACCGCCGAGGCCCTGCGCCACGGCCGCGAAGGCATCACCGGTGAACGCACCGCCACGGAGGTGGGTATCCATGCGTTGCGCGGTGGTGACGTGGTCGGCGACCACACCGTGATGTTTGCCGCTCTCGGCGAACGCATCGAGCTGACGCACAAGGCATCCGACCGCGGAATTTTCGCCCGTGGCTCGATCCGCGCCGCCCTTTGGCTCATCGACCGCCCCGCCGGTGTTTACGATATGCAGGACGTGCTCGGGCTGCGCTAGTCCCAGCACCCAGCTTCGGCCTATTTCCACATGATCACCTCCATCCACGGCCTGCTCACGGCGGCAACACCCCTGCACGCCATTATCGAGCTCAATGGGTTCGGCTACGAGGTGAACATCCCCGTGACCACGGCGGAAAAACTTCCCGTCACCGGCTCGACGGTGAAACTGCACACCCACGTGATTTATCGTGAAGATGCGCAGACGCTCTATGGTTTCGCGACCCCGGCGGAGCGTGATTTTTTCCGCCTGATGATCGAGCATGTGACCGGTGTGGGCCCCAAGATGGCACTGACCATCATGAGTAAGCTTTCGCTTCCCTCGCTGCAGAGCGCGATCGGCAGCGGCGACATCGCAACCCTAGCCAAATGCCCCGGCATTGGCAAAAAGACCGCCGAACGCCTGGTAATCGAATTGCGTGCCAAGGTGGGTGTCACCGGCTCAGCCGAGACCGTACTTTCGGCCAGTGGAACCGGCAGCGAGGTGCCAGCGGCCAAGGCCGACACCAAGATGCGCGACGCGGTGCTTGCGCTCGGTGCACTCGGCTACAAGACCGCCGATGCCGATGAAGCCATTCGCCGCGCGATGCTGGCTCTGGGGCCAAAGGCGACGACCGAACAGCTGATAAAGAAAGCCCTCAGTGCCTAAGGCCAAAAGACAGGGATAATCGACCGCTTCGCGGGGCACTAAAACCGTCGATACGTCCCGGCCTTATACTCATTCGCGTTCGTGTTGAGATTTACGGAATCCTTGAGCTCACGCTCAAGGCCTGGAGTTTGGCCTCTGACTAGTTGGCCCGGAGAAGGCCGTAGAGATAAATGGGGCGTCGGGCCCATGGGAAAAAGCGTGGCCATGAACGATGGTGTCGGACCATGAGCACCACCACCAAAGTTCAGCGCATCATCCGCAAAAACAGTGAGCAGTGGTATGTGACATTACCCGCTTCCATCGCCCAGACGATGGGGTTCGCCAAGTCGGAGGCCGTCGAGTGGACCGTCACCGACGCGCATCATTTGGTCCTCTCACGCAGTCTGGTCGCGCCCGTTATGCCGGTCACGCCCGAGCTGGTGGACGTAGGCGTTAAAAAAAAGTCCAGTTGGGTTTATCCGATCGGCTGGGACGACTTATGAAACGGGCTTGTGCTGCGGCTTGCGCCGCCCCCGAGTGCGCCCGGAGACTGCAGGGGCATCTCATGGCGGCACTGGTTTCACCGTGCCGGGGGACTCTTACCAACCTGATTTGTCTGTGCGGGCGTGCCCAGCAGGACTGGACGGCCGACTACCGGTTGTATTCGCGTGACCGGGTGAAGCCGGCGGGGCTTTTCCGCACGGTCCTCCATGAGCTTGAGGTAAACCTGCCGGCGCTTACCCCGTTGGTGGCCGCCATCGATGACACCCTGGTACGCAAAACCGGGGTCAAGATCGACGGCGTCGGCTGGAAACGCGATCCGCTCGGCCCCGCGTTCCAAACCAACCTGGTGCGCGGCCAGCGCTATGTGCAACTCTCTGCGGCCTGGCCTGGTTCCGACGGACACGCCCGGATGATTCCGGTGGATTTCACCCACGCGCCGACGCCGCCAAAGCCGGGTAAAAAAGCCACTACCGACGAGGTTCAGCAGTACACGGAGAAGAAAAAACAGCAGCGGCTTAATGTCGTCGCGCTCGCCCGCATCCAGCAGCTTCGCCAGGCGCTGCCAGACACGCGCAAACTGGTGGTCGCCGGCGATGGCAGTTACACCAATGCGGTCGTACTCAAGGGCCTGCCCGCCAAGACCGTTTATATCGGCCGGATCCGCCGGGACGCCGTGCTCAACGCCCTGCCTGGACCACCCGCGGCCACCGGTCGCCCGCCGGTCTATGGCGCGCCGGTCCAGACCCCGGAAGAGCTGCGCACCGACGACACCGTGGCCTGGCAAAGCGTCGAGGCTTATGCGGCCGGAAAAAAGCACACCTTTAAAATCAAGACCCTCGGGCCGGTGCTGTGGCGTAAAGCCGGGGCGACGCTCCCGTTGCAAGTCATGGTGATCGCCCCGGTGGGCTACCGATTGCGCGCAGGCTCGAAGCTGCTCTATCGCCAGCCTGCCTTCTTGGTTTGCACCGACCCGGATATGCCCGTGGGTGACCAACTCCAGTATTACCTCTGGCGTTGGGGCATCGAGGGAAACTTCCGGGATGAGAAAACCCTGATCGGCACCGGCCAGGCACAACTGCGCACCGCCGCCTCCAACCGCAACCAACCCGCCGCCACCGTCGCCGCCTATGCGCTGTTGTTAATCGCCGCCCTGCTCTTCGGCGATCCTGCGGGGCAAACCCCTGATCCGCCGCCGCATCTTCGCCCGCCCAAATGGCGCACGCACTCTTCGGGCGCCTCGCCTGCGACCAGTTCCACGGGGGACCTCTTGCGCACCCTGCGCAGCGAATGCTGGGCCGACCAGATCGCCCCAGAGAGTTTCTCCGACTTCACGTCGACCGACCCTCCCTCCACGAACTCATCAAAAGCGCCACCCTTCTTGGCTGAAGCACTCTTCCGCGCTGCGTAACCGGGCCTCCGGCCGCTTCGCATCCACCTGCTTTTGGGGCCAAACTCCAGTCCTTGAGCTCACGCTCAAGGCCACAGTCTTCTTGAACACATTCCCAGTGGCCTTGAGCGTGAGCTCAAGGTGCTGCCAAAGGGGCATCCGCGCCCCCCGTTGAGCTCATTTTGAACGCGAATTGGAATTAGCCTGACTCGGTTACTCTGCGCCGCCGGATAAAAAGTCGCGGACCACGGCGGAAACCTGATCGCGAGGCACTTCCATTTCGGTGCGTGCGGCGAGATCACGAACTTTGACCACGCCCTTGGCCAACTCCTCGCCACCGTAGATCAACGCCAACTTGGCGCCCGACTCGCCGGCAGCCTTAAACTGCTTACCGAAGGCGACCTCTTTAAGCGGATAATCAACGCGGAAACCATCGGCCCGCAGCGACTGGATGTCGGCAAACGCCGCAGCCCGCTCCGCTTCGCCACCAATCACCACATACACGTCGGTTGACTGCGAAACAACGGGAGTAAGCCCGCGTTGCTCAAGTAGCAGAGCGAAGGTCATGTCACCCATGCCAAAACCGACCGCCGGCATGTCGTTATAGCCGAGCTTACCAATCAACGTGTCGTAACGGCCGCCGCCGGCCAGAGCCCGCAGTTCACCCTTGCGGTCAAACGCCTCAAACACGAAGCCCGTGTAATAAGCCAGCCCCCGGACCACGCCGAGGTCCACCTCGACAAATTTACCAAGGCCCATCGCAGAAAGGTTGCCCAAAAGCTTTCGCCAATCGGCCAAACGCGAACCGAGCTTGTCCCCGGGAATTGAGGCAACGGCGGATTCAAGCGCCGCCAGTGTTTTGATCTGCAGAAACGCCAGCACCTGGGCTTTGAGTTCCGGGGCGATTTCGCCAAACGCGGCGGTGTAATCCTTGAACGCGTCGTCGCCGAGTTTTTCAAACCGATCCACCGCACCGAGGATCGCACGGGTGCGCGGCTCATCGAGGCCGAGCGCCTCAAGGTAATAAAACCAGAGATTACGATCGCTCAGGCGCACATAGAAATCCTCAGCGGTTAACCCGAAGGAACCGAAGCACTGGATGAGCAGGGCGATTAACTCGGTCTCGGCCTCGACGCCCGGCTCCCCGAGAATGTCGGCGTTGAGCTGGAAAAAGCAGCGGCCTCGGCCCTTTTGCATGCGCTCGTAGCGATAGAATTCCGCGATGCTGAACCACTTGATGGGACGCTTGAGCGAGTTGGCTTTTTCACCCACCAAGCGGCACACGGTAGGAGTCATTTCCGGGCGCAAAGCGACCTCGCGTCCGCCCTTGTCGGTGAAGCTAAACAACTGGCCCTCGATCTCGTCGCCCGACTTGGTTTTGTACAGCTCGAGCGGTTCGAGCACCGGCGCGTCGTATTCTTGAAAACCGTAGGTCGACGCGGTCTGTCGCCAGAGGCGAAAAATGTGATTCCGACGCGCCAGCGCATCAGGATAGAACTCACGGAAACCGGGCAATGATTGGAACTGGGCCATGGAAGCGAAGACGTTGGAAACCGCCGAAGCCAAGGGCGATTCTAAAAACGCCCCGATTCCGACGTTATGTCACCGGACCGTAACGAAGCGACTTTGCTGCGCTTAGATTTCAGGGATTTTAACCTTGATGAAGCTTGATTGGGCCAACCGCGCTCGCCAACTTTTCAGCCTTTATGAAGAAAGCACTTATCACCGGTATCACAGGACAAGATGGCTCATACCTCGCCGAGCTCTTGCTCGCTAAGGGCTACGAGGTTCATGGCGTCATTCGTCGCTCGTCGACGTTTAACACCAGCCGTATCGACCACCTTTACAGCGATCCGCATCTGAACGGCGTGCGCCTTTTTCTGCACTACGGCGACCTCGCTGATTCGGTCCAGATGGTGAAACTGCTTTACCAGCTCCAGCCCGATGAGGTCTACAACCTCGGAGCCCAGTCGCACGTGCGTGTCTCGTTCGATGTTCCTGAATACACCGGCGACGTGGTCGGCCTCGGCGCCCAACGCATCCTTGAGGCAATCCGCGAAGCCGGACTGGTGAAAAAAGTGCGCTACTACCAAGCCTCGTCCTCGGAGATGTATGGTAAAGTCCAAGAGGTTCCTCAGACCGAAAAAACCCCATTCTGGCCGCGTTCGCCCTATGGTTGCGCCAAGATGTACGCCTACTGGCTCACGGTTAACTACCGCGAGTCTTACAATCTCCATGCCTCGAACGGTATCCTCTTTAACCACGAATCCCCTCGCCGCGGCGAGACGTTCGTCACCCGTAAAATCACCCGCGCCGTTGGCCGCATTAAACTCGGCCTGCAAGACTCCATCTACCTTGGCAACCTCGACGCTCAGCGCGACTGGGGTTACGCCAAGGAGTATGTCGAGATGATGTGGATGATGCTCCAGCAGGACCAGCCGGACGACTACGTGGTCGGCACCAACGAAACCCACAGCGTCAAAGAATTCTGCCAAGTCGCCTTCGCCCGCGCTGGATTGGATTGGGAAAAATACGTCAAATACGACGCCCGTTATGAGCGTCCGGCTGAAGTGGAGTTGCTCATTGGCGACCCCGCCAAGGCCAAGAAACAACTCGGCTGGGAGCCGAAGGTTCGCTTCAAGGAACTCGTCGAGTTGATGGTCGACCACGACATCGAACTCGCCAAGCGGGAGTCCCAGATCTCCAAGCTGCCCCCGCTCTGATTTCCACCGCCGCGCCGCGTCATGAAATACTACATCGCAGGACATCAAGGAATGGTGGGTTCGGCGCTGGTTCGCCGCCTGCAAAGTGAACCCGGCGCAGAGATCGTGGGGCGCACGCGGCGCGAACTCGATCTCACGTCACAGGCGGCCGTAGAGGCATTTTTCGCCCAGGAGAAACCCGACGTGGCCATCATCGCGGCAGCCAAAGTCGGGGGCATTCACGCCAACAACACCTACCCCGCCGACTTCATCTTCGAGAACCTCATGGTGGCCGCCAACACCGTGCACGCCGCCTATCGGCACGGGGTTAAAAGACTGCTATTCCTTGGCAGCTCGTGCATCTACCCCAAGCTTGCGCCGCAACCGATGCGTGAGGATTGCCTGCTCACCAGTGCGCTGGAGCCGACCAACGAAGCCTACGCCATCGCCAAAATCGCCGGCCTGAAGCTGTGCCAGTACTACCGCAAGCAGCACGGTGTCCTGTTTCACTCGGCGATGCCCACCAACCTCTACGGGGCCGGTGACAACTACCACCCGCAGAACTCCCACGTATTGCCCGCGCTGATTCGTCGCTTCGACGAGGCCCGTGCCACAGGTAAATCCGAGGTGGTCGCTTGGGGAACCGGCACGCCTATGCGTGAATTTCTCCACGTCGACGACTTGGCCGACGCGTGCGCATTCCTGCTTAAACAGGACAACCCGCCCGACTGGATCAACGTGGGAACTGGTACCGACGTGACCATCAAGGAACTCACCGAGTCGGTCGCTGCCGCCACAGGTTTTAGCGGCAAGATTACCTGGGATTCATCCAAGCCCGACGGCACGCCGCGCAAGCTCATGGATGTATCCAAGCTCTCCGGACTGGGATGGTCGGCGCGCATCGCCTTACGCGACGGATTGGCTCAAACCTACGCGTCGTTCCTCGCCGAACGCGCCGCCGGCACGCTGCGTAAGTAAGCGGGCGAACCTTACCCGTCAGGATCTTGTGGCCCCGAGCGTGAGCTCGGGGATGTTCGCCCCACCGAGTTCACGCTCGGAGCCACGAACCCTCGGCTCACGCCTCAGGCCACTCCGATTCTTAAAGCATTACAACTTCGCCGCCGCCGCCTCGTCCACCAGCCAAACCACACGATCGGCGCAGGTTTTAAGGATTTGCGACGGTACGTTCGTAGGGTCGTAAGGCCCACGCATGACACGGTGCAATGCATCGGCTTTACCCGCACCGAGCGTCATGACGACAATCAATCCGCACTGGCGCAACCCGGTCGGTGTAATGGTCAGGCGCCAACCTTTTCCGGGGACTTCCTGACCGCCGAAGGGCAGGCCGCCATCATCACTTAGCAGCGGCGTGCCAGGGAAAAGCGACGCGGTGTGGCAATCGTCACCCATGCCGAGAAAACACACGTCGTAGGCGCGCCCGGGGCCGGCAAGAATCAACAAGGTGCGGCGGTAAGCCTCAGCCGCTTCAGCAACGGGCCAGGCGACCATCCACGGGTGCCGACGATCGGTGGGCACTTCCAGCGGCGCGAGAAACTGCTGCTCGGCATTACCGAAATTGCTGTCCGAACTGCTCAGCAGAACATGGCGCTCGTCGCTCACCGTCCACTCAATCGCAGCCGCCTCAGTCGGGGTGATCTTTTGTCCTGAAACCAGCCACTGATACCATTCCTTGGGTGTGCCGCCTCCGGTGAGCGCCCAAAGGAAGCGAGAACGCGCGGTCTGTGCGCGCGCCTTGAGCCCCAAGTCCAGTGCCTGCTGAAATAGCTCCTCTTTGGTGCCGACGATGACTTGGCCGTAATCAGACTTAATTTCGCGCATGGTGTGTTTTAAGAAAATCGAACTGAGCGGGCGGCGATTTTTCGATTAGAAGAACATCGCCTCCCCGAGAGCGGCCTCGGGGTTGAGCAGGCTGACAGTAGTCGGTAAATGGGTCGTACCGGTGCCAAAATCCGCCGTGAAGGAGCCACTTCCATGCCCCAAATCGCCGCGCCAATTAAACTGATGCGCATTGCTGTAGTTGAAAACCAACTCAAATGAAACGCCCTTGGCGCATTCCTTGAGTTCAACCCGGATGTCATTGGCTCCGCAATTACCCAAGCGGTTTTGCAACCACGTTGCTAAAACGCGGGCTTCGGCCGCAACCGAGGGCTGGTAGATCAAGCTCACTGCGCTAAGCCCGTCGATGATGGCGGCCGGCGTATAGGCGCTGAGGAACTGGGCGATGGACTGGCGCACGGGCAGCAAACGAGCGTAGGCGAGGTCGCGAACCAGCTCGGGCTTGGGCCAAGCGAATGTCAGGGCGTCGGCAGGTGTAATCGCGCTGTCCAGGATGACCCGCTTCGAGCGGTTGAGCAGGTACTTGAATTGGCTGATGCGCGCGCTGGAGATGAAGCGATGGGGCCAGTAGTAGAGCGGCAGGTCGGAGGACAGGCAGATGGAAACCTGATTCTCGACGAAGGGACGGGCCGAAAACGGGTAGTTGAGCATCACGAATTCGCAGCAACGTGTGTCCCCCTTAGACTTCCCCAGATGACACTCGCCGTAAATTTTGGCCCGCATTTCAGTCGTGGTGGCCTCGTCGGGCATCGGACACAGCACGACCACGCGACAGGGATACCGGCGTGAAAAACGCACCGCGATCTGGAACTGTTCCAGCGCGTCTTCAACCGTGGTGTGCAGTCCAAGTTGGACGACAAAGTTGACCTGAGTGGCCTTGGCGTTGTCGTGCGCAGGTGCCGCCCCACCCTCGGCAGCCACATCGCTCCACATGCGCGTCATGCTCTTCTTGATCGTTCCGACTGGAACTTCGATACCAGGCAAGGCGTTGAAAATTTCAGACATCGTGAGGGTAAGCTGCTGCTCCCGATTGTGCGCCACGCCGGATCACCCGGCTAGGCGCACACAAGAGGAGAACTGATTTTGTTCGTTTTAAGTTTGGGGTATGGAATTTCCCGCCGCGGGGCCCTTATGGCTGGCGCCAGAGGTGATTATTCTTGGCCAAGAGGGCGTCGGCATCGGCCGGTCCCCATGAACCAGCGGGATAGTTGTCCATGCCCACCCGACCTGCGGCGGCCCATGCCTCAAGAACCGGAGTATAAAGTTTCCACGAAGTCTCCGCCTCGTCGCCACGGATGAACAAGGTGCCGTCACCGGTCATGGCATCGAGCACGAGCCGCTCATAGGCCTCCGGTGTGTTGGAACCGAAGGTCGTCGAATAATGGAAGTTCATCTTCACGGGCTGGGTGCGGGTTTCCAGTCCGGGCACTTTGCCGTTGAGCACCAAACTCAAGCCCTCGTCGGGCTGGATTTGGAATGCCAGGGTGTTGGGTGCCAGATTGAACCGCTCGCTCTCGGCAAACAAGGTGCCAGGCGGGCGTTTAAACTGCACGGCGATCTCGGTAACGCGACGGGACATGCGTTTGCCCGAGCGAAGATAGAAGGGCACTCCCTGCCAGCGCCAGTTATTGATCGAGAGCCGGATGCCCGCGTAGGTCTCCGTTCCCGACTCGGGATGGATGCCGCCCTCTTCGAGGTAACCCTTGGCCGGTTTGCCGCCCATCATGCCGGTCGCATATTGGGCCCGCACCACATCGCCGCCAGGGCTGAGGTCCAGCGGCTGAATCGCCCGGAGGAGTTTAACCTTCTCATCACGGATGGCCTCGGCGTCGAGCGACACCGGGGGTTCCATCGCGGTGAGTGCGACGAGCTGCATCGTGTGATTCTGGATCATGTCACGGAGCGCGCCGCTTTGCTCGTAGTAGCCGCCGCGGGTTCCCACGCCGACCTCCTCGGCCACGGTGATCTGCACCGAGTCGATGTAGTTGCGATTCCACAACGGCTCGAAAATCGAGTTGGCGAAACGCTGCACCAAAAGGTCCTGTACGGTCTCCTTACCGAGATAGTGGTCGATGCGATAAACCTGGTGCTCCTCGAACACCTGGCGAATCGTTTGATTGAGCTCGAGGGCGGTGGTCAGGTCCTTGCCGAACGGCTTTTCGATGATGACCTTGGAGTGGTGCGGCTGCCCGAGGTATTTTGCGGCCAGTCCACTAGCACCCAGGTTGAGCAAAATCGGCGCGAAAACCGAAGGCGGGGTCGAGATGTAGAACAACGCCTGAACCTCGCGGCCGAGCGTTTTCTCGATGCCGGCGATGTGCTCCGCCAGGCGGACGAAGGCAGCGGGTTCATCGTAGCCACCGGCCACATACGTGGTGCGCGAGGCCACCCGGCCCCAGACCTCCTCGTTCAACTCGCGCCTGGAAAACTCATTGATCGCATCGGTGGCGTCCTGACGGAATTGCTCGTCGGCGATCGCCTTGCGGCCGTAACCGATCAAGAAAAAATCGGCGGGGAGCAGGTTGTCGTAACTGAGATTGTAGATGGCAGGAATGAGCTTGCGCGCGGTGAGATCGCCCGAGGCGCCAAAAATGACGACCACAGTAGGCGGACTGCCGCGATGTTTGCTGAGACCTTGCAGGAAGGGGTGACGTTGAGCTTCGGCCATGGAAGGGCAAATACCGCCCAGCCAAAGGCGAGCAAGCAAGGCTAATGAGGTGAATAATGCGCATGCTTTAGGCGAGTTTCCCTCATGGTCGAAAGTGCTTGGGAAACAGCTCGATATTCTCGAAGTGGCGAACCTCGGTTGAACCCGAAGACGACACGGCGACCTCGATCACATCGAAGCGAAAGGTGCGAGGGCGTGGTTGCAACGTGCGCAGGTAAGCGGTGGCGGCGCGGCGGACCACTGTCTTTTTGCGTTTATCCACAGCGTAGTAGCCCGCAACCAGGGCGCCGGCGGCGCGAGTCTTGACCTCGACGAAAACCAGCACCTCGCCATCGCGGCAGACCAAGTCGAGTTCGTCGCGCCGATCATTGGGGTCGCGCCAGTTGCGCGCCACCACGGCATAGCCCTGATTTTGCAAAAAGACCGCAGCAAGTCGTTCACCCCGCTCGCCGGTTTTTTCATTCATGGAAAACAGCTTTGGGCCTAACCAGGATTTGAGTCGTTGCCACATGGTGTACCGCGTCACCGAAACGGGGATTGAATTGTCATTGCGACCCCACGTGGTGGCTGGCAGTTCCATTATCCCTCGCATCTGCTTGTACCCCTGAACCATGGCTTCGACTTCATCCATTGCCTCCACCCTTCGTCGCGCGCTCCTCGTTAAGGTCATCTCCAAGCCCACCCCGTCGCGTGATGACGTCACGGCGGTCATCGAATTGACCTCCGCAAAAGTCGTCGAAGCCCTGCAGTCGCAGTCGATGACCCTTTACCTGGTTGAGGGTAACCAGATTGTATTCCGCCACGTTTACTACTCGCCCTCCCTTTGGGCGGCAAATCCGTCCAAGGCCGAGGGGTTCAAAGCGAACGCCGCCAAGCTCCTCGAACTCAAGCTGCCCCTAGGTCAAGGCATCGTTGGTAAGGTCATCGCGGAGGGTAAACCGATATTCTTCCAGAACACCCAAACGCAGGCGCCAATGATGCTGTCCATGGCGCAGACCACCGGGTTCGAGGTGTGCTCCATGCTCACCGTTCCTCTTCGAGTCGGCAGCCTCACCATCGGCGCTATCCAGGTTCTCAACAAGGAGCCCATCGTCGGCACGCAGGGGATTTTTTCAACCGGTGACGTGGTGCTCCTGCAAGAGGTCGCCGAGTACTCGGCCGCACTGATCCAACGCATGTTGGACCCGAAGTTCCAACCTAACCCGGACGACACCGCCAAGTTCATCGCCCGCCTCACCGACCACCCGCTCGTCACCAAGATCGAGGAGCTCACCATCGACGAGAATCTCGTCACCGCCATCGGCGATGCGATCATCCGCCGTGAACAGATTTTCCCGTGCAGCCGCACTTCGCCCAACTCGATCAGCGTGCTCATGACCAACCCGCTGGATTACGCCCGTCGCGAGGCTTTCCAGCAGGCCACTGAACTGGTCATCGACGAGATTTCCATCGCCTCAGCTCCGTTCATCGAAGCACTCGTCAAAAAGCACTTTAAAAACGACCCGGCTGCGACCACCACCGACGTCGACATCTCCAGCGTAGCCGAGGTCATCAGCTCCGCTTACAGCGGTGACGGCACCGGTGAAATCAAGGTCGAAGATCTGGAAAACGAGGACTCTGCACCCGTCATCCAGCTCACCAATCGAATCATTGAGGACGCCTACATTTGCGGCGCTTCCGACATCCACATCGAGCCGATGGAAAAGGATCTCGTCATCCGTTACCGCATCGACGGCCTCTGCCAGGAAAAGCTGCGCCTGCCCAAACAGGTGGCCAACGGCTTGGTCACGCGCCTGAAGATCATGTGCAACCTCGACATCGCCGAGCGTCGCCTGCCGCAGGATGGACGCATCGTTTTCAAAAAATACACCAAGAAGAACATCGATATCGACCTGCGCGTCGCCACCGGTCCGATGAATCATGGCGAGAAGGTCGTCATGCGCATCCTCGACAAAACCAAGAGCACCCTGCCCTTGCCCGCACTCGGTTTCTCGGATGAAAACCTCGCCCGCTACCGGGAGTGTATCCGCATGCCTTATGGGATGATCCTGCACTGCGGTCCCACCGGTTCCGGCAAATCGATGACGTTGTATTCCGCCCTCGGCGAAGTGAACACGCCCGACGTGAACATCCAAACCGCCGAAGACCCCATTGAGTACACTCTGCCTGGGCTCAACCAGATGCAGATGAACCGCCAAATCGGGCTGACCTTCGCCCGCGCCTTGCGCTGTTACCTGCGCATGGACCCCGACATCATCCTCGTCGGCGAAATCCGCGACGAGGAGACCGCCCAAATCGCCGTCGAAGCCGCGCTCACCGGCCACTTGCTCGTCTCAACCCTGCACACCAACGACGCGCCCTCGACAATCTCCCGCATCGGCGAGATGGGCGTAGAACCGTTCAACATCTCGGCCTCCCTAGTTTGCGTGTGCGCCCAGCGACTCCTGCGCCGCGTCTGCAAAAACTGCAAAATGCCCTACGAGCCCGAGGGGCGTGAAAAGAAAATCCTCGAAGAAGCCATCGGCTGGAGCGGGCCCATTTTCAAGGCCAACGCCCAAGGTTGCCCTACGTGCAACGGCGCCGGCTACAAGGGCCGCGTCGGTATCCACGAATTGATGATCAACAACGAGGAGCTGACCAACGCGATCAACAAGGAAGTCGAGGTCGCCGAGCTCAAACGCATCGCGATGCGCACTGGAATGAAGACGCTGCACCAAGACTCGATGCTCAAGGTCAAGATGGGCCTCACCACGATCGAGGAAGCCCTGAGCAACGTCCCGCCCGACCTGATCAAGTAAGCGCCGCACCGGCGTAGACTCTGCAGCCCCGATTACCCCCGCATCGCCTTAACCTCGGACATTGGTCCTTGGTTCGTGAACCGTAGGCATCGCGCCGTGGCCATTGGAGCTTGGTCATTGCTCATTGGTCATTATTCCGTGTGCCCCCTCCCCCGCCTCCGCGCTGGACAGCTCCCCGCCTCCGCGTAACGGTCAGCCCCTTTA
This sequence comes from Opitutus sp., assembly GCA_024998815.1. Taxonomy (NCBI): domain Bacteria; kingdom Pseudomonadati; phylum Verrucomicrobiota; class Opitutia; order Opitutales; family Opitutaceae; genus Opitutus; species Opitutus sp. Next base: position 1,402,673 of record JACEUQ010000001.1, read on the forward strand.
TGACCCTGATCGAAGACCTCCAATGGCGCGGACTCCTCGCCGACTGCACCGACCTTGATGCGCTCACCAAGCGCCTGAACGAGGGCCCCATCACGCTCTATTGCGGCTTCGATCCCACCGGCGACTCGCTCCACGTCGGTCACCTCATGGGCCAACTCACGCTCAAACGCTTCCAGTTAGCCGGTCACCACGTCATGGCCTTGGCCGGTGGCGCCACCGGTATGGTCGGCGATCCCTCGGGCCGTTCCTCCGAGCGCAACCTTCTAACCCGCGAGCAGCTCGCCCACAACATCGCTTGCATCAAAGAACAGCTCGCCCGCCTGCTCGATTTCACCGCAGCCGCCAATCCCGCCCGTCTCGTCGACAACGCCGAATGGACCGCTCCCATCAGCCTGCTCGATTTCCTACGCGACGTGGGAAAACATTTCCCAATCAACGTCATGTTGGCCAAAGACTCGGTTAAATCCCGCATGGAGGGTGACTCCGGAATCAGCTTCACCGAGTTCAGCTACCAGCTCCTGCAGGCGCACGACTTCTACCACCTGCGCAAGACCGCCCAGTGCGAACTGCAAATCGGCGGCTCCGATCAATGGGGCAACATCACCGCTGGAACCGACCTCATCCGCAAAAAACTCGCCGCCACCGCCTGGGGCTGGACCTTCCCGCTGATCACCAAAAGCGACGGCACTAAGTTCGGCAAAACCGCCAGCGGCGCAGTCTGGCTGGATGCGACCAAGACGAGCGCCTACAAGCTCTACCAATTTTTCGTCAACACCGAGGACGCCAAGGTCTCCGAGTACCTGCGCAAGTTCACTTTTCTCGCCCGCCCCGAGATCGAGGAGCTTGAGGCGAAACACGCCGCCAACCCCGGCCCGCGCGAAGCCCACAAGGCGCTCGCCCGCGAGGTCGTTCGCCTCGTCCACGGTCAGGCCGCACTCGACGCCGCGCTCAAGGCCAGCGAGATCCTCTTTGGTGCTGAAATTGGCGATACGACGGAAGAAGTTTTCCGTGACGTCGTCGGCGAAATCCCCACCCAGGCGGTCACCGCCGCTCAGTTAACCGCCCCCGGCTGGGCGTTGACCGAGGCACTCGTGCACGCGGGGCTGTCCCAGTCCAAGGGGCAAGCGCGCAAGGACATCGAGGGCGGCGGAGTTTATATCAACAACGTGAAGTGCGCCGACATCGCCCGCGCCCTCACGACCGCCGACCTGCTTTTTGGAAAACACGTGCTCTTGCGCAAAGGCAAACGCACCTACGCCGTCCTCAACCTCGCGGATTGAACGCCCCGAGGCAAAGACCTGAAACCCAAGTGTCGGTTATAACCGACGCCGGTTTCAGGTTTTAGCTCAGCCGCGTTTGCGGGCGAAAATCAAGCCCGGCGGCAGGCGATCGCCGGCAAGGGCTTGAGCCTCGGCGGCTTCATCACGGGCAACCACCGTGCGCACCCGCTCAAGCTGCGCGGCGGTTGCACCCCACCGTTCCAGCAGAACGAGGGCTGCGGTTTGAACCTCGGCAGACGCATCAAGGGTGCGCTCACCGGTGCAGCGCACGGCTTGCGTCAGCGCGGCGCATGCCGCCAGGGCATGCGCGCCGAATTTGAGGCCGCCAAAGGTGGCGATTAACTCGTCCAGGATTGCGGGCGGCAGTACGTCAGCAGGGTCACCTGAAAGCGAATACCGCGAACACAGTCGCCCGAGGGCCCAAAGCCAGGCTTCGAGTTGGCCCGGTGACGTGGCGGTGATGCGCGGCAGCCGGGAAAGCAGGCGCCGGGTCAGGTCAAGCCGGGTGGCTTGCGGCAGACGCTCCAGCGTGGCGGCGGCGCGTATCAACTCGGCGGGCACCTCGGTGCCACGCAGCGGGTTTTCCCAGCGCCGCCACAGCGCCGCTTGTCGAGTCGCGTCGAGGCCGCCGGCAACCCTGCGCCACAGAATCCAGTCTTGGGCTTGAACACGCGGATCGCGGGGAAACGCCAGCCCGAGTTCACGCACACGCCAAAGTTCGTTGAGGCGGGCGTCATCGTGAGGCCAACCGCAACCGGGGCGCAGGCAATAGCCGGCCAAGCTGAGCCACACCGCTTCGTGATCAGGCGAGCGCTGCCGCCGCGTTAGGGTGGAGGCAAGCGCCGGCCAGAGACCACGAAGCGTGGCGGGCGACCAGTCGGCGCGGGGCTGGCCAAGAACACGCTCCAGCTCGGGGATCAGGGAGCGCGGTGGGTTGAGTTTTGCCGTGGCAACAGTGCCGAAAAAAACGGCTTCGATCGCCGCAAGCGCCGCTGGCAATGCGGACGCAGTCGACTCGGAGTTGAGCGGCGCGTCCGACTGAGAAGCGGCAGAAGCGGCTAAGGACGGTGATACCAGTGGACGCGCTGGAGTCGCAGGATCCTGTCGCAGCGTAAAGCGAAGGTCCCAGGCTTCGGGATAACCGGGGAGCTGATTAAGCGGAATACAACGCACGCGGAGCAGTCCGACGGCGTTGAGCGAGGCTTCGACGGCCACCGGAAGCAGGCCGTTGGAGGGAAGCGGCGCCCCGGGCGGAAGCTGTAAAATGGCCGTGAGTTCAGGCAGGGCGATAAAGTCAGCGCTGGCCGTGCGGACTTCACCGGCGACTTCGGCGGCCGAGCGGGCGGCGGAGTAAAGACGGAAAGAAATCGGCTGGTTAACCCGCGCCAACAGGCCGTCAGGCGAAACGCGTACCGGATGATCCAGCGGCGTACCGTGGGGCAGAATACAGAGGAGCTGGGAGCTTGGAGCTGATAGCTGGGAGCTCTTAGCTGATAGCTTGGAGCTCCTAGCTGATAGCTCGGAGCTCTTAGCTGATAGCTCGGAGCTCCTAGCTGATAGCTCGGAGCTCCTAGCTGATAGCTCGGAGCTCCTAGCTGATAGCTGGGCGCTTGCCGCCCTGGTCGTGCCCGTTTCGATCCAGAAGGAGTGGGCGGCATGGCTGGCGATGAGCGACGTGCCGCGGCGAAGTTGCGCACCATACCACGCCGCCCCAAGGGCCACGGCCTGAGCGGGGCGCGGGTTATCGAGTTCCACGACGGGATGCCCCTGCCACTCGCTCAGCAGTCCGGTGAGCCGTTCGCGCAGGAATGCGGGGGCAAGGGTGCCGCCGTTGTAGAGCACGGCATCGACGTGATGCCCGCGCAAAAATGCGGCCAAATGGCGCGTGATGGCGGAGTCTGCGGCGTAGGGCAGCCCGAGTTCGCGCAGGCCACTGGAGGGTTTTTGCGGGTTTGCGTCAGCAGAGCAGGCGGAAAAAAAACCGTCGACAACGAGTTTGCGGACTTCCTCCGGGTCCAACGTGAGTGAGCGCGTGCCCCCCCAAAGTCCGCCGCTAGGAAGGACGATGCCAACGGTGTGCGGGGTGGTGTCGGCTGCATCCCGAGTGAGTATCGCCTCCTTGGCGTCGCGGGCGGCGGCAACCAGCCCGGGCCAGGCGCGGGCGTCCGGCGCCACGCCCAATGCGCGTTCAAGGTGATGGGCGAGCGCGGCATCAATGTTGTCCCCGCCCAGCAGAAGGTGCTCACCGACCGCGATGCGTTCGAGCTGCGGCAGCCCGGTCGCGTCATCGGGTCCAGCAAGACGCGCGGTAAAAAGACTGAAATCAGAGGTGCCTCCACCGAGGTCGCAAACCAGCAGGTTGAGCGAACGGGGCGCTGAGGTTTTCGCGCCAGAGACGGCGGGCGTGAGGTCTTTCAGCCAACAATTGAGCCCTGCGGAGCCGCCGTGACGCGCGAGCCAATCGTAAAAAACGGCCTGCGGTTCTTCGAGCAGGCGCACACAAGCGGGCAGACCGGCTTCACGGGCAGCGGCGAGGGTGAGCTCTTGAGCATCGGGCGCAAATGAGGCCGGCACCGTCAGGATAACGGGGGGAGCGTCTTCGGCATGGGGATCCAGCGATGTCGAAAGCAGCGGACGGGCGCTGGCCCAGATTTGGCGCAGGAGCTGGGCAGAGGCGGACACCGGCGAAACCCGCTCGGTTTCTGCAACCTCGGTGCTGCCCCAAGGAAGAATCAGGCGGGTGCGGTCGACGAGGCGGTGACTGAGCCAGGATTTTGCGGCGTGGGTCACGCGGCCCGGGGTGCGCGGGGCGGCGCGGCGTGCGAGGTAGCCACAAACGGGCGACGGGCCGAGCGTTGCCTGCTCGTCGGGCCGGGGGTGATACAGGAACGACGGAAGCAGGTCGGCGAGGAGCGTTGTGCCCCCTTCTTCGATCTGGGCGATCGGCACGATTTCCGGTGGCAACACGGCGCCGTCGGCCGCAGCAGAAACGATGGCGAGGGCGCAGTTACTCGTGCCCAGATCGATGCCGATGCTCAGCGTGCAGGGCGGCACAGGCGCGACGTTGGAGGAGGCGAGATCAGACACGGGCGAGCGCGGGCTCAGGCGGTGCGGACCTTGAACTCCAGCCGCCAAGTCCGATCGGTCTCGGCGTGGCGTAGGTGGAGTTCAAGTACGCCGAGTTCGTTCACCCGCGAAACCAACCGCACGGGAATGACGTCGCCCTCGGCGAGGCCTTTACCCGGGGGGAGCACGGTTTCGACGCGCGCACTTTCCTCAAGATCACGCAGCGCATCGGCGACGAGCGTGCCGGTACGATCACCGGCGCGGGCGGTGCTGCTGAAGAGGCGGAATTCCACGGGTTCGCCGACGACCAGGCCGAACTCGCGTTCGGCGAGGGTGGCGCTGGTGCCCTCCTCCATGCCTTGGGGCGCAACGCAAAGGGCTTTGATCGCGGGCTTGAAGCCGGGCACGGCGAGCACCGTGGATTCAAGACCGACGTAGTAGGAACGGGCCGTGCCGGCGCGGATGCGCACACCCGCGCCGGAGTTGAGCAAACGACCGTAGGCTGCGGCCCCGCGTGCAACCGCGAGATCGTAGTCGGCTCCGGCGAGTTCGACGGGAGCAGCGCCGAACCAACCCGCGAGCAAATCGAGGACGCGGCGGCGCATGGGCGCGGCCTTAAACACCCCTCCATTGAACAACACATGGGTCGGACGCAGCAGGCCGTGCGCACGGGTGGCGAGTGCGTTGCCCACACGGGCCTGCAAGTCGGAGGAGGAGGCGACGTTTTGCTCGCTGCGTTGAAGGAAACGGGCGAGGTGGCGGCTCAGCGCGGGATCGGCGGCGTAGTTGAGCCCCAATTCGCGCAACCCACCCGCGCTGCGCCCGGTAGGGAAATCCGTGGGCGCGGTGAGGGGCAGAAAGCCGTCGAGTGCGATGGCTTCAAGCAATGGGCGTTCGAGTCGGGTCGAAACGGTGCTGGCAAAAAGCCGGGCGCTGCGAGTGGGGACGGCCACGGGAACGCCTGGCAAAGCGGGGTCATTAAAGAGCGCTTCTTTGGCGTCACGCGCGGCCTGCACCAGGGCGAGAAACTGCCATTCGTCCACCGCTTGGCCGGCTTCTTCGAGTTGGGCGCGCAACGCATGGGCAAGGGCCAAATCGAGGTTATCGCCGCCAAGCAGGATGTGTTCTCCCACGCTGATGCGGTCGAGCGCCAAGGCCCCAGCGGTTTCACCGACGGCGATCAGGCTGAAATCGGCGGTGCCGCCGCCGACATCGCAAACCAGCACGACGTCACCCGGGCGCACGTGGCGGCGCCAGTCGGTGCCGGCGGTTTCAAGCCAGGCGTAAAACGCAGCGAGGGGTTCTTCGAGCAGGAGGGGTTCGGTAAAACCGGCGCGGCTGGCGGCGTCACGGGTGAGGTTGCGCGCCGCCTCGTCGAAGGAGGCCGGAACGGTGATCACCACGCGGGTGGCGGCCCAGTTGAGTTCGTCGGCGTGACTCACCGCCGAGCGCAGGTGGGTGAGAAACTGGGTGGTGGCGTCGAGAGGGGAAACTTTGGCGGCGGCAGGCACCGACTCGGATTGCCAGGGGAGGATGGCCGCCGTGCGGTCGATGCGGGAGTTGCACAGCCAGGATTTGGCGGAAGTCACGAGCCGATCCGGGGCGAGGGCGCCGCGACTGCGAGCAAAGCGGCCGACCACCGGAGCGTCCTTGCCTGCGGTCCAAGGCAAGGTGAACGAGCCGGCGACTTGTTCGTCCGGATGCGGCAAATAAAGTGCGGAGGGCAACAGCGGCAGCGACTCGATCGCGCCGGGGCCGGCAGCCTGGATGAGCGGAACAATACGCGCAGGCTCGGGGCCCGTGACGAGTGCTACGGCCGAGTTACTGGTGCCCAGGTCAATGCCGAGGGCGAGAGTGCAGGCGGTGTCCATGATGAAACAAAGGGGCGGTTAAGCGAAAAATGAGGGATCGATGCAGCTGAGAGCAGGCGGAGGCGACAACGCATGTGCCGTCTCAGCGGAGTTCGATTTCGGCGGGAGCAATGATGCCGGAGTGCGGTTTCGCCGCATCGCTGGCATGGGGGAGTTTAACCGCACCGGTGTTGCGCCAACCGCGATGGAGGAGTTTGCCGGTAAACGGGGCTGCACCTGCGACGCGCCCCAGCAAACGGTGCGCCTCAGGGTCAAACCCGGGGGCAAGTGTGACCGTTGAACCTTCCTGGGCCGCTTGCAGGGGCTCCAGTGTGAAGGTGCTTTGCAGCGCCTCGCGGCACCCCGTGTGCACCACACGCGCGACGGCGGCGACCTGCGCGTCGGGCACGGTGCGGATGTCCTCCATCGCGAAGTCCAGCAGGCGGCCCTGTTCTTGGAGTTTGGCGAGCAAACGCAGCGCGCCTGAATCGGCGAGCATCACCGGATCAAGCGCTGGGGTGTGCGGAACGGGGGCCGGCACGGGGATCGGCGCGATGGGCGCAGGGATCGATACCGGCGGCGCGGGCACGGGAGTCGACTCGGGGGCCGCTGAGGTGCTCCGAAAGAAAATAGACGCGAAGGCCAAGCCCGAGCTCGCGAGAGCCGCGTAAACGGCGAAACGCACGGGCGGCTCGACGTTTAGCCAAAGCCAAATGCCCAGCCCGGCACTGAGCGCCGAAGCGGTGAGCGATAACACGGTGCTGACTCGGAACTCAGAGGAACGCGTGGACATACAGGGCCCAAGACAACGATCCCAGTGATAAAGTTCACTCCAAAAATAAACGAGGGCGCAGAAGGCGGAAATTCCCAGCGGAGTATCCCTACACCGCACGATTCAGGTTGGGCCGGTGGAGCTTTTTCTTGGCAGACGCGGCGGTTCATGGGTAACTGCGCCTTTTAACGCCATGCTCACTTGCCGCAAAACTTACGCCGACATCCCTTTTGCCCACCGGCAGCACCGGCATGACGGGCACTGCGCGCTCATCCACGGGCACAATTGGGCCTTTACCCTCACCTTCGGCTGCACCGTCCCGGATGCGAACGGCTTCGTCGTGGATTTCGGCAAGCTGAAGTTTTTGCGTGAGTGGATCAACCTCCACCTGGACCACGCCTGTGTGTTCAATGCCGAAGACCCGCTGCGTGATACGCTGGTCGCCGCAGCCCCCGAGGCATGGAAAACCTACGTGGTTGAAAGCTGCTCGTGCGAAGGGCTCGCCCGTCACCTCCACGGAGTGTTTGACACGCTCGTGCGCCAGCATACCGGTGGGCGCGCGTTCGTCACCGCAGTCGAGGTGGTCGAGGACTCCAAAAACGCCGCATCCTGGACCGTTTGATTTCGCGTTCCTATTTGGCGGCCGCGAAGCAGTCATCGGCTTTTATGCTGATTCGCCGTTCAATTTGAGGTTTACGGCATCCTTGAGCTCACGCTCAAGGCCACACGCTTCGCGAACACACTCCCCGTGGCCTTGAGCGTGAGCTCAAGGTGTTTACCCTCAGGTATCCGCTCCCCCGGGAACGTGCTTATTTCAGCCCCCCCGGGAACTGGTATAAAACCACAAAAAAGCCGGCGCACTGTGAAGTGCGCCGGCTTTGCGATGTTTCGCTTTGTTGAAGCGACTCGGCTTAGCCTGGGACCTTAGTAGTCCATGCCGCCGCCACCGCCCTGGGGCATGGAGGGAGCAGGGCTCTTGTCCGGGGCATCAGTGATGATGCACTCGGTGGTCAACAGGAGGCCGGCGATGGACGCGGCGTTCTGCAGGGCAATGCGGGAGACCTTCGTCGGGTCAACCACGCCAGCCTTCACCAAGTCTTCGTAAACGCCGGTAGCGACGTTGTAGCCGTTGGCACCCTTGCTGGCGAGCACCTGCTGGACGACGACAGCGCCTTCGACGCCGGCGTTGAAGCAGAGCTGCTTGAGCGGGGCCTCGACGGCACGGCGGATGATCTGGGCACCGAGCTTCTCGTCACCTTCGAGGGTGGCGATAGCGGCGTCGATGGCCTTGGCGGTGCGCAGGAGAGCGACACCACCGCCGGAAACGATACCCTCTTCAACGGCCGCGCGGGTCGCATGGAGAGCGTCTTCGACGCGCTGCTTCTTTTCCTTCATCTCGGACTCGGTGGCTGCACCGACGTTGATGACGGCGATACCGCCGGCGAGCTTGGCGAGACGCTCCTGTAGCTTCTCCTTGTCGTAGTCGCTGGTGGTCTCTTCGATCTGGCGGCGGATTTGCTTCACGCGGGCCTGGATCTCGGAGGCTTTGCCCGAACCCTTGACGATGGTGGTGTTTTCCTTGGCAACCACGATACGGCTGGCGCGACCGAGGTCGGCGACCTGCACGTTTTCGAGCTTGATGCCGAGGTCCTCGGTGAGGAGGCGACCGCCGGTGAGCACAGCGATGTCTTCGAGGATGGCCTTGCGGCGATCGCCGAAGCCAGGAGCCTTGACGGCAACGACGTTGAGCGTGCCACGGATCTTGTTCACCACGAGGGCGGCAAGGGCTTCGCCCTCGACGTCTTCAGCGATGATCAGGAGGGGCTTACCGGTCTTGGCGGTGGCCTGGAGGATCGGGAGGAACTCCTGCAGGTTGGCGATCTTCTTCTCGTGGATGAGAACGTAGGCGTCTTCGAGGAGGGCCTCTTGGCTCTCGGCGTTGGTCGCGAAGTAGGGCGAGAGGTAGCCCTTGTCGAACTGCATGCCCTCGACGACGTCGAGGGTGGTTTCGATGGACTTGGCCTCTTCGACGGTCACGGTGCCGTCCTTGCCGACCTTGTCCAACGCGTCAGCGATGATCTCGCCGATCGTGTTGTCCCAGTTGGCGGAAACGGTGGCAACCTGGCGGATCTCTTCGCGGTTGTTCACCTTCTTGGAGATTTTGGCGAGCTCGGCGACGGCGGCCTCAACGGCCTTGTCGATACCGCGCTTGAGGTAGATCGGGTTGGCACCGGCGGTGACGTGCTTGAGGCCCTCTTTGTAGACGGCTTCGGCGAGCACGGTGGCGGTGGTGGTGCCGTCGCCGGCAGCGTCATTGGTCTTGGAAGCGACTTCCTTAACCAGCTGGGCGCCAATGTTCTCGTAGGCGTCGGGGAGCTCGATTTCCTTGGCGACGGTCACGCCGTCCTTGGTGACGGCGGGCGAGCCGAACTTTTTGTCGATGACGACATTACGGCCCTTGGGCCCGAGGGTGACTTTGACAGCGCGGGCAAGGAGCTCGACGCCACGGAGGATCTTCTGACGAGCAGCCTCGTCGAACAGGAGTTGTTTAGCAGCCATGTGTATTAAATATGTGTTTTAGAGTTCGGAATTCAGATTTGAGTTAACGCTCAACACGTTAGCAAACGACGCCCAGGATGTCGTCTTCGCGAACGATCGTGTACTTCACGTCGTCGATCTTCACTTCGGTGCCGCCGTATTTGCTGATGAGGACCTTGTCGCCGACCTTGACCTCGAAAGCGACAGCCTTGCCGTTTTCGTCCTTCTTGCCGGTGCCGATAGCGATCACTTCGGCCTCCTGCGGTTTTTCCTTGGCGGAATCAGGGATGATGATGCCACCGCGAACTTGTTCTTTGGTGTCTTCGAGATGCTTCACGAGGACGCGATCGCCGATGGGCTTAATCTTAGCTTTGGCCATATGGATTTTTGGTTTTTGGGTTTGGGTTGGGAGGTTGTTTTTTCGTTTTTTAACGACGCCCGCCCTACGACCCTAAGTCGGAGGGCGGGCGAAATTGAAAAGAAGGATTACTTCTTGGAGTTCTTGTCGTCGTCGACGACTTCGAAGTCGGCATCGACAACGTCGGCTTTCTTCTCGGCTTTTTTGCCGGAAGCGCCGGCCTCAGGGGCCGGTCCGCCTTCAGGTGCAGCACCCGCGGCCGCACCGGCCTTTTCAGCAGCAGCGTAAAGCTCGGCGCCAACCTTCTGCAGGTTTTCCATGGCGGCCTTCTGCTTATCGGTGTCGCCGCCTTCGAGGTCCTTCTTAGCGTCAACCAAGGCAGTCTCGATCTTGGCCTTCACGTCAGCTGGGAGTTTATCGCCGCTTTCCTTGAGGGTCTTTTCGAGTCCGTAGATGCTGCTGTCGAGCTGGTTACGGGTCTCAACGCCTTCCTTGCGCTTCTTGTCTTCGTCGGCGTGGAGTTCGGCATCCTTGGTCATCTTCTCGACCTCTTCTTTAGAGAGACCGGAGGAACCCTGGATGGTGATCTTCTGCTCTTTACCGGTGCCCAAGTCCTTAGCGGACACGTGAAGGATACCGTTGGCGTCGATGTCGAAGGTGACCTCGATCTGCGGGGTGCCACGGGCGGCGGGCGGGATGCCGTCGAGCTTGAAGGTGCCGAGGTTCTTGTTGTCGCGGGCCATGGAGCGCTCGCCCTGAAGGACAACGATTTCCACACCGGGCTGGTTGTCCGAGTAGGTGGAGAACACCTGCGACTTCTTGGTGGGGATGGTCGTGTTACGGGCGATCATCGGCGTGGACACGTCACCAGCGGTCATGATGCCGAGGGTGAGCGGGGAAACGTCGAGCAGGAGCACGTCTTTAACGTCACCACGGAGCACGCCGCCTTGAATGGCTGCGCCGATCGCGACCACCTCGTCGGGATTCACGCCCTGGTGGGCAGGCTTGCCGGCGAGCTTGTTTGCGATCTCAACGACCTTGGGCATACGGGTCATACCGCCGACCAAAACGAGTTCGTCGATGTTGGCGGAAGTTAGCTCGGCGTCCTTCAAGCAGTTCTGGAAGGGGCGCAGGGTACGCTCGAACAGGCTGTCGCAAACCTGCTCCATCTTGGCGCGGGAGAGCGTTACATTCATGTGCTTCGGGCCGGAAGCATCGGCGGTGATGAACGGCAGATTGATGTCCACCGACTGGGTCGAGGAGAGGGCGATCTTGGCCTTCTCGGCCTCTTCCTTCAGGCGCTGAAGAGCCATCGGGTCTTTACGCAAGTCGATGCCCTGCTCTGCCTTGAAGCTGTCAACCAGCCAGTTAATCAGGGTCTCGTCCCAGTTGTCGCCGCCGAGGTGGGTGTCGCCGTTGGTGGCCTTGACCTCGAACACGCCGTCACCGATTTCGAGTACCGACACGTCAAAGGTGCCGCCGCCCAAGTCGAACACGGCGATCTTTTCGTCCTTCTTTTTATCCAAACCGTAAGCGAGCGAGGCGGCGGTGGGCTCGTTGATGATACGCAGCACCTCGAGACCGGCGATCTTGCCGGCATCCTTGGTGGCCTGGCGCTGGGCATCGTTGAAATAGGCGGGGACGGTGACGACGGCCTGGGTGATCTTCTCACCAAGGTAGGACTCGGCGTCGGCCTTGAGCTTACCGAGGACCATGGCGGCGATCTGCTGGGGAGCGAACTGCTCGGTCTTGTCGCCGACCTGAACCTCGATGGCGGCGTCGCCGTTTTTGCCGGCTACGACCTTATAGGGGAGATTCTTGGCCTCTTCGCTGCACTCGCTGAACTTGCGGCCGATCAGGCGCTTGGCAGAGAAAATGGTGTTCTTCGGGTTGGTGACGGCTTGGCGCTTGGCGGCTTGGCCGACGATGCGCTCACCGGTTTTGGTGAAAGCGACCACCGAGGGGGTGGTGCGTGCGCCTTCAGCGTTAGGGATAACAACAGGCTCCCCGCCTTCCATAACGGACATGCAGGAGTTAGTGGTTCCGAGATCGATTCCTAGGATATGGCTCATAGTGAACATCGGCTAAGCAATGCACAGGCCGATAACCGAATAAAAATCACTAGTTATTAGCTAGCATTAATTTAAAAATAATAAGGCGCATCCGCATACTTTATCAGCCAGGCTAAATAGCGTCACATTGACACACATTGGCGCACTTTAGAGCCGGAGACAGACTTGAGTTGGCACAAGGCTTGCGTCGGGTGCCACACCTAGAGATTTCAATGACCGCGAATGCGGGCGAGCGATTACACCCCCTGTTTTGCGCCACGCTTAGTCGTCATTCGATTTCCGCTTCCGCCGCCTCCTTCGCCGCTTCTCCTGCTGCCGCTTCTTCCCCTTCCGCGCATGCCCCCAGTGCTTAAAAAGCCCCACTCGCTGCCAGTCTCCCCCTTTTTTTGCCTGCCTTTTTAGCGTTACCCCTCGCCCATGAAACTCCTTCGTCCGCCCGTTTTGATCCCCTTCGTTTTGCTGCTGCTTGGCGCGGGGTGGCTGCTGTTGCGCCACAAGACTCCTGCGGCCGCCGCCGCGCCGCGCGCGATCGCTGTTAGCACCTTTACCGCCGAAGCCCGCGACGTCCCGCTGTGGCTCTCCGGCCTCGGTGCCGTGCAGGCCAACCAAACCGTCACCCTTCGCCCGCGTGTCAGCGGGGAACTCGCCTCGGTTAACTTCACCGAGGGCCAAGAGGTGAAAGCGGGCGACTTGCTCGCCCAGATCGACCCCCGCCCCGCCCAAACCGCGCTGCAACTTGCCCTCGCCCAAAAGTCCCAAGATGAGGCGCGCCTCGCCAACGATCGCCGCGAACACGACCGCCTGTTCGCCTTGGTCGCCGCCCGCACCGCGAGCCAGCAACAACTCGACCAAAGCGCCTCCACCCTCGCCCAGTCCACCGCCCAAGTGCAGGCCGCCCAAGCCGCCGTCGACAATGCCCAACTCCAACTCGATTTCACGTCCCTGCGCGCCCCCATCGATGGCCGCACCGGCGTGCGCCTCGTCGACGCCGGCAACCTCGTCACCGCCAACCAATCCGCCGGCTTAGTCGTGCTCACCCAGACGCGTCCCATCCACGTCAATTTCACCCTCCCCCAACAAGCGCTTCCCGCCCTGCGCCACCGCCTTGGCGCTCCCGCTGCCGGTCCGTTAAGCGTCGAAGTTCTCAACGACCAAGGCCTGCCGGTGGCGAGCGGCAAACTCGACTTGATCGACAACCAAATCGACGCCGCCACCGGCACCCTCCGGCTCAAGGCGACTTTTGCCAACGACGACCAAGCGCTCTGGCCAGGCCAATTCGTCAGCGCCCGCGTTCTCGTTAACACCCTCGATCGCGCCATCGTCGTACCCACCGAAGCCGTGCAACCCGGCATCGCTGGCCCCTTCGTTTACGTGGTCAAAACCGACGCCACCGTGGCGGCGCGCCCCCTCCAGCTAGGGCCTACCGTCAGTGGCTACACCGTGGTAACCTCAGGCCTGACCACGGGCGAACAAGTCGTGCGCGAAGGCCAAAATAAACTCCAACCTGGCAGCCGAATCGAAGTTCTAAACCCAGCGATTAATCTGCCCTCCACGCCCCTCTCGCCCGTAGCCACCACGCCACGGCCTGCCGCTTCCCCTCCCGCTTCCGCCGCGATGCCAGCCTCCTCCGCTTCGCCAGCAACAGCCGCCGCCCGATGAGCCTGTCCACCCCGTTCATCCGGCGGCCGATCGCCACCACCCTGCTCACGCTCGGAATTTTCCTCGTCGGCCTGCTCTCGTTCCCGTTCCTGCCGGTCGCCCCGCTTCCGCAAGTCGAAGTCCCGACCATCGAAGTCTCCGCTTCTCTGCCCGGTGCCAGCCCCGAAACCATGGCCACCGCGGTGGCCACGCCACTGGAAACCCAGTTGGCCCAAATCGCCGGCGTCACCCAGATGTCCTCAAGCTGCTCGCTCGGCTCGACCTCGATCACGGTGCAATTCGATCTCGACGTCTCCATCAATACCGCCGCCCAGGACGTGCAATCCGCCCTCTCGGCCGCAGGCGGACAACTCCCGCTCGACCTCCCCTCCCCGCCAACCTACCGCAAAGTTAACCCCGCCGATTCGCCGGTGATGCTGGTGAGCGTTCTCTCCGACGTACTCCCGCTCACGGCGCTCACCGACTACGCCAACAACGTCGTCGCCCAGCAGATTTCCCAAATCAGTGGCGTTTCCTTGGCGCGAGTCAGCGGCCAACAAAAACCCGCCGTGCGCGTGCAACTCGACCCCGCGCGCCTCCCCGCCCTCGGCCTCGGCATGGAAGACGTGCGCACCCTCATCGCCCGCTCCACCAGTAACGCCCCCAAAGGCAGCCTCGATACCCCACGCCAAAACCTCGCGATCTACGCCAACGACCAACTCACCACGGCCGAGCCCTATAACGACCTCATTCTCGCCTACCGCCAAGGCGCCCCGATCCGCCTGCGCGACATCGGCCGCGCCATCGACGGCCCGGAAAACGTGCGCTCCGCCGCCTGGGTCAACGGCCAACGCGGCATGGTCATCGTCGTGTACAAACAAAGCGACGCCAACGTCCTCGCCACCGTCGCCCGCATCCGAGCGCTCATCCCTGAGCTCCAAGCCGCCCTGCCTCCAGCCGTAAAAGTCGCAGTCCTCTCGGATCGCACCCGAACGATCCGCGCCTCGGTCGACGAGGTGGAGCTCCACCTCGTGCTCACCATGGTATTGGTCACGTTGGTGGTGTTTTTATTTCTGCGCGACCTGCGCGCCACGCTCATTTCCAGCGTCGTCGTGCCGGTGTCCATCGTCGCCACCTTTGCCGTTATCCACCTGCTCGGCTACAGCCTCAACAACCTCTCGCTGATGGCCCTCACGATCTCGGTGGGCTTCGTCATCGACGACGCCATCGTGATGCTAGAAAACATTTACCGACACATCGAAGAGGGCATGAAGCCCATGGACGCCGCACTCAAGGGAGCGCAGGAAATCGGTTTCACCATTCTCTCGATCACGGTGTCGCTCATCGCGGTGTTTATCCCCGTGCTGCTGATGGGCGGAATCATCGGCCGACTGTTCCGTGAGTTTGCCGTCACCGTCACGGTGGCGGTCCTGATTTCGGCCTTCGTCTCGCTCACCTTGGTGCCAATGCTCAGTTCGCTTTTCCTGCGGCCGCACCGCCCGCCCGCGGCCACCACCTGGCGCGGCCGCTGCGACCGCCGGCTCGAAGGATTCCTTCTCGCCATGGAAACCAGCTACGCGCGAGGCCTGAACTTCGTCCTGCGCCACCAACGCGCCACCTTGGTCTCGTTAGCGGCCACCTTCGCCCTGACCGCTGCGGTGTTCATGGCGATCCCCAAAGGTTTTTTCCCTCAGCAAGACACCGGCTTCATCACTGCCACGATCGAGGCGTCGCCAGACATGTCGTTCGCCGGCATGTATGACCGCATTATCCAGGTCAACGCCCTCATCGCCGCCGACCCCGCCGTGGAGTCATTCGGCACGTTTACCGGAGGTAGTTTCAACTCCGCACGGTCGTTCATTAACCTCAAATCTCGCCACGCACGCGATTCGGCGGCGGTGGCGATGAACCGCCTTCGCCAAAAAACTGCGGCCATTCCGGGAATCACTCTGTACCCGCAAGCGCGGCAAGATTTGAACGTCGGCGGCATCTCCTCGAAAACCCAGTACCAGTACACACTGCGTGACGCCAACGCGGCCGAATTGGGAAAATGGGCCCCGCGCTTACTGGAAAAACTCCAACAACTTCCCGAGTTGCGCGACGTCACCTCCAACCAAGATGCCAGTCCGCCGGCCCTTTCCCTCGAAATCGACCGCACCGCCGCAGCCCGTTTTGGCATCCAGGCGGACACCATTAACCGCGCTCTCTATAACGCCTTTGGCCAGCGCCAAGTCACCCAGTTCTACACCCAAGTCAGCCAGTACAAGGTCATCATCGAGGTATTGCCCGAGTTGCAAAGCGACGCCGCCACGCTCGATCAATTGTTCATCCCCTCACCTCTCACCGGCGGACAAGTGCCGTTGTCCGCATTGGTGAAGGTCGATTCCCACAGCCCCAAGCCGCTCACCGTGACGCACCTTGGCCAATACCCCGCGGTCACGATTTCATTTAACCTAGCCCCCAGCGTGGTCCTCGGTGACGCCGTGAGGGCAATCGAGCGGGCGAGTGAAACCATCGGCCAACCTGCATCCCTCACCGGAGGCTTCCAAGGCGCAGCGAAAGCCTTCCAAGACTCATTAAGATCCCAACCGTTGCTGATTCTGGCGGCGATCGGAGCGATCTACATCATCCTCGGCATGCTCTACGAGAGCTTCATCCACCCCCTGACGATCCTCTCCACGCTCCCCTCGGCCGGACTAGGTGCGCTGCTCACGCTCTGGGCTTTTGGTTTCGACCTCGGGGTGATCGCCGTCATCGGCATCTTACTGCTGATCGGCATCGTGAAAAAGAACGCGATTATGATGATCGATTTCGCCATTGAGGCGGAACGCGTGCAGGGGAAAAGCGCCTACGACGCGATCCACGAAGCGTGTATTAAACGGTTTCGGCCAATCATGATGACCACGCTGGCGGCGATGATCGGCGGCATCCCCTTGGCGCTGGGCCACGGCGACGGCTCGGAGCTACGCCAACCCCTCGGTTACGCGATCGTGGGCGGCTTGATTTTAAGCCAACTGCTGACCCTGTTCACGACCCCAGTGGTGTACCTGTATTTCGACCGGTTGGTCGGCCGCAAAGCCAAGTCTCCCGAAAAAGCCTAACCCATTCGGTTAGGCTTTGTCGGGGCGGGTTCGGCGCGGAGCAGCGGAAGTATGCAGGCAGACCAAGTGTGGCTGTTGGTGTGGCTGTCACGGAGGGGCAGAATTACTGCCTCAAGGGCAAAAAAACGGTTAGTATAACCCTCGTAATCAATGCGTTCCGGTGGTGGGTCGACCGGGATTCGAACCCGGAACCAACAACTTAAAAGGATGCTGCTCTACCATTGAGCTATCGACCCCCTACTCACTCGGAACTCATTACTTAGGTCTTATCACTGAACTGCTTTTCACGGTCATTTTCACGGTTTTATCGACTTAACGAAAAACCTGAGCAACGAAGCGAAAAAGAAGATGTGGCTAAGAACTAAAACCCGGAAGCGTGTTACAGCTCGGGGGAGGGCGTTACTACGTCGGCTTTTCTTCCGGCGGCAAGACGAATTTCACGCCACGTGAAACTGAGTCGCGCAAAACCACCCAAACCCCTTTTGCCGCGCCTCAAGCCGCCCCTTCTCCCAGGCCTGCATCCAAGGTCTTTTGCGTTCTTGGTCACGCGGTAAGTAGCCCATCGCTCCGTGGCTCGATTCCCGTGGCCTTGAGCGTGAGCTCAAGGTGTTTTCCGCTAAAACCCCGATCAGCGTGGGCCCTCCAGGCTTCGACGTTGCCCACCCCAAATTATCCATCCGGCGTTATTAACCCTACGCTTTCCACGCAGCATAACCACGTCGCCCCCTTTTGGGCTTTCGCACGCCCGCCAACCCTGCAACCTGCGCCTGTGCTGTCCGCATTCCTTCCTCCCGACTTTAATCCAAAGCGCCCCATCGCGCTCATCGCCGGCCAAGGCATTTATCCGGTGCTCATCGCCCAGTCCATTCGCCGCGCCGGCGTCCCCCTTCGCCTCATCGCCATGGAGGAGGAAACCCGTGCCGATCTCATCGACTCCGTCCCCGCCTCCGAGCGCCGCATCATCAAGGTCGGCCAACTGGGTAAAATGCTCTCCACCCTCAAGGATTTCGACGCCGGTTACGCACTCATGGCCGGCCAAATCACCCCGCGCCGCCTCTTTAAAGGCCTTCACCCCGACCTCAAGGCCGCCCGCATCCTCATGTCGCTGAAGCGCCGCAACGCCGAAACCATCTTCGGCGCCATCGCCGAAGAGATCGAAAAACTGGGTGTTCACCTGCTCGACGCCCGCAGTTTTATCGACGAACACCTCGCCTCCCCCGGCTGCATGACCGGCCGCAGTTTCCCCATCGACGCCGACTACGTGGCCCACGGCGTGCAAATCGCCAAAGAATCCGCCCGCCTCGACATCGGCCAAGGCTGCGTGGTGCGCAAAGGCACCGTCCTCGCCGTCGAGGCCTTCGAGGGCACCGACGCCATGCTGCGCCGCGCCGGCGAATTCAAAACCGACGACGCCCTCTTTGTTAAAACCGTAAAAGCCCGCCAAGATTACCGTTTCGACGTCCCTTGTTTCGGCCTCAAAACCCTCGAAACCATGCGCGAAGCCGGCCTCAAAGCCGCCGCCCTTGAGAGCCAGCGCGTCATCCTCATCGATAAACCCGCCGTCATTGCCCAGGCCAAATCCTGGGGCATCCACCTTCTCGGTTTCGAGTAATTCTATGCGCACACTTGCAGCCTGCCGCCACCACCACCACGTTTCCTCCCCATGAAAAACGACGTCGTACCCGTTATTGTTAAAGGTGTCATGCCCACCTCCAACGGCTGCGCGGTGTTCCTCGGCGACGATCACAAGACCTTCGTCATCTACGTCGACCACTCGGTGGGCAACGCCATTCAGATGACCCTCGACGGCATCAAAAAAGAGCGCCCGCTCACCCACGATCTCATCGGCCACATCCTCACCGGCCTGGGCGCCTCGCTCGACCACGTGGTGATCAACGACGTCAAAGACGGCACCTTTTTCGCGCGCATTCTCATCCGCATGGAAAACGAGTTGGGCAAAAAAATCGTCGAACTCGACGCTCGCCCCAGCGATTCCACCGTGCTCGCCCTCCAGCACCGCCGCCCGCTCTTCGTCGCCAAAAAAGTTTACGATTCAGTCGAGGACATGACGGAAATCCTCCAGCGCGTGCTCAGCCAGCAAAACGAAGATCCCGAGTCAGCCGAGGGCGAAGACGAAGATGACAAGTAAACCCGGCGCCCCAGTGCGCGCCTCCTTTTCGGCCGTCCTGCCTGCAGTTAGTCCGTCCTCCGGCCTTCCCCTGCCCGCATCGATCCTCCCCGGCACGCCTCTCACGGCCCTTGCGCCGATGCAGGATGTCACCGATCTGGCCTTCATGGGTGTGATCGCCCACTACGGCGCGCCCGATTACTTCTTTACTGAGTTTTTCCGTGTCCACGCCCAGTCGCGCCTCGAAAAACACATCCTGCGCGCCATCGACGAGAACGCCACAGGCCGCCCCGTCTTTGCCCAGTTAATCGGCGAAGATCTCCAGCACCTCGCCCGCTCCGCCATCGAGTTGCTCGCCCATCCCGTGGCCGGCGTCGACCTCAACATGGGCTGCCCCGCACCCAAAGTTTACAAGAAAAACGTCGGTGGCGGCCTGTTGCGCGATCCCGCCAAGATCGACGAAATTCTCGGCACCTTGCGCCAAGCCATTCCGGGCCGCTTCACCGTCAAAATGCGCATCGGTTTCGAGGACACCACGCACTTCGAGCGCATCCTCGATCTGATTAACAAACACGACGTCGACCTGCTCAGCTTGCACGGTCGCACGGTCAAAGAAATGTACCGCAGCGAGGTGCACTACGACTACATCACCCGCGCCACCGAACGCGTAAAATGCCCCCTGCTGGCCAACGGTAACATCACCTCCTCGACCACCGCTGTGCGCGTTCTGGAGCAGACCCGCGCCGCCGGCGTGATGATCGGCCGCCACGCCATCCGCAACCCGTGGATTTTCCGCCAATGTCGTGAAGCCTTTGCGCAACAACCCGTGACCGCGATCACGCTAGGCGATGTACGTGAGTACGTGGAACGCCTTTACCGCGCCACCCAAGTCGTCGGTTTGGACGAGCGCATCCACGTCAACAAGATGAAGAAATACCTCAACTTCGTCGGCCAAAGTGTGGACGGAACTGGCGAGTTTTTACACGACATGCGCCGCACCGAGTCCGAAGCACAGTTGTTCGCAGTGTGCGACCAGCACCTGCTGAAGGAGCCGCACAAGCTCTTTGCGCACGAACCGTATCCCGGAGTGATTGCGCGCCCCAACTGCGAAACCCCCGCGGGTGACGCCGACGGGTGTTCACTGTAAAGCGTACTTATTAAAAAAAACGGGCTATACACCGCAGGCAAGTAGCGAACCGAATTAAGCAGAATCAGGAGGGCAATAACGGGCTGTAACCGGGCAACGCGGTTACCTCAACGGCATCGATCTGCTCCGGTGGTAAAAAGCGTTTGGCATAGTCCAGCCACACGCCTTCGCCGATGAAGATATCGAACAAATCCGGGTCAATGTGCCCCTCGAGCTTCATTCGGCCAAGAATGGTCAGCGCCTGCGACAAAGGCATCGCTTTTTTGTAGGGGCGGTCACTGGCAGTCAGCGCCTCAAATACGTCGGCAATTCCGAGGACTCGCGCCTGAACGGACATTTGGTCGCGCGTCAGCCCTTTTGGATAACCCTTGCCGTCCATGCGCTCATGATGACCACCGGCAAACTCAGGAATTCGCCGCAGGTGCTTAGGAAACGGCAATGCCTCGAGCATGTTAATCGTCACCACAATATGGTGGTTAATGATGTCTCGTTCTTCGTGGCTAAGGGTCCCCTTGCTGATCGTAAGGTGCTTCACCTCATCGGGACTCAAAATCGGTAGCGAGCTGCCATCCGGGGCAAGCCACGTCCGTGCAGCAATGTCATGCACGCGCCGTTGATCTTCGGGCCGCATGAATTCGCCCCCTGTATTGGCACGACGCAGAAAGCCGATCTCGTCATCGAGATTCGCACAGATACGCCCATACTCAATCTCGGCTACGCTGCGATCTCCTCCACTCATAACAGCCCTCAACATGTCGATCTCCGCGTCACGTTTGAGCACCGAAAATCGCGTTTCAATTAATCCAATACGATCGAAAACTCCTGATAACTTGGTTGCTTTATCCATCACCCATTCAGGCGTGGTGATTTTGCCGCAATCATGGAGCCAACCCGCCAAGCGCAGTTCGTGCCGATCCGCCTCAGTCATAGAGAAATCCTTAAGCGGACCGTGATCACAACGTGCCGCCGCATCCGCCAACATCATGGTGAGTTCGGGAACGCGTTTACAGTGACCGCCAGTATAGGGCGATTTTTCATCAATCGACGTAGCGATCAAACGAATGAACGCCTCCAACAGGTTTTTCATTCCATCGATAAGGGCATGTTTGGTCAGCGCTGTGGCGGCTTGGGAAGCCAAACTCTCGGTCAAACGCTGATCGGTTTCGCTAAACGGCACGATATTGCCCGACTCATCCCGCGCATTGAGCAACTGAAGCACCCCAATGATCTCCGCCTCATGATTGCGCAACGGCACCGTTAAAAACGAAGTGGAACGATATCCCGTCTGGAGATCGAAGGCGCGCGTTCCAGAAAAATCAAAACCCGGCGCATGGTAGGCATCTGGGATATTCACCGTTGTGCCATCAAGCACGGCACAGGCGACGATCGAACTTCGATTGGGCGCACCATCAGGCAGGTACAGAGGAACAGGTTTAAACGGAATCGGCTTACCCGTGGTGCCGCCCAGGCACATCTTCAGCGAGTCTGAACTCAAGGTCTCAAAGTATAATTGGCCGCCTTCACTTATCGAATAAATGGTGCCGCCATCCGCGTGCGTGATGGCTTTGGCTCCGTGCAAAATCTGCTCCAGCAATTTAACCGGATTTTTCTCCGCCGATAACGCGATACCAATAGAGTTCAAACGCTCGATACGTTGCGTGAAATCATCTGCGCCGTGCGACATGGAGGGTGACGTTAGCCAAGGTGGACTGAGTGACAATGATGCAATGTGGACGACTGGAAGAGGATGTGCTCGCGAGCATGGATATTAATAGAGCCACGAGAGCTGCGTTAAGTGGTCGGCGAGAAACGACGGCGGCAGAGCGGTGGACTGGACGTGGCCGCCGCTTTTGAATTCGATGCGGTGGACATGATTATCCATCCAGAGGCACCACCTGCGCGGTCTGAGGCCCGAACCGTTTCTGACGGTGGCGGAGTTTGAGCGGGCGCGGGTAACGGTGAAGTTGGGCGTTTAGACGTAAGCCCCAAGCTGTCGTTTTTTTATCAACCGCTTCCGGTCTAAAAATCAAAAAATGCGGAAGAACCAATAAACTACAATTACCCCAAACGAAATGAGTCTGTCATTGCACTCAGCACGGCAAACGTAGCGGAATCGCGGAGTGCCTTCGGTTCTAGTTGTTAAACACTGAACACATCCTCCGATTGAAATGATATCCTATGCACAACTGCCCCGTTTTTAGCCATTATTGGCGACACCTGCGTTTAGCTGCACTTCTACTCATGCCTATCTTGGCTGAGGCAACGACAACGCCTCCGCTAATCGATCAAGCCTATGTTGTTGGTGGTGGTCCCAGCCAACGTTTAGACCTATTTGTACCAGCACAAATTACCCACACGCCGCCTCCCCTATTGGTGTGGATTCATGGCGGAGGCTGGCGCGAAGGCGACAAACGTTCGCATCCATTAAAGCCCTTTTTTGCGCAGGGATATGCCGTAGCGAGTATCAACTATCGATTAAGTGGAGAGGCACCATTTCCGGCACAAATCGACGATGTACGCACGGCCATTCAGTGGCTTCGTTCGCACGCCAGCACCTACGGCTTTGATCCTAAACGCATAGGAATAATCGGGCATTCAGCCGGAGGTCATTTGAGTGCTCTTTTTGCCGTCACGACGAATGGGGGAAATGCCGTGCAAGCCGTGTGTAGCCTTTCGGGTCCGAGCGACATGGAGCGCTTGTTCGAGCAGGCGCAGGATAAAAAACGTCAAGAGGCGCTGGTGGCTTTATTCGCAGGCTCACTTAAAGACAAACGCACTCAGGTAAGAGCCGCGAGCCCGCTTCAATATATAACTCGAAACGTTCCGCCCCTGCTACTCGTCCACGGAGTCCGCGACAACATCGTTCCAGTTGAGCAGGCGCAACTTTTTGCCGATGCGCTGAGAGCCAAGGCGGAGCACCCACCGCAGTTGGTAATTCTAGCGGAAACGACGCACGACATTTTCCGCAATCCCCGGTGGCTCATCGAGGCACAGGTTTTTTTCGCACTGCATTTACGCCCCTCAGCCGCTGATCCCCGTTAACAGCAGGGTCTTTTGTTTTAGCGAGGAAGGTTTGAGGCAAGGGAGAGACAGCGAGAGGGATTTGAGTGGAGAGTTTCGATGATGGAAGGAGTCGAGGAGGAAGGAAAAAAGGAGGCGAACAGGCGCAGGACGGCACTACGAAGCAGGGCCAGGTTGGCTAGGGCATTGACGTTGCGAGTGCGAGACTGGTCCTCGCCGAAGAGGGCGTCGCGGCGCCAGTGGTTGCGGTTTTCAACTCCGGCCCAGTGACCGCGGATCAAGCCGAGCCATTGTGCCGGGGCATGCGAGTCGGGCGGACGGCTCGACAGGTAGTATCGCGTAAGCGGTTTACCCTCACCGGTGCGCTTGATCACGCGGTGTGAGCGCACGATGAGCAGCGTGCGCACGAAGGGTAGCCCGATCGTGGCGGGCTCAAGGGCCAGGGCCGTCAACTCCCACTGGTTGATGCGTCCGTGGCCAGGTTCGGTGTGGGCAAAAAAGGGGAGCCAGGGAGATCGCAGGCCTGAGCGCAGGCGTGCATCTTGGGCTGGTTACCCTTCAGTTGCAGCAGGTAATCGCCGCCGCGTTCGACGATGGCACGAGCCGTGTCTTTTTGGCAGTGCAGGGCGTCGGCGGTGATCAGTTTTTCGTCCAGGGCCGGACCGTTGAGGATCGCCTGGGTAGCGCTGGGTTGTTCGCTGCGAGCGGTACCCTCTTTTTGGTCGATGACCGCCACCGTATACGGCGTTCCGTCCTCGTGGTCGGCCAGGGTCAGCAGGCCCACTTGATTGCGGATCATCTTGCCGTCCATGGCTAGGGCCAGGGGTAAATTGCCGGCCTGGGCGGCCAGCCAGCCACTGAGTTTTTCGGCGAAGCAGGTCGGATCGAGCCGGGTGAGGACCTGATAAAAAACACCGTACCCAGGCACCGACCAGAAAGCTTTCGTCCCGGCCTTGCGCGGCAGGCACAGCTCGCGGCGCTGGGCTTGGCTGAGGGTGGTGGCAAAGCGCGCGATCTCGGCGATTTCGCGCCGGCCGGCCATCAGTGCCATGGCCACCAGCGTGAGCACTGGGCCGATACGAAACGTGGTGTTGGCCCCGCGCGGGTCGGGCACCGTGCGCAAGAGCTCCAGCAGGCTGCACATTTGCGCGACTCGCAGTGGCATCGTGCCCGAGGGGGCTGCTCGCAGCCCGGCCCGGTGCTCCTCGGGTAAATCCGCCCCGCGCAAGCAGCCTCGCGCGTTAGCCTTGAGCTCGCGCATCCACAGCTTCTTGGGACTGTCGTTGGCCACGTAAAAGTCCGCCCGGTGCCGACTGTAACCGGCACTCGTGCCCACAGCCGTCCAGTTGCTCGCCTTGTAGCAGGTCCCCTCAAAGCACTCCGGATCGGTAAAGGTTTCGGCGAGCAGCGGGGTGTAACCAAACTCGCCGTGCCAATGCCCTGCGAGTTCTCGCAGCACCAACCCGAGCACCTGCGAAGCCAGGTTCGGCTCGGAACCCTTCGGGGTGAGCAGAAGGAATCTCCTGTTCTGCACAATCAGACTGAGCCGCTCCACCCGCGTGGTAGCACTCCAGCCAATCCATAGATCCCGGTCTTTGAGTGCATAGCTCGCCGGGCCCCACACCAACAGGGCCACCGCCTGCCCGCCTCGTTCGACCACCTGCCTCAGGTAGTCTCCCACCGGCTGCCCTGGCCCTAGATAATGCTTCTCGCGCAGCTGCTGGTCGAACCACTCCTGCTCATCGGTTGTGGCCACCCGCACCTGCAATTGCCGGTCCCCCGTTTTTGCGCTCTTCGCTTCGTCTGGTTCAGAGTTCATCCCACCCAAGCAGAAGCAAAATCGCCTCTTTCGTCTAGCCCAAAGTTACTCCGCTCATCCCCAATCACTTCCAATTGATGAGGAAAAGCCCCTGCCGTTAACAGTCCGAGCTTATACGCGATTTCAACGTCGGAAAATCAGGCCAACTGGGGCCAGAGTTAACGGGTACGAATTCAATCCACCCGTTCGGCTTCGAAGCGGTAAAACACCCAGGTCGCAGGCACGCCCCGCTCGTCGCGGTGGCGCGCCTCGTACTCGCGCAACACACTCCGCAACCGCCCTGGGGCGAACTGCGTCACCGGAGCCGCGCCCACCCCGTGCAGGCTGCGCAACTGGTCCAACGCCGTTTTTTGATAAAACACCCGGGTGCTCTCCTCGCTGCGCACGCGCCGCAGCCCGCCGCGTTCGAGCGCTTCGTCCCACACCGCCGGAGTGCGCCACGTCAACGGGCTCGACCCCGGGGTCAGCGCCCGCAGTTCGGACAAACTGCCTTCGACGAATAAACCGGCGAGCACCCGTCCGCCGGACTTGAGGGCTTCGCGCCAGGAGGCGAAAACCGCCCGAGGATCCTCCATCCATTGCAGCATGCTGCTGCTAAAAATCCAGTCGCACGCCAGCTCACGCTCCGGTGCCTCGGCGCGCATCACCCGCCACGGCACCTGCGGCAACGCGGCGCGGCCTTCGTTGCACATCGCTTCCGCCATATCGGTGGCCGTCAACGCGCCGGTCCAGGGCAACAGCCGCCGGGTAAACACGCCCGTGCCTGCACCCAGCTCCAGCGCCCGACCGCTGCGTTCCGTCGGAAGCCACTCGGCCAGCCACTCGGCCATCGCCACCTGCACCGCCGCGTGTCCGGCATAGGTGCCGGCCGCACGGCCAAAACTGTCGCGCACGTGCGCGAGAGAGGTCGTCGTGGGGGAGGTGGGCGCGGGGTTCATTGGTAATCACGCGCCCACGCGTGCAACAATGCTTCCGGGTGGTGGCTGGCGCCGTCCACCGCGTTAAGCGCTGGCTGAATCCGCACCAACATCCCCGCGTCCAGCAGCGCATCCTCGTCACCGACGTAACCCGTCCAGCCCTGCGGCCACGGCGCGTCACAGCGGTCCTGAGCGAGTTTATCCAACCCCCATTGTAACTCCTCGGCGGACACGAGTGGTCCCGCCCTCTCACAGCCCAGCAGCCCGGCGCGCGTATAAAAATCCGCCAACGCCGCGACCGGATCACGCCGCACCCAGCGCGCCAGATAACGCACCTGAGTGCGTGGCGCTTTCCCGCCCAATGCCTCCTCCTGTGCAAACGCCAGCACCGGCGCGAGCAAGACGACACGCGGCGTCAGTTGCGCCACCGCCGCAGCCTCCTGCAACAGCAGCAGCGAACCCAGCGAATAGCCCGCCACCGAATCCCACGGCCCGCCCGCACGGAGGTGCTCCAGCCAATTCGGCTCAGCCGAAAAAAAGTGATGTTCGTCGTCGGGAAATGCCGCCTGTACCAGTGGCGCAAACCAGCCCGCCGGCACCGCCCAGCCCAGTATCCAAGCGATCCTCACGACAACTCCCGTCCGGCGGCCAACGCCACCAGCAGGCGCGTTTCGTCCGCCTCGTTGAACGTGCGTTGCAACGACAGTCGCAGTCGGCTCGTGCCTTCGGGAACCGTAGGCGGCCGCACCGCCGCCACCCCGATGCCCGCCGCGCGCAGGTGCGTGGCCAACGCCACCGTCCGCCCCGCGTCGCCGATCATAA
The DNA here is from genome assembly GCA_024998815.1 of Opitutus sp. Lineage (NCBI taxonomy): Bacteria > Pseudomonadati > Verrucomicrobiota > Opitutia > Opitutales > Opitutaceae > Opitutus > Opitutus sp. Next base: position 1,429,202 of record JACEUQ010000001.1, read on the forward strand.
TGGGCACGATGGGCGCGTCGCCTTCGGGCGCGTCCCAGCCCGCCCCGCGCAGCCGCTCACGCAGGCGCCGGGACGCGTGTTTCCACCCGACTTGGTCGGCGGCCGCCAATTCGCGCACACGCCCGACCGCCGCCCGCGCCGCCGCAGCCGAGGGCGGTGGCAAAGCCGTGGAGTAGATAAATTCACCAGCTTCGTTAATCAGCGCGTCGCGCCACAGCTCGTGGTGAAACAGGGTGTAGGCACCGCCCGAGGCGAGAGTCTTACCGCAGGTGCCGACCAGCACATCGACGTCGGCCACCACGCCCTGTTCCTCGGCCAAACCCGCGCCCGTCATACCGTACCAACCGAGGGCATGGGCCTCGTCGAGAATCCAGCAAAACCCGTGACGATGGCGCAGCTCGGCGATCCGCCGCAGATCTGGGTAATCGCCGTCCATGCTGAATACGCTTTCCGTCACCACAAACACGGTACGGCCCGGTTCGGCGGCGAGCAGTTCGCGCTCCAATGCATCGAGATCGAGATGCGGATAACGGCGCAATCGCGCCCCGCTGCGCAGGATGCCCGCCACCATGCTGTGGTGGATCAAGCGATCGGCCAGCACCAGATCGCCGGGCTTGGGCAGCGTCCCCAACACCCCGCCATTAGCCGCGTAACCGCTGCTCCAAATCAGCCCGTGGGCAAACCCGTGCCAGGCGCACAAGGTCGCGCTCAACTCGGCGTGGGCGCGCCGCCAACCTGTGATCAGCGGCGAGGCGGCCGCCGACGTGCCTTCGTCCCAGGCGGTGCGTGCCGCCGCCGCCGCCACCACCGGATCATGGGCGAGTGCGAGGTAGTCGTTACTCGATAAATTCAAAACAGCGGCGTCTCCCGAATAAACCCGCAGCGAGCGTCGCAACCCAGCTTGGGTGCGCTCCGCCAAGCGCTCCCCCACCCGCTCGGCCAGCGCTCCGGATGGTAACGCACCGGCTAACGGTAAACTCACCGGCGCGCCCGATGGTAATGGGGCCGCCAGTACGTCTGCCGAAAATTGCGTAGGGGTAACCGCTCCATAGGCCAACTCGCCCCAGACCGGCAGACCAAGGACGGCCAGGGTTTTCCGCGTGGAGGTGGCGACTTCTGGCGACGGCGGACCGCCGACTTGGTTTAACCAAATACCGGCACGCAGGCCACGCGACCGGGCGTAATCCAAAACGAGACGGGACTGGTTAATCGCACCGAGTCGGTCGGCCACGACCAACACCACGGAATCAGCGCCAATCGCGCGGGCGAAATCGGCCCAGTCGCGCCCGCTCGCGTCCAGCGGCACGGCCAGCCCGCCTGCGCCCTCAACCAGGCGCCAATCGCAGTCCGGCAGCCGGCGATAATCCGCCACCACGTCATCCCACGCCAGGGCGCCGCCCTCGGCTGCGGCCGCATCAAGCGGGTTGATCGCCGCCGCGTACCGGCGCAGCGTCACCGCGACCGACGCCGGCAGTCCGGCAAGCGCAGCCGCGCACTCAGCGTCCCCCAGATACGCCGCATCGCGCACTCCGCTTTCAACCGGCTTGACGATCTGCACGCGCCCGCCGCGCGCCGCCAAAGCACGCGCCAGCGCTGCGGTGACGCGCGTCTTGCCGATCCCGGTGTCGGCACCGGAAATAAGAATCGTCTGCATGCGGCGAGTGGAGTGATTAACCCCGGACCGTCAGGCTCAGTGGTGATGATGATGACCCGCGCCCTCGTGGGAATGGTCATGGCCGCAGCCCTGCGAAGTGCAGGCTTTCGCCCACGTGCCGTCTTCGCCGGCGCGATCGTCTTCGACCGGCATTTCGCCGCCGAGCGGGTGCATGCCGAGACGACGCAGCAGGGTGAAATCTTCACCGCGGCCGGGATTGGGCGTAGTGAGGAGTTTTTCACCAAGGAAAATGCTATTGGCGCCCGCCGAGAAACACAGCGCCTGCAGCTCATCGCTCATGTGGGTGCGCCCAGCCGAGAGGCGGACCATCGTCTTCGGCATGAGGATACGCGCGACCGCGATCACGCGGACGAACTCGATCGGATCGACCGGGTCGTTTTCCGCCATCGGGGTGCCTTCGACGGGGACGAGGGAGTTAATCGGCACCGAGTCGGGATGGGGGCTGAGGCTGGCGAGTTCGTGCAGGAGCTTGATGCGGTCGTCGAGGGATTCACCCAGGCCGATGATGCCGCCGCTGCACACTTCGAGGCCGGCGCGGCGCACCGTTTCCAGGGTGGTCAGGCGGTCGTCGTAGGTGCGGGTGGTGATGATCTCGGGGTAAAACTCGCGCGACGTATCCAGGTTGTGGTTGTAAACCTTGCAGCCGGCCTCCTTGAGGCGAACAGCCTGGTGTTCTTGGACCATGCCGAGGGTGCAGCACACCTCGAGACCGAGGTCGGCCACGCCTCGAACGGTGTTCAGCACGGAGTCGAATTGGGCGCCGTCGCGCACTTCGCGCCAGGCCGCGCCCATGCAAAAGCGCGAAGCCCCGCCGGCCTTGGCCGCGCGGGCGGCGACGAGAACTTGCTCGGTAGCCATGAGCGGCTCGGGCAGCAGCGCGGCGTCGGGATGGTGAGCGGATTGCGGGCAGTATTTGCAGTCTTCCTGGCAGCGGCCGGTCTTGATCGACTGCAGGGTGCAGAGCTGCACCGCGTCTGCGTCGTGGTGCGTGCGGTGCACCTGCATGGCGCGGAACAGCAGCTCAGGGAATGGCAGGTCGTAGAGCGCTCGAATGGCGCGCAAGTCGGGCGTGGCGGAGGTCGTGGCGGTGGTGGAGTTCATACGAGGAAAGGGAGGGTGTCGTCGATGGAGCGACGGGTGCGGTTAACCAGTTCGCCGAGCTCGGCCTGATCCAGGCAAAGCGGCGGCACGAGCAGAAGAGAATCACCGAGTGGGCGCAGCAAAAGCCCGTGATCACGGGCGCGCAGGCAGACCTGCAAACCCGCGCGCAACGCCACCGGATACACCCCGCCGCCCGCGGGCGCGAGGTCGATGGCAGAGGTCAACCCGCGCTGGCGCAGGTCTGACACATGCGGGTGCCCGGCAAACGCCTCGGTCAGCAAGCGCCCAAACACCTCGGCGCGCGCCGCGATCACGCCGCTCTCGATGAGCGGGCGCAGTTTGCGAATGTTGGCTAAAGCGACGGCCGCCGCCAGAGGGTTGCCGGTAAACGTATGCCCGTGGAAAAACGCCCTCCGGCTTTCGTAGGCGCCAAGGAAGGCGTCGTAAATTTCACCGCGCACCAGGGTCGCGGCCAGCGGCAGGTATCCGCCGGTGAGCCCCTTGGCCAAACACAGAAAATCGGGCGTCACCCCTTCTTGGGTACAAACGAGCATCGGCCCGAGGCGGCCAAAGCCGACAAACACCTCGTCCATGATCAGGTGCACCCCGTGGGCCCGGCACAGTTCGGCCACCGCGCGAATAAACCCGGGAGGTTGCAGGCGCATTCCGGCGGCGCCTTGAACGGAGGGCTCAATGATGAGGCAGGCCGTCTCGTCGGCCTTGGCCTGCAACAACGCGGCGAGCGCCGCCAAGCTGGCGGTCGCGTCATCGGCCGCAGGAGCCGGAAAGTGATCGGCCCCAAAACACCAGGGGCGAAAGCGGTCGTGAAAAAAGCCACTGTCGCCCACCGCCATGGTCCCGAACGTGTCGCCGTGATAACCCCCGGCCATACCGATGACCCCGCGCTTTTCGGGGCGACCGGCGAGTTGCCAAAATTGAAACGATTGTTTGAGGGCGACCTCAACCGCACCGGAACCGTTGTCGGTGTAAAAAACATGCTCGAGCCCGCGCGGGGCGAGGCTGACCAACTCCGCGGCCAAATCCGCGCCGGGGGCGTGGGCAAGGCCGAGCAAAGTAGCGTGGGCAACGCGGCCGAGCTGGTCGATCAACGCGGCGTTAAGATCAGGGTCGTTGTGGCCGTGAACATTGGTCCAGATCGAGGCGGTGCCATCGAGGTAGGTGCGCCCCTCGGTATCGGTGAGCCAGCCGCCCCGACCCGAAGCGATCACCAAAGGAGGTAAGGAAGCGTATTCGCGCATCTGGCTAAACGGATGCCACACATGGCGCCGATCCGTCTCAACGGTCGAAGCGGTGGTGGGTGTGGCGAGTGTCATGGCGCGGCGCGGTTTCGCTACACCTACCGAAGCGCCCGGGTGAGAACAAGTCCATTGTTAGCCAACCCACGAAAACGTGTTAACAAGACTCGTACTTACCGACAAAAGAAGCCGCCAGACGGCGCACAGCTGTCGCGGCTGCCCAACAAAAAACCCGCCGGTTAAGGCGGGTTTAAAAAACCAGGTTATAAGACCAATGGTCTAATCAGGCGTCGCCGTCGTTACCGATGGCCTCGACTGGGCAACCCTCTAGAGCTTCCATGCACAGGGCGACATCATCCTCGGTCACCGGCTGCTTGTGCACGAAAGAATAACCGCCCTCATCGTGACGGCTGAAAAACTCCGGTGCGGTTTCGCGGCAGAGGTCGCAGTCGATGCATTGCTGATCGACGAAGAATTTACCGGCGATGTTTTGCTCCCACTTGTCTGCTTTGTTAGCCATATTTCGCACGAAAACCGAATGCCTAAAACTGTCAAGCGGCCAAACCGACCGCCACCAACAATTAACCGGGGTCCGTAAGCCCGCCCCACCTCGACGGACCAAAACACAGGAGACCGTGGTTGGCGGCTTGTGTTTCTCGCCCCGCTTTACATGTTTTGGGCCAGCATGATTTTCGATCGACCCTACATGCGCGACCAAGATGAGCGCCCCCCCCTTTCGGCCCTTAAATGGCTGATGGGCACCCTTGTGGCCGCTTTTGTCATCGAAAACATCTGTCTCGGCTGGTTCGGCGGCGACTTTGCCGCCCTGTTTTTTCGCAGCCTAACGCTTTCGCCTGAATGTATTAAAACCGGCTTCGTCTGGTCGCTTGCCACTCATGGCCTGTTGCACGACCCGAAAAACCTCTTCGATCTCCTTTTTACCCTGCTGGCGATCTTCGTTTTCGGCCGCGCGGTCATCCCCGAAATCGGCCCCAAACGTTTTTTACAGGTCTTTGTCGCTGCCGTGATTTTAGGCGGCGTGACGTGGCTGGCGGTCAACTGGACAGGTGCCGAACGGCTGTTTGGTGCCTCCGCCGGCGTCAGTGCGCTGATCGTGCTGTTCGCCTGCCTCAACCCGGAGCAGCCGATCGCCATTTTCATGGTGGATGTCGGAATGAAGGCTAAGCACCTTGCCCTTGGTTTGTTGTGCATCGACGTCCTCGGCTTGGTTTTACTCGAAATTCCCGGCCGTACCTCCTGGTTTACCATGGCGCATTCTGCCCACCTCGGCGGAATGGCAGCGGGTTGGCTCTATTTCAGAGCGACGCGTCTTAATGAAGCGCCCTTGTTTAACAGCAAACCCGCCATCGAACTGCCTCGCTGGTTCCGCCGCAGCCGTAAAACCACCAGCCCTGCCCCGGCCTTTAAAATCAACCTAGGCGGCGTCGCCGACTTCAAAGCGGAGGTCGATCGCATCCTCGACAAAATCAACAGCCACGGATTCCAATCCCTTAGCGCGGAAGAAAAACGCCGGCTCGACCAAGCCCGCGACCACCTTAACCGCCGCTGAAACCTGGGCTTTGACCGTTCGCGACGATCCCCCTTCTTTACCTGTTATCTTTACCCCTAGAACCGCCTAAGCGATCCCCCCATTTTAATGCACCTGCTCACCCGTCTCGCGCGCCTCGCCTGCTTTGCCCTGCTGCCGTTCCTTTTCACAACTGGGGCCTGCGCCGAACAGGAATCACGATTCCGCGCACCACCCCTGCTCGACATTGAGGCCCGAACCCTGATCAAGCTGCTCGAAGAGGTTCATTACAATCGAGATGCCGTTAAAACAGCGACCTATGCAGAGGTGATCCCCGATTACCTAACCGCCTTGGACGGACAGCGCCTCTTTTTTCTCGAAACCGACAAAGCCGATTTCGTCGAACGCTATAAGCCCGACTCGCTTTATTGGACCCTCACCTCGATGGGCAAAATCGATGCGGCTTACGCCATTTTCACGGTTTACCAAAAACGCGTCACCGAGCGGGTCGAATGGATCCAACAGGTATTAAAAGGGAAATTCGACTTAACCACCAACGACAGCTTTCTGATCGACCGCTCCAAGGCTGCGTGGCCGGCCACGGTGGACGACGCCGACAGCCTATGGAACCAACGCCTGCGCTTCGAATTGATCAAGGAGGTCCTCAATAAAAAGTCTCTTGAGGAGGCCAAGAAAAACGTCGGCAAACGCTACGCCCGCCTCCTCAAAAACATGAGCGACATCGAGAGCTCCGACATCTCCGAGATGTTCCTCGGCTGTATCGCCCGGCTTTACGACCCTCATTCCACCTACTTCTCGGCCGACACCTACGAGGATTTCGGCATCCAAATGCGCCTGCAACTGGTGGGCATTGGCGCCCTGTTGAGCATCGATGATGACCAATGCGTGATCAAAGACGTCATACCCGGCGGCCCCGCCGACTTGGACAAACAGATCAAGGCCAACGACAAGATCATTTCCGTCGCCCAGGATGGCGGAGAACCCGTCGAGGTCATCGGCATGAAACTGCGCAAGATCGTTGACATGATTCGCGGAGCCAAAGGCACGCGCGTGCACCTGCTGATCGAACCGGTGGACGGAGCCACCTCCGCCACCCGTAAACAAATCGTGATCACCCGCAACGTCGTAAATCTGGACTCGTCCCGCGCCCACGGTGCGATTTTCGAGGTGCCTGACGCCGAAGGTAAAATCACCCCCATCGGCGTCATCACCTTGCCCACGTTTTACGGGCCCGACATGTCGGGTGAAGGCAAGGCCCAGAACAGCGCCACCAAGGACATCGAGGACATCCTTACCCGTATGAAAACTGCCCGGATTCAGGGTCTCGTTCTGGACCTGCGCCGTAACGGCGGCGGTCTGCTCAGTGAGGCGATCTCACTGACCGGATTGTTCATCAAAAACGGCCCCGTTGTCCAGGTGCGCGCCTATTCAGGCGAAATCAAGGTCGATGATGATGATGATCCCTCGATTGCCTACGACGGCCCCCTAACCGTGCTGGTTTCCCGCTTCAGCGCCTCGGCATCCGAGATCGTCGCCGGCGCCCTGCAAAACTATGGTCGCGCCGTTATTGTTGGCGACAGTTCCACGCACGGTAAAGGCTCCGTCCAAACCGTATTAGAATTGCGCAACCTGGTCCCCCAACTCGCTCGCGGCGGGGCCAAGAGCGGCGCCACCAAGCTCACCGTCCAGAAATTCTACCTGCCCAACGGCGCCTCCACCCAGCTCAAGGGCGTCGAACCCGATGTCGTTCTCCCCTCGGTCAATAATTTCCTGCCCATCGGTGAATCCGATTTGCCCCATGCGCTGGCCTGGGACCACATCGCTTCGAGTCGGTTTAACGGTCAACCGCTGTCTCCTGCTCAACTCTCCCCACTGGTCACTGCCAGCGCACAACGGCAAAGTCATCTCGCTGAATTCGACTACCAACGCCGGGCGATCGAGTGGTTCAAAACCCGCCAGGAGCAAAAGTCGGCCTCGCTCAATCTGGAGCAGCGGCAGCTCGAAAAGGTGGCCGACGAAACCTTCAAAAAGAACATGAAGGCGGAACGAAAACAACTCGCGGCGGCCGACTACAAATTTGCCGAAGTATTACTCGCCCCTCCGGCGCCCCCGCGCGCCAAATCGGCCAAAAAAGACGAAGATTCCACCTCCGAGGACGACGAACCCGAGGACGATGAAAACGAACGCTACCCATCTGCCGACATCCCGCTGCGCGAAGCGCTTCGCGTGGTGCAAGACCTGATCAAGCCACCCGTTGCCACCACGATCGTGACCATAACCACCACCCCATAATCGCCCCACCGCGCCCGTTGAGGTTTACTTCATCCTTGAGCTCACGCTCAAGGCCACGCGCTTAGCGAACACACTCCTTGTGGCCTTGAGCGTGAGCTCAAGGTGTTTACCCAACGGGTCTCCCCATCCCTTCGTCATTACCGTCCAAAAACCGGGACTTCCCAGCCCTGCCCACCGCCGGCCTACAGCCAAAGAAAACAAGCCGCCATCACCACCGTTGGAGCGAGTGCTCCGAGGAATAACCCAAGCGGTGAAATGCCCTCGGGAAAGAACGGCTGTAAGATCGACTGGCCCGCCGGATTGGGCGCGTTGGCAATGACCGTCAGCCCCCCACCCGTCACAGCACCTGCGACCACCATGTACTTAAGCGGATCGGTAAAACCAGGGACCAAGGTGGCGAGGTAGGTAATCGCCGCATTGTCGTTAAAGGCCGTGAGCACCGTGGCCGTCAGGAACAGCGGCACCTCACCGAGGCTCTTGAGCACGGGCTCGATCCACCACCCCTGCAGCCCGCCGTGGATCACCAAGCCCGCGAGGAAAAAGCCCACCAACAACGAGGGCTTGAGATCAAGCGTGCGCTGGTGATGCGCGGTCGCCTGCGTGAACGCCAAAAAGAACAGGAATCCGCCGATAAACAGCGCCGGATAGTGCGCAAAATAAACCGTGCAGGCCAAAAAACCGAGCTGCACCAGCGTCACCCATGCCGGAATCGCCCGCTCCTTAGTGCGGTTAGTACCCTCTGACTGCTGATCGCGACGGGCTTGCAAGACCGAAAACTCCTTTCGGAACACGAGGTAAAAAGCCACCGTGGAAACCGCGATACCCACGACCGCTTTCCAGCCAAAATGCTGCAGCATGTGCAGCATGTCCCATTTCCAAGGACCGGCGACCATCAGCACGGGCGGTGCCGCAAAATGCGTCAGCGTTCCGCCCACTGAAATGCTCACAAACAACAGCCCAAGCGTCGCATAGGAAAACCGAATCGAGGGCTTCAGGGCGTAAAATTGGCGCGCCAGCAGGAGTGCCGAAATAGTCATCGCTGCAGGCTCGGTGATAAAAGAGCCCAAAATCGGGCCGATGATCAGGATGGCCAACCACCAGGCCGCGACCGTCCCGCGCCCCAAAGCCGCCACCGCGCGCATGCCCTGCTCGGCCACGCTCAGCACGGGCCGTGTTGAGGCAATCGCCATGATCACCACCACAAACATCGGCTCGGTGAAATTCACTTTTTTGCCGATATAATCCACCAGCGTGGGCCACCCCTTAAACGCGGTGACCGCAGCCGCGAGGGCGATTACCCAGATTCCGAAAATCGCTTCGATCTCCCCAAAAAAATGCAGGATCTGCCCCTTAAAACTCACCTCGTCAGGATAACCGTCCTCGTCGCTGTCCTTAACCGTTTCGCGACGCAGCTTTATCTGCTTCGCATGAGCTGCCTCCGCTTCATGCGCCCAATGCCGGAACTTCCCCGCTACAAACGTATGCAGGATCGCCATCAAAAAGATCGCTGTGGCCACGCCGTTAAACGGCTCGGCTTGCAAACGCCCCAGCAACACCTCCACCACACCGCCGTTGGCCGGATCGGCGTAAGCTGACAGCGCACGCGGGAAATCAGCTATCAGGGCGTCTGCGGGCGTGCTCATGGTAGAATTTCAGCCAACGAGGATAGTCTATAAATAAACTGCGCCGCTTCGCGTTTCACTTTGTCACGCGCCGTATAGCGGCCAAAACCGACAAACAGGTCGACCACCGGCTTGGCCTCCAAGTCACTGGCGCCGTCGCCCACCATCACGACCTTGGCAGGAGAAAGCTCACACTTGAGGCGCTCAATCACCTCCGGTTTGCCGCCTGAACGCGTGGTCGGGTAGACCTCGTCGAAACCGGTGTAATTGCCCGCCTCGTCAAAAAACAAGTCCACCGCCTCGATTCGCTCAATGCCCAGATAATCGGCCAGTGGGCGGATCGCATTACGAAAACCGCCGCTGATGATCATCGGTGTCCAGCCCGCAGCGCGCGCGGCGGCAATGGCGGCCAAGGCTTCAGGCTCAACGGTTTCTATGTAACGGCGCCCGATGGCGGCGACGTCGCTCGAACTCGGGCGAATGATCTCCAAGCGGCGGCCGAAGACGGCTTCGACGGCGATTTTGCCATCCATTGCCTCGTTGGTCATTTCCTCGACGCGCTTAAACACATCCGGGCCACGCAAGCGCCCGAGTTCGTCGATTCCTTCAATCGCGCTCAGGGTGCTATCGCAGTCAAAAATCAGGAGTTTGAGTGAAGACATCGCGCCACGAAAAGGGCCGTTTTGGCCCCATGCAATGCCTTAAACCCGAAATCCATCCGAGCCGCTTGGGCGCACAGACGCCAAGGTAAGACGCAGATCTGAAGATAAGGTTTTTTCGGACGATTCCATCACCCAAGCCACGCACCAACGGTGCAAAGGATTGCAAAACCATCATCACCCAGGAATCTTGCCAGTTTTCCCCATGCCTAATCCCGCCGCCCCCCCGCGCATTGCAAAACCTGTCGCCGTCATCGGGTCACTACCGCTGGCTCATTTGCATCCTGCTGTTTTTCGCCACCACGATCAATTACGTGGACCGCCAGATCCTCTCTTTGATCAAGCCGATCCTGGACGAGAAAATCGGCTGGACGAACGAGCAATTCGGTTGGGTTAACTCCGCCTTTCAAGCCGCTTACGCCATCAGCCTGCTCGGCTTTGGCTGGTTGATCGATCGCTACGGGACCAAGATCGGTTACGCCGTTTCCATCGCCTCGTGGAGCGTGGCCGCCATGGCGCACGCGGCAGTGCATAGCCTGAGCGGCTTTTTTGGCGTGCGGGTCTTCCTCGGCCTGGGCGAAGGCGGCAATTTCCCTGCGGCCATCAAGGCGGTCGCCACGTGGTTCCCCAAACGCGAGCGGGCCCTCGCCACGAGCCTGTTTAACTCCGGCTCCAATGTCGGCGCCATGCTCGCCCCCGCGATCGTCCCTTGGCTGGCGCTCACCTATGGTTGGCAAAGCCCGTTCGTCATCGCCGGCCTAGCCGGTTTTGTCTGGCTGCTGTTTTGGATCCCGCTCTACGGCAACCCAGCCAACTCGAAACGGGTGAACGCGGGCGAACAGGCTTGGATCACCCAGGATGAAGCCGCCGCCGGTGCGCCGGCTGATACCGCCAAAATCCCGTGGAAAAGCCTGCTGCGTTATCGCCAGACCTGGGGCTACATTGCGGCACGGTTTTTGACCGACCCCGTATGGTGGTTCTTCCTGATCTGGCTGCCGGATTACTTTAAGAAAACGCGTCACCTCGACATCAAAAACAGCTGGGTTCACCTGGTGACGATCTATGCCATCGTGACCGTGCTGAGCATCTTCGGCGGTTGGGTCACCGGCCACCTCACCGGACGCGGCTGGACGGTCACGCGGGCGCGCAAAACCTGCATGCTCATTTTCGCCTTTGCGGTGGTTCCGATCGCCTTTGCAACCCATTGCGGCGACTGGACGGCCGTGGTGGTCATCGGTCTTGCCGGTGCGGCGCACCAGGCGTGGTCGGCCAATCTATTTTCCACGGTTTCGGATATGTTCCCCAACCGGGCAGTAGCCTCGATGGTCGGCTTGGGCGGCATGGCGGGCTCGGTAGGCGGCATCCTGTTTCCCGTGGTGTCAGGCCGCCTGCTGGACCATTTCCAAGCAGCGGGTAACATCACCCTGGGTTACGGCATGCTCTTCGGCTTCTGCGGCGGCGCCTACCTGCTGGCCTTTATCATCAATCACCTGCTCACCCCCCGATTCGAACCGGTTAAACTGATCGAGAACTGATAGTTGAGAGAGTCCTGATGGCCGCCGTCCTGCACCGCATCGCGGTGCAGGACGGTGTGAAGTGCCCTAGGAGAACACTCTATTAACAACCTAGCGGTTATTAACGTAGAGCTGTGGTTATGGCTTATTACGTCCGAGGCTTAGCCGCATGAAGTAGCGCAGACTTCCAGTCTGCTGCTGGAGTTTGGCCCCAAAACGAGTTGAGATCCGTCCCCCCAGCTAAGGCAGAGCCTGTCCCGAAAGCATAAAAACCTAGCAGTGAACTATTAGCATAAGTTTAATGATGCCTAAAGAGGGGTAATTCCCTGGTTTTGGTCAAAAAAAAGCCGCTATAATCGGCCATGAAGTCAAAACCCGTATCCGCCACCTCGGCCATTGCCCTGCAACGCTGGTTGCGTCCGGCGCTAACGCCAGTCGGTGCCAATAAAGATTACGCCGAGTTTCGCCAGCAATTGGAAGGACTCGACGCGTTGTTGCGTGGCAGCCACTTGGAGACGATGGCGATGGACTTTGCCAAGGCGGGGGCAGGCCAAGCCAGTGTCGCACAACTACGCCAGCGTATGGAGTTTGCGCTCAAAGCGTTACGCTTTGAAGTGTTGCGGGTGCATTTGGGCAACATATCCTTTCGCGAGCTTTCCCGTAGCATTGCCTCAAGTGATTTACTGGCGGATTTTTGCGGTGTTCGCACGCTTGAGGGAATCAAGGGGGCGTCCAAAAGTGTGCTGGAGCGGGCCTCGAAGTTTTTCACCGCCGAACAGGTGCGCTGGATGGGGCAAGTGTTGGTGGAGATGTGCGGCGAGAAGGATCGCGCCACTGAACTCGGGTTGAGCGCGCCGCTGGACATGGATGTTTGCCTCATCGACGGCACGTGCTTGGAGACCAACATCCACTTCCCGGTGGACTGGGTGCTGTTGCGTGATGTGTCCAAGACTTTGCTCAAGGCCATGATTTTAATCCGCCGCGCTGGACTGCTCCACCGTATGCCTGAAGAGCCGGAGTGCTTTGCCAAGCAGATGAACAAGTTGTGCATGTCAATGACCCACGCAGGCCGCCGCAACGACGCCAAGCGCGCGCGTAAACAGATCCTGCGCAAGATGAAGACGCTGTTACGCACGATCGGAGAACATGCCCGCCGCCACCGCGACCTGTTGGCGCAGAAGTATAGCCAAACCCATTACAGCCAACGCCAAACCAAGCGGATAACCACCCGCATCGACGCTATGCTCGGCCAACTGCCCGCCGTCATCAAGCAGGCCCACGAGCGCATCATCGGCGGACGCCCGGTGCCCAACGACCAAAAGATCCTCAGCGTGCATGAACTTGATGTGAACGTACTGGTTCGCGGCAAAGCAGGGAGCCAAGTCGAGTTTGGCAACTCGTTGCTGTTGAGCGAGGCGCTCTCCGGTTTAATCACCGACTGGCAACTCTACCAGGGCGCGGCTCCGGCAGAATGGTGCCAACTCGAGGAAAGCCTGGCGCGGCAGAACCGCTTTGACCTGAGTGCGCCGATTAGCGCGGTCGGCACCGACCGCGGCTTCGCCACCAAAAAAACTTCCGCAATGCTCAAGCAACAAGACGTTTACGATGCGGTATGCCCGCGTGATCCGCACGCGCTCAAGGAGCGTTTGAGCGAAAAACGCTTCGCCCAATTGCAGCGGCGCCGTTCGGCGACCGAAGCGCGCATTGCGATCCTCAAACAACGCCTCGGCGGACGCTTGCGCTGTAAAGGGTTTGCCAACCGCTACCGTTCGGTGGGTTGGAGTGTACTCGGTCACAACCTCTGGCTGGTGTCACGAATCCTTGCCGAGGAAATAACACTTCCGCTGGCCGCTTAATTCAATTTTCCGGCAAAAATGTGAATAACCCTGGGGCTCGCCCCGGCTTTGCCGTACCTTACTACCGCGCTTGGGGGCGGGAAAAATCGATTCGGGCCGCCGTTTAACGTCGCTGGGGTGATTCGTGCCACCTCGTTCGCCCGCAATCCCAATGGACCTCTGCGCACTTTTTAAAAATCCGGAAATTTGGGACAGGCTCTAAGGTAGAAGCGTACCGCATGTAGCAACGGCATGGGTTTCGATGCGTTCGTTGACGTGCGGGTGGCTGTTGCGAAGTCTGCGAAACTCTCCGGAGTGATCAGCTCAGATCGCCATACATGATGCGCAGCACCTGTGTGGTTCTTGGCACGAGTTAAACGGCCAAACTCCAGACCTTGAGCTCACGCTCAAGGCCACGTTCGGGCGGGTGCGGCCTGGAGTGTGCCTTTGCCTGGGTGGCTTTGGCTCGGTGTGGCTTCGTGCGTGAGCACGAGGTGTTTTTTCTGGCTGCGGTGCGCCGAATCCTTGAGCTCACGCTCAAGGCCACAAGGAGTGTGTTCGCGAAGAGTGTGGCCTTGAGCGTGAGCTCAAGGATTCGGCTGATCTGCGTTCGACTAGTCAGGGGCCAAACTCCAGGAGCAGACTTCCAGTCTGCTGTGTTTCAATCCCGGCGCGGCAAACCGGAACAGACTGGAAGTCTGCGCTACTTTTCAAAGGCTTAACCGGCGAAGAACTTCAGAATGCGGCGCATCGATTTCACCAGCAGCTCGATCTCGGCCTCGGTGTTGTACACGTAAAAACTCGCGCGCGTGGTGCTGGGCAGCCCGAACTTGCGCATCAGCGGCTGGTTGCAGTGGTGGCCACCACGCAGGGCGATGCCGTCTTGGTCGGCAAAGGTCACCACGTCGTGGGCGTGCGCTTCGGCAAAGGCGAAGCTCACCAAACCGCCGCGCGGCTGCCCCGGCTTGGGGCCGAGAACCCGAATGCCTGGCAACTCGCTCAGGGCCGCACAGGCATGTTGCGCAAGCGCATGGTCGTGCGCACTGATCGCCGGCCGCCCAAGGGCGTCGAGGTAGTCAAACGCCGCGCTCAGCCCGATCGCATCGGCGATATTGGGCGTGCCCGCCTCAAACCGCTCCGGGGACGGCTTCCAGGTCGCGCCTTCGTAAGTCACCGACACCACCATGCCGCCGCCGGTCTGGTAAGGCGGCATAGCGTCCAGCAGCGCCCGCTTGCCATACAACACACCGATGCCCGTGGGGCCGGCCATTTTGTGCCCGCTGAAGGCTAGAAAATCGCAGCCAAGTGCCTGCACGTCGATGGGTTCGTGGCCGATGGATTGCGCGGCGTCGATCAGCGTCAGCGCACCGACCGCGCGGGCTTTGGCGCAGAGCGCGGCGGCATCGTTGAGCACGCCCAAGGTGTTGGACAGGTGGGTGAAGGCGAAGAGCTTCACCTGCGGGGTGAGCAACCGGTCGAGTGCATCCAGGTCGAGCCCGTGCTCGCCGTCCGCCCCGATGACCGGAACGTAGCGCAGGGTCGCACCGGTGCGACGGGCCAGTTCCTGCCACGGCACGAGGTTGGAGTGGTGCTCCATTTCGGTTGTCAGGATAACATCGCCGGCGCGCAGATTGGCGTTACCCCAGGAATGAGCGACCAGGTTGACCGACTCGGTGGTGCCGCGCGTAAACACGATCTCGGCGGCGTGGGCCGCGTTGATGAAGCGTGCCGCACGCGCGCGGGCGCCCTCAAAGCCATCGGTGGCGCGCATGGACAGGGCGTGAAGACCGCGGTGAACGTTCGAGTTGTCGCGTTCGTAAAAGCGCGACATCGCGGTGATCACGCTACGCGGCTTGTGGGTGGTGGCACCGTTATCGAGATAAACGAGGGGCTTGCCGCCAACGAGTTGATCAAGCGCTGGGAAATCGAGACGAAGGTCGGGCGAGAGGGACATGGCGGTGAGGGGTCAATTCGACGGCGGGCGTTACGGAAAAGATTAATCGTTCTCGTTCTCCTACTCTTACTCCTACTCGTTCCTGTTGATCCAAAGCGCTCGCTCTGCCCTGAGATTTCGGAATGAGAAAGTTTAGGATAACGAGAAAGAGAAAGATTAAGAGAACGAGTAAGAGTTTATGCGGAGGCGGGCTGCTTGAGGGCTTCGAGCGTGGCGTGCCAGCCGAGGGTGGCGCATTTAATACGCGCCGGGAAGGCATGCACGCCGGCGAAGGCCGCCAGATCACTGATCTCTTCGGGCGCTTGGCCGGTGGTGACGATGGATTTAAAATCGTTAAAAAGCGCCTCGGCTTCGGCGGGCGTTTTGCCTTTGACTAGGGTGGTCATCAGCGAGGTGCTGGCCTGCGAAATGGCGCATCCCGAGCCCTCAAAACCAATCGCATCGATCCGGCTACTGGGGTCGAGGTGCAGGTAAACCGTGCAGTTGTCGCCGCAACTCGGATTGTCTCCGGTGGCCACCCGGTTGGCGGTGGGCGGCTTGCCCCGGTTGCGGGGGCGCTTGTTGTGGTCAAGGATCACCGATTGATAAAGGTCGCTGAGGTCGGACATGGGAGGGCGCAACCAGTAACCCAGCTTCCCGCTCCATTGAAGCACAATCTGGGGTGGGTTTTTTACTAGGGCCCAAACCCACTTGCCCGACCTCGCACAATCGGCCCAAAACCCACGCCGGTTAGCCCAACCTAATTAGCTCGCGCCGGAGAAATTACGCCGGATCACCTCGTCAACATCGCCCAGCTTGATGGGTTTAGTGATGAAGTCGTTCATGCCAGCAGCTAGGCACGCGTCGCGGTCGGACTGCAGCGCGTTGGCGGTCAGCGCGATGATGCACGGCTGCGGGTGGGCTGACTCTTTTTTGCGGATAATCCGCGCCGCATCGAAGCCGTCCATCTCGGGCATTTGCAGATCCATGAACACAAGCTGGTAGGGGTGCCGAGCGACGGCTGCGACCGCCTCAAGCCCGTTGGCGACAGCGTCGGCCTGGTAACCCAGGCGATCGAGCAGGCGGAGCGCGACGCGCTGGTTAACGAGGTTGTCCTCGACGAGCAGCACACGCAGCGGAATTTGGGCGGCAAGCAGGGGTTCCTGCGAGGACAGGCTAAAGGTCGGCACGGAGGTACTCGACGGGAAGAGCGCGTGTAGCGCCCGGTTCAGCGCGAAGTTGCGCAGCGGCCGGGACACGGCGGCGAAGCGCGCCTGCGCCGTCCAGCTTGGAGCAGCCACGCAGCTGCTGATGAGCAGGCCAACAAGCGGAATTCCGCCGCCCACCAGGGCTTCATGCAGCGGCGGCGTACCGGCAATTTCGGGCAGTTCCAAATCGAGTACGGCCGCCACCGGGCTGCATTCTTTGAGTAAGGCGGCGGCGACTTGCGCGTTGGCCGCAGGCAAAACAGCCACTCCATGCGAGCGGAAAAAGGCGCTCAAGCGGGCGAGGTTAACCGGGTTGTCGTCGACGCACAGGACCGGCCCCGAGGCCAATTCCGGCGGCAGGCTGGGAGCTGAAAAACCGCCCACCACCGGCTCGACTTGAACCGTGAAGGTGAACGTAGAACCTTTATTGAGCTCACTGGTGACGCCGATGCGCCCACCCATGAGCAGGCAAAGACGCTGGCAAATCGCCAACCCCAGGCCGGTGCCACCATACTTGCGGGTGGTCGAGGAATCGACCTGCGAGAACGGCTTAAACAGCCGGTCAATGCCCTCGGCGGAAATGCCAATTCCGCTATCACGCACCGCGATCGCAAGGCGCAGGTGGTTGGCGCACAGCGGCGGCTGGGCAACGTCCGCTTCGGCCAAGCCCACCGTGACGTTAATGCTTCCCGAGGGGGTAAACTTGACTGCGTTGTTGATCAGGTTGGAGAGAATCTGCCGGATCCGGTTCACGTCACCGATAACCATCTGCGGCACCGCAGGATCGATGTACGAAGCCACTTCAAGGCGGCGGTCCGCGGCTTGGCCGGAGAACAGATCGAGCGTTTCCTCCACACAGGTCCCGATCTCAAAGGCATCCTGGTCGAGCTCCAGTTTACCCGACTCAATTTTGGAGAAATCCAGCAGGTCGTTGATAATGGACAGCAGGGCCTCGCCGCTGGTGCGAATCGTGTTAACCGAGTCGCGTTGCTCCGGGTTGAGCGGCGTGTCCAGCAGCAGACTGGTCATGCCAATGACGCCATTCATCGGCGTGCGGATCTCGTGCGACATCGAGGCGAGGAACTCGCTCTTGGCCCGCGAGGCGGAATCGGCCTCGGTTTTGGCTCGGCGTAGCGCGTTTTCAGTTTCAACGCGCACGGTGATGTCGGAGGCAATCGCGATGAAGTTTTCCAGCACCCCGCTCTGGTTGCGGATGGGCTGAATCTCGATTTGCACGTGGTACTTCCGCCCCGACTTGGAATAAATAACGATGTCGGTGGAAACACCCTGGCCGCGTCCGAGTGCGCAGCGAATGCGCCGCAGCGTGTGCGCACAGGTTTCCGGCCCCGCGGTAAAGCCCACCGGGTTGCGGCCGACAACTTCCGCAAAACTGAACTCCGTGACCCGCTCAAAGGAGTCGTTGACCCACTCGATGAGGCCATCGGGTTTGATGATAAACACGGGATTGTCCGTGCGACTGGCGACCAGCGAGAGTTTGCGCGCGGCGGCCTGGCTCGCGAGCAAGGCCTGCTCGGCTTCGCGCCGGAAGGTCACGTCCTGCAGGGTTCCGACGATACGATCCGGTTCGCCCGAGGTGGAATAGGCCACGATCTTGGAGCGCATGTAGAGCCAGCGCCACACCCCGGTGTCGGTGCGCACCCGATACACGGGGTCAATAAAGGCGTTCAAGCCGTTGAGCTGCGTCTGCAGCGTGGCCTCATAGCCAGCCAAATCCTCGGCATGAATCAGCGCCTGCCACGCCGCCGGGGTGGTGTACTCATTGCCGGTCAATTGGCCGAGCATCGCCCATACGCTTCTACTGAAATGAAGGGTGTTCAAGCGGCAGTCCCACTCGAAGATACCCACGACGGTTGCATCCAGGGTGAGACGCAAACGCTCATCGGACACCTTCAACATCGCCTCGACCCGGCGCCGTTCATCGTTTTCGGAACGAAGGAGTTGGTTGCTGGTTTCGGCGGCCACCAAGCCGGCCCGCGCCGTGCGCGCCAAGTGGATACTCAAACCGAGCAACAGGGTGATACCCATGCCAGCGAAGAGGGATAACTCGGGCAGGTAGCGGCGATTTTTTCGCACCGATTCCTCGTTGGGCTCCATGGCGATGCGCAGCCGCCGGTTCTGCACGGTAAACACGGACTCCAACGAGAGCTGACCATCGGTGCTGGGCGCACCAAGTTTAGCGGAGGCGTAAAGACGGTCGTCGCCCAGATAAACCGCACACCGGTGCTGCGTACTTAACTGCAGGCGCTGGTTGAGCTCCTCGAAAAAGCGTTGGTAGGTAAACTCGGCTGCGATGTAGCCGACCAGCATGCTCGAGCGATAAATGGGCGCGTACATAACGAAACCAGGGCCGTGGCCGTCGATGGCCAACGTGCCCGTCGCCATTGGGCCCCCGCTCAGAGACACTTTGTTGAGGGTTGCACGCCGCTCGTACACCACAAACTGGTTGAACGCGATGAGGTGCTCGTTGCCCGCGCGTGGATAATACCAGACCGTCGCTCCCGTGGGCGCGACTCGCGCCAAGGAAAGCGCCCCGGGTGCCTCGCCCAACCAGGTGACCGCATCGGCTTCCCATAACCCGTCAGCCGTATCCGCAGTCCAACGCCGGGCCATACGCTCCAGACTGCCGGCGTGGCGCTCAAACTCGGCATTGATCGTGCCCGCGAGGCTGTTGATGGCGAGCTGGGCATTGGCCCCCAGATACGCGGTTTCCCGCTCACGCAGTCCCGCCCATAGAATAACCGTGAACATCGCACAGGTGATAATCACCGGAACGGGCAACCAGGCAGGCGGGGCGACCTTGCGCTGACTATGCTCGGCCCACGCGAGCAGCAGCCCCGCGCAGCCACTCAACAACATGATCACCGCCACCACCGGTGGCAGATTGAGGCTCGAGCCCCAGCGATAGCCCACCGAAAAATTCAGCGAATAACCGATCAGCGTGGTGATGCCGATTGCGCCCAAGAGCGAACCGCCGATGGCCAGGGCGAGCAGTCGCCGCATTTCGCTATAATTGCTGACCAGCCACGGCAACAAACCCCCGATCAAAATAAGGGTAATGGCGGCGACCAGCGGCATGTGCCCGACGGCGCGCACGCTCTCGCCTGTCAGCGCCGAGGTGATCCACGCCTCCAGCCCGGAAACCTGCCCCAACTCATTTTCAACCAATGAAACCAAACCCAGCAGCGCAGGCCCCAGCGCCAACCACGCCGCATTGCGATACCCCTGCTCGATGGCGATCAAGACACACCCCAACACCCCCAGCCCCAAGACGACCGGCACCGTCTCGATGCTGCGAATGTCTCCGGAGCCAAAGGGGTCGCCCCCGAGAAACAGCACCCCCGCTGCCAAGGCCACGGCGAGCCCCGCCAGGCCGAGCACCAGACGCCGGATCAATGAGGCCGAAGGACTCGTGTTAAAGGGATGAATCATCGCGTTAGGGCACTCCCCTGCCCTCCCGACCGGAATGCGCCACAGCCTGAAATCAGATGCATTTCCATGATGAATTCCAGCTTAACGATGGCACGCCTAGGGGGCAGTAACATGAAAATTGTCGGATTGAACTCTGAGGTACTGCAAAAACAACGGAATACTTCGATCCTTTTAGCCGCGAAAGATCGCAGAGAACGCATAGAAATACAGGGGTTGTTCTTTGCGCTCCTTGCGTTCTTTCGCGGCCAAACTGCCTTGGATTGTTGATCCGACACTTTAAATATTACTGCCTAAGGGCATTTGGCGTCGCAGTGTCTACGTTTGGCGGCGTGCTGGGCGTGCTGGGCGTGCTGGGCGGGCTTGGCGGTGCGGTGGAGACACTCGGAGAAGCATTGTTTTTTTCGCCGCCGATCAGCGAATTGAGCAGGCGACTGGGGCCGTAGGCAAAGATCCACGACGGGCTGTTCAACATGCCAGTCAGCTTCACCTCCAACGCCCGCGAGAAGGGCGTCAGCACAAAGCCAACAGCATTGCCCACCACCGACGAATTTTCGTCGAACGGGAAAACCTTCGTCGTGAAATCCAGCGTGCCGTCCCGCAACCGATAAAAACCCTTGGCCTGGATCAACGCGCTCGGCCCGGTGATACGCAGCTCGTCGAACCGCAACCGCTCTCCCTGCAGCGCGAAGGGCGCCTCGACCCGGTTGAGCGAAAAGCTCCCTAAATTAATCAAGGTCCCACTCAAGGCCTCGGACAGCGGCCCGAACAAATTCAACTGCCCCAGTTCCGAGCCATGGATCACCGCGCGTCCGTTGCCGTTAAAACTAAAAAAGTCCGTGTACATGCCCTCCGCCGCGAGCGTGAGATCCAGTTTCCCCTGGTCATAAAGCGTCTGCCGGGCCCGCGCGGCCTTGCCGGATTCGCTCACCGCGGGGACCGCGGCAGTATTCGGCTGCAACTGCGCCACCGCCTGCATCGCGGCGCCAAGATTGGCGTCGGCCAGAGCGATATTAAACGACAACCGGCGCGCGTCCGCCGGCCCCTGCACGAGCGCCGTGCCTTTGGCACCGCCCCGGGCGAAAACCACCGCCAGCTCGGGCAACTCAATGCGTTCGTCGCGCAAGAGCGCTTTGACCTTCAGGTCGGCCAGCGGGAAACCGTGGTAGGTCATCGCCCCGGTCGAACTCAAATCGATGTCGATGTGCTCATGTTTGCCGCCCACCGCAGCCGCGCTGTCGACCCGGCCGCTTAATTTCAACTGCGGTGGCACCGTGAAGGCATAGGGCGCGAGCAACTCAGCGGACTCCTGCTTAAACAACTCCCCAATCGTCTCCAACGGCAGCGTGGAATCGACCTCGAACTCCATCGTCGTCCACGTGTTTTTATCAAGATTGAGCGTGCGCGAGAGCCACCCTTGCGCCCCGTGACCCGCACGGGTGACGTCGAAGTGGCGGATGTCGAACCAGTGCGGCCTCAGGTACAGCCGCGTACGCACGCGCTCGAAAGTCACGCCCTTTAGCCCGGTATCGGCGCAGTCCGCCTGAACAAAAACCTGTGTCGCCGTCAGATCGCCCCAGCGCCCCAGCACATCCACATCAGCCACGGGCAAGGAGGCATTAAAGGTAAACGTGCTCCAGAAATCGCTCCACCAACTATGAAACCACTTATCGATGCCCATCGGCCGCAGCCCACCGGTGAGCAAGAAGCGAAAGTCCAACGTCTGTGCGTCCATCTCATAGCTGCCGTGAGCCAAACTATCGCCCAGCCGCAGCACCAGATTGTCGCAGAAAACCCGCTTGCCGTCGTAGGTGAACTCCGCGCCCGTCTCAGCGAGCGGCACCCCGCCCACCAACACGTGCCCACTGTGCAAGCTCCCCTGCGCCTGCGCGAGTTTCCAGCCCGGCGCGAACGATGCCTTTACATGCAGCGGGGCCGGCTGCGCGGGGATGAGCAAATTCCCCAACTCTCGCCCGATCTGGCGCCCCGCGAAGGTGAGCGTGGCCGCATCGACGAAGCCATCCAGCGCCACCTCGGCCGTCCCGGTTTTGGGCTCCACCGTGCCTTGTACCCGCCAGGGCGCGCCCGCCAGCGTCAGGGAAACGTCGACCGCAAAACGGCCGTCCTCGGGTTGGCTGGCCGTACTGGCAAGCGGCCCGATTTCGATCTCGCGCCACCGCAACGAGGCGAACTCCATTTCCAGCAGGCTCGGCGCAAATCCATACGCCCCGCCGGGCGCCCCACTGAGCCGGAACGCCAGCCCCTGCGCCGTGATTTCCTTCGGCAGTTGCAGCGACGCAACCGCACCTTCGATGTCCAAGGGCACTCGGCCCAGTTCGCTTAGCGGCAGCGTGCTGTCGGCGCGTACCCCGAACAGAAAACCGGTCGCCCCGCCTGGCAATTTACCCAGATCGATCCCTACTGCGCGGAACTCCACCTTCGCCTGCGCCCCCGCATTGCCCATCGCCGTGAGTTTAATGTCCACGCGCGGGGTATCAAAGGCCCCCAGCCAGCTGTCGGCGGCCTGAATCTGCCGGGCAACTCCCAGCCACGCCGCGCTAAAGGTTTTAACCTGCTCCTGGAGGCTCGCACGCTGCGCCCCCTCCTGCCCGCGCGGAGTCGGAAACCGCCCGTAAACTTGCACCGGGACTTGGCGAATGTAACCAGCCAGGTGCGACAAAACGATTTCGCGTCCAGACCGGTGTAGCTCCAGGTCCACGTCACCCACCATCACTTCGTCCACTCCCGACAGCGATTGCATCCCGGGTAAATGCAGATCCATCCCACTGACCCGCACCTCACTCAGACTCAGCTCACCGACGAGCAGACTCCAAAGATCGATGTTGGTATAAACCGAACCGGCCGTAACCAAGGGGTCCTCCATCGAAATGGGCCCAACGCGTACATCCTCGCAGCGAACATCACCGGAAAAATCGATGCGAACCAGGCCCAGCTTCACCCTCAGCCCGTGCTCGGCCAGCCGCGTTTCGATGGCATGCCGGGCAGACTCGGGCAGCAAGATGTGCCGCGAGGACAACACATACAGCTGCGCGGCAAGGACGCTGAGCAGCAGCAGCCAACCCGCCCAAAGGACCGCGCGGGCCCCGAGGCGAGTCACCCACCAGCTCACTTTCCATGCCTGCCGAAATGCCATACTTAAGGAGCGGCGACGGGGACCACGGGGACTGAAGCAGGCACCACAGGGGCTTCCGTGGCTGCAGGAACGGCGGGCGCCGCAGGAACTGAAGGGTCTGCTGGAACCACAGGCGCCGTTGTGGCGGCTGGGGCCGCAGGGACGACAGGAACCAAAGGCGCCGCAGGCGGGCCGGGATCACGTGCGCCGTAGGTCAGCAGCCACAGGGCATCGAGCAGGGTTTGCTCGACGGAAAAGACCACCCCAAATTCAGCCGATCCGGCCAACTGGGCGCCACCGCCCGAGCGTTCGGCGATCTGGAGTGTGGTGACGCTTTTTTGCGGCGCATCGGTCGCACCGCCAAGCGCGAGTGTGGCCTCCAGCGCGTATTTCCAAGGTGTGGGCTGTCCATCGACGAGCGTGGTCGGCGTGAACGCATCACTCACGAATTGTTTGGCGCGCAGGGTCGTCAGCCCTTCCATCACGGTCTTCAGGGCGGCACGGCGCGCCTCAGGTTCGGCAGCGAGTGCGGCCTCCCACGTCTGTCCTTCGGCCAGGCTCAGGTTGACGAGCGGCTGCTCGGGTGAGGCGTTGGCCACGAGTTTGAGCCCGGTGATGCGGGCGCCCTCGGGAAGGGTGCGAACCGTGCGGTCACGGTAAAACAACGGCGCGACCGGCAGGCCGTTAAGCGTATCAGCGGCCACTGCGTAGATAAACGATTGCCCCAATACGCGCGCCTGCAAGGTGCCGCCCTGCTGGCTGCTCACCCCGATTTGCACCGTCAGTCGACGAGGCGCAGCCAGCCCGCCATTGGCGGCGGCGACAGGCGCCAGGGTCAGCGTGATTTCACGCTGGGGCAGGTTAAACCCGAAATTCTCGATCTCGGCATCCGACGGCGCATCGCGCAGGTAACCCGACTCACCCGGCACCGGGGAGGCCACCGTGAGCAGCGCAAGGCGCTGGAGCAGGTGGGTAATCAGCGTGGTGTCGGCCGCGAGGGCTGGGCCGCCAGCAGCGGACACGATCTGCCAACCGGTGGTGTCGTTGCGACGCAGCACCAGCGGCTCACGCTGGCCAGGCGCGCCAAGGGTTACGGTGGTCACCAAGCTCGGGTCAAAGTCCAGAATACGCGGCTCGCGCAGGGTCTCTTGGGCGCGGCGCAGGGTTTCAAACAGGCTGTCCGGAATCGTGGTCACGAAGACTTGGGTGCGATCCTCCATCCGCGCGTAGTACGCGGTGGCGGGCGCCGGATCCTTCTTTGCGTCGTCCTTTTTCACGGCGATTTTAACCGGATAAACACGCCCCACCAGCAAGGTTTCGCGGCGGCTGTTGCCCTCCACCGTCACCCGCATCACCGGCTTGTCCAAACCGCTCTCCGACACGGGCGCAGCCGCCAGGAAATCAACCGCGCGCAGCCGGTTCAGTCCGCTAATCACCACTTCGGTGGGCGCCTTGTTGGCGCGGGTCACAATCGGTGCCTCAAAGGCCCACTGTGCCCCATCGCGGCGCAGGCGCACCCGCGGGGCGGGCGCCGCATTCTGCATCCCCAGCGAGCGCACTTCAAAAACCGGGATCGTAAACAACGTGTCGGTTCGCAGCTCCTCCATGCCCACGACCAAACTCTCCGCCAGACTCCGCCCCACCACGTGGACCTTCTTGCCGTCGGGCGAGAGCACATACAGGCGATTACCCACCTTCGTGGTGTCGCCAATTTCCAGCCGCGTGGACAGCGCCGGCGCCCCAGGCACGGCGGACGGGCGCGTGAAGGTCAGCGTCAGCTTCGACGGCTTGAGCCCGTAGTCGGCCAACGACTGGCCGTTGGCCGCCAATCCCTCGACGGCGAAACTCGTCTCCGCTTCCAGGAACTCGAGTTCGTGAATGATGCGCCGCACGGCAAAATCGTTGGCCGGCCAGTTGATGGGGTCCTTGAGCTCCCACGGCGCGTTGTCGCTAGGGCGTTCCAGCCGAATGCGCTGGGTCTTGCCCTCCGAGGTGATTTCCAGGGAGTTCGTGCCGATGGCCTCATTGCCGAGGACGCGTTTGCTGAACCGGGCGGATTCTTGCTCCGCCTGCCACTCGCGGCGGGCGTAGATGATCACCGCCAGCAAAGCGACATTCAGGAGGAGCAGGACAAGCGTGACTTTGGTGCGCATGGGGAGGTCGGCGAAAAGTTAGTTGCGACGGGTAATGTAAACGACGATCCCGAGGGTGGCAGCGAGGCCGGGCAGGATAAAAATAAGGCTGAAGCGCAGGCGCTGCAGCTGCTCCTGGCTCAGGGCGAGCTGGAACTTCTCGATCGGCCGGGCCGGTACATTCAGGTCGATGTCGCGGTCGGTCGTCCAGTTGATCGCTGCCATGAAAAACGTGAGGTTACCGATCACCCCGAGTCGCCCGTTGGCGATCCAGTCCGCGCTGCCAAAGGTGACCAACCGGCCACCGGGAACGGTGAACGGCAGGTTACTGCGGGCCGTGCGGCGCTCGGAAGCAGTGACCACCATGATGCGCCCCGGCATATCGACGCCGACGTCGTACTTGGGCGTGCCGCGCTCACGGTAGTTACGCTCGCCCCACGCCTGCTCAGAGGTGGCGACCAGCGGCTTCACCTCCAGATTGGTGTCGAGGGTACGGCCCGGATCGGGGCGCACTGAGCGCGATAACCCGAAGCGCAGGGGGATTTTATAACTCAACAGCGAGCTGGTGATCGGGTGGTCTTTTTCCAAAGCGGGCAAGATCAGGTCGCCCGTCTCGCTCTGCGCGGAGGTCCCTGAATCAAATACCACCACATCGTCCACCAACACGCCCCAGTCAAAGAAAAGGTCGTCCAGCCCGGTCGGATAACCGGGTGCCAGCAACGCCAGGATGCGCCCCGCTCGGTTCGAGAGGTACTGGCGCAGCAACTCCTGCTCGGCGGCATCAAAGCGCCCCTGCTGCCCAACAATCACCAGCACGGCGGCGTCGTCTGGAATTTTGCGCGACAGCGATAAATCCAGCGAATCGACCGCGAAGTTGCGCGCCTTCAGCTCCGCATCGAGCGCCGACAGCCCGCGCGCCGGACTCACGTCATCCACGGCCATCTCGCCATGGCCGGTGAGGAAATAGATTTTTTTCTTCGTCGGGCTGGAGACATCGAGGATCGCCGCAGTGAACGCCTGTTCGCCTCGGAACGCCTTTTTCTCCTGGTTTTCCACGCGGTAAAGCTCGTCGAGCCCCACCACCCGGCGCCGGTCCCCGCAGAGCACAAGAATGGTGTTGGGCTGGTCGATCCCGAGCAGCTCCGCCTCGCGCCGCCGCTGGAACACGTCGATAAACTCGGTGGTGACCTTGCCACGGGCGTTACCCGCTGTGGCGAAACCGTACTCCCTCAGCAATCCCGTCACATCGCGGTGCGCGTGGTTCACCTGCTCGTTGTCACTGTCGGCATTGAGCGTGACGATAACGCGCACAGGCTCCGTCAGGTTTTTCAGGTACGCGCGTGTCTCCGGCGAGAGCGAGTGGCGGTGATTCGTCGTGAGGTCAAAGCGCCAGCCGTAGTGAATGGCTAGGTAGTTGAGACCGGCGAACAACGACACAAAAAGCACGACCTGCGCGAGCAGGTTAAAGGTGCGCACCCAGCGGACCGTGCGGAAGGAGGTTATCTTGGCCATGATCAGCTGTGGAGGAGTTTGGCTTCGACGCCGAGGATGCTAAAAATCAGCGCGAGCACGGTGCCGCTCACATAAAAGAGGATCTGGCGGGTATCGACCACCCCTCGGGTAAAGTCTTCGAGGTGACGGAAGACCATCGTGTAGTCGATGGCGGCACGCAGCGGGTGCATCGACTCAAGGTTGAGCACCTCCACGGTGCTCACAAAACGCACCCCGATGATGATGGCAAAAAGCAGGGTGAAAGAGAGTATGCCGGCCACCGCCTGGTTGCGGGAGAGCGAACTGGCAAACACCCCGAGCGCCACGTAAAGCAGCCCGGACACCGCAATGAACAAATAACCGCCGACCAGCGGCCCGCTGTCGAGAAACCGCGCGTCCCCGGCGAAGCGGTGCAGAATATAAAAAAAGCCCCCGGTCGATGCCCACAGCAGCAGGTACAAAAAGTACGCGGCAAAATACTTGCCGAGCACGACTTCGGTCGTGGAAACCGGCGACGTAAGCAACGTTTCCAACGTGCCCAGCCGGCGCTCCTCCGCCAGGCATTTCATGGTGAGCAGTGGCACCATAAAAAACACCGGCAGCCAGAACAGTTGAAAGAAAACTGCGGCCGGGGAGGTTTCCTGTGCCGAGGCGCTGTAGCTCTCCAGTACCCCGGAAAAGATAAAGCCCATCACCGTGAGAAAAAGCACGGCGGCGATGTACGTGCTGGGGCTCACCAGCAACATTCTGATCTCGTGACTGAGGATGGTCGTAAAGTGCTTCATGGGGTGCTTTTTTGAGTCTTGGTGGGTAGGGCGGCCGGTGCATCCACTTTTTCCCAGCCGCGCCGGGTGGCGGCGAGGAACACGTCTTCCAGCGTGGGCTGGATCCGGCTGAGCGAGCGCACGCGGAAACGCATGTCCGTAGCGAGTGCACCCAGCACGGCTTCACCGAGGTCTTCGTCGCGCGTGCTGGTGAGCATGAGCTTGCAAAATCCTGCCGCATCAGGCGCGCCGCTTTCAGCGATTTGGAGCGTGGCATCAACGTCGCTGAGGGCCTTGGGCAACGCTGTAACCAGTTCGCCAGCCACCACCAATTCGTAGCGCGCCTGCCCAAAAACTTCCCGCCTCAAGTCCGCCGGTGTACCGGCTGCCACGACGCGGCCCTGATTGATAATCAACACCCGGTCGCAGGTCATCTCGATCTCGGGCAAAATGTGCGAGGAAATGATCACCGTCATGCGCCCGCGCAGGCTCGCGATGAGGTCGCGCACGATCAAAATCTGGTGCGGGTCGAGCCCGATGGTCGGCTCGTCCATGATGATTACCGGCGGCTCGGCGAGGATCGCATCGGCAATGCCCACGCGCTGGCGAAAACCCTTGGACAGTTTACCGATGATGCGGTGGCGCACCCGCGTGAGGTCGCACAACTCCAGCACCTCGTCGATGCGCGGCCCGAGCTTGCGGCGCGAAATCTCCTTAAGGCGCCCCCGGTAGTGCAGGTACTCGGCCACCCGCATATCCTCGGGCAGCGGGTTATTCTCCGGCATGTAGCCGATGAGCTTTTTAACCTCGTCGCCGCGCGAAGCCACCGGCACCCCGCAGACGTTAACCTCGCCGGCGGTCGCGGGCAGGTAACCGGTGAGAATGCGCATCGTCGTGCTCTTGCCCGCACCGTTGGGCCCCAGGAAGCCCAGAATCTCGCCCCGGGCCACGCTAAAACTGATCTTACTGACGGCGGGATGGCCGGAGTAGATTTTTACGAGGTCGCGGACTTCGATGGCGGGAGTTTCGGCGGACATGGTTGGGCGGGGCAGTGAAGGCTGTGGGTGGAGCAAATGCGATGGTTTATCGCAGGTTTAAGCGATATGTCGTTGAGGGCTTTTTTAAGGCAAAACCAATCTCGATACCATTTCCCAATTAAAGAAATACAAACGAACCGGTTTACCGCTAATGAACGCTAATGGCCGCTAATGAAAACCAGTGATCCAGCGCTTCTGAATTAGCGTATCTTAGCGTTCATTAGCGGTTAAAAATTCCGTTGTTTGTTGCTGGATTGCTGGTGCGTTGGTTACCTTTGCGACTTCTGCGCTTTTTTGCGGCTAAATCATCGGTTCGTTACCCCAAGCTGAGTTCGCTCATTTTTTGTGTCATGTAGTGATTTTTGTGGCCAACGGATCGATTAATTCCGCCTTAAAATAGGCCATATCATGAGTTTAAATCATTGAATTCAAGCGATATGCTGTAGCGAGGCCGAGCAACGTCAAATCGGGGACAACCCGCACTGTTTGGCGCAGGCGCGATTCCAAGAAACTTGCGTTGCCCCCGGTGATAAACAGATACGGCCCCATTTCCCCCCGGCAGGCCAGCTCCGCGAGCACCCCGTCGAGCAGCGCCTGAATCAGGCCCGGGAAACCCACCACGGTGCCGATGCGCATGGCCTCGGTGGTGGATTTGCCGATCATGCCGGTGATTTCCAGCGAGTCGTCGAGCAACGGCAGTTGCGCGGTACGCTCGTGTAAGTAGCGCCGCGTGACCTCCAAGCCCGGCGCGATAATCCCGCCTTCGTAGCCCCCGAGCTGCGTGATCACGTCAAAAGTCACCGCCGTGCCCGAATCGATCACCACCGCTGGACTGCCCCCAAAGGCATGGGCGGCGGCGGCATTGGCCAGCCGATCCTGGCCGATTTCTGCGGGATTGGGGTAGGTAATGGGCACGCCAAGCCGACACTCGTGCGTGAGCTGAAAAACCGGCAAAGCCGAATGGGCGGCCAACACGGCACGCAAGCGCGGGTTGGCGGCCGGCACCACCGAGCAGAACGCGACGCCGACAAGGAGCGGGCAGTTGCGAGCGAGCGCGTTGATCACCTGCGGAAGACCGGTGGCGGGATCTTCGAGAGTAGCGGTGTTAACCACGCCCAAGTCGGTGGTGGTGTCGTCGTCGCCGACCACCCCGAAGTGCGTGTGGGTATTACCAATGTCGATGCAGAGAAGCGCCATGAATGGAAAACCAACACTGTCCAATGCCGAAGCGCACCGGTGCAAGCGCTTAGAGCCAAAACCTGAAAGGCTTGTTAAAGGATTGGGCGCGGAAATAGGCCGCACGGTCTACTCGGTAGTAACATTTAAAGTGTCGGATAAAACCAAGGCAGTTTAGCCGCGAAAGAACGCAGAGAACGCATAGAAATACAGGGTTTGATCTTTGCGCTCCTTGCGTTCTTTCGCGGCCACATCATCCGGTCCCCCCATCAGTCACGTCCGTGCTGGCTCGTTTTTGTGTCATCTCGTGATTTTTGTGGCCAACGGATCGGGTGCCATCCGCCTACCTCCCGCTTAAAGCGCTCGATTTTCTCCGCCCAATCAGGCTTCCTGATAAAAATCGCCATGTCCCAACCTTCCTTAGATGACGACGAATCCCCCGCTGCGGGTGACAGAAAGACCTTCTGGGCACACCTTGACGACCTTCGCAAGGCCTTGATCCGCTCTGCGATAGCCGTTTGCATCGCCCTCTTCCTCTGCCTCTTCATCAGCGACAAACTGATGAATATCCTAGAGTACCCGATTCGGCACATGAACATGTTCGAGAAGCCCAAGCCGACGGTCACCTTTCAAATCGGTGACGCCAAAATGGGCCCCTACACCGTCGCCCCCGAACAATTCAAAGGACTACCTGAAGGAACTGCGCCCCAGGTGGTATTTAACGTCGGCTCCGCCGTGATCGACGGCAAACAAGTCGCCACGCTTGAGTTGGACACCCAAACCCCCATCAGCACCGAAACAACGCGGGTAAAACTCCACAACTTTGGCCCAGCCGAAGGCTTTTTTCTGGCCTTTCGTATCTCGATTTATGGCGGGCTAATCCTCTCCTGCCCGTTTTGGGCCTACTTCATGGGCTCGTTTATTTTCCCCGCCTTCAACCTGAACGAAAAAAAAATCATCTTTCAATGGGTCGGCTGGGGCACGCTGCTGTTTTTAGCTGGCATTTCATTAACCTATTTCCTGCTCCTACCGATCGCCCTACGCGCGTCCATTGAATACTCGCAGCTCATGGGCTTCGATGCCTACACTTGGCGGGCCGACGAATACATCAAGTTCGTCACCCACTTCCTCCTCGGCATGGGGCTGGGATTTCAATTCCCGGTCATCGTCTTAATATTGGTGAAAATCGGGGTCCTGACCCACCACCAACTCGGCAAGTATCGCCGCCATGTGGTGGTCCTCTCCCTGATCTTGGGCGCCCTGCTCACCACCCCCGAAGTGATCACCCAGATATCGATGGCAGTCCCGCTCTATATACTCTACGAAATCTCCATCTGGATCGCCTGGTATTGGGACTGGAAAAAACGCAAAGCCGCGCGCCTGGCCGGCGACATCGACATCTGATCTGGCTGAGTCATTGCCCACGAAACACACGAAATGACACGAAACTAAGTCTGTCGATCTACAGCCTATTGGACCACGGAACACACGGAATACACGGAAGAACCAATCCGTTTGAACCACTAATGAACACTAATAGTCGCTAATAACACAAGGCATCAGAATTCGCCAGATCCGCCATAAGTAACAATCACTGCACATGAGTGGTTAACGGCTCGATCCGAATTTTCGTAGCATTTAGTGTATTTGTGAGCGGCGAGCGGGAAAGCGTCTATTTCTGGCGGTTAGGAATGCACTTCTTCTTCGGTGGATCTTCTTCCCCTTAAAAAGAGTAATACTCTTCTTCCGTGGGTGGGTTTTCTTCGGTTCTTCCCGTTTTGTTGTGGGTTCGGGCATAAAAGCAGCTAAAAAGTAAAGATGAGCATAAGCGCACATGAACATTACCGGCGGTTGCTGTTGCTGCCGGAACCGTGGGAAGTAACCAAAGTGGAGGAAGACATTCTCGGACTAAACGTGACGGTCTGGTTACGATGGCCAGACGGGGCCAAGGTGCCGTGCCCAGTGTGCGGTCAGTTGATGCCTATTTACGACCGAATGAAGGAGCGGAGTTGGCGTCACCGTGATGTGATGCAATATCGACTCGAACTGCGGTGCGCGGTGCCCCGCTGCGATTGCGAGGAGCATGGTGTTAAAACGATGCACGTGCCGTGGGCCGAACCAGGCTCGCGGTTCACCTCGCTTTTTGAAAGCTTTGCCGTGGCCGTGATCGCCTCTAGCCGATCGCTAAGCCAAGCCGCCGAGTTGCTGGGACTTCATTGGGATAGTGTACAACGTATAATCGATCAGGCTGTTGAGCGAGGCTTGGCGCGGCGAAACCTCGACGGCATCACCCGAGTTGGCTTAGACGAAAAGAGTTTTTTGCGCGGTCAAAGCTACGTTTCATTGATGACCGATCTCACCGGTCGGCGGGTACTGGACGTGGTTCCAGGCCGGGATACAGGGAGTGGGTTAAAGCTTTGGGCATCATTATCAAAGGAGCAAATTGACGGGATTGAAGCCGTCGCGATGGACATGGGTGCATCCTTCATCGCCGCCACCCACCAGGCCGCGCCCAACGCTGACATCGTTCACGACCGCTTTCATGTTTCAAAGCCTATGAACGAGGCGGTCGATCATACCCGCCGGGATGAGGCCGCTGAACTCGCTGCCAAAGGCGATGACATCTTAAAACGCACTCGCTTTCTTTGGCTGCATGGCATCGTTCCTGATGACCGCAAAGAGCACTTCGAGGCGCTGCTGGAGTCCAATCTTCGTACGGCCAAGGCATGGGCTTATAAAGAGCAGCTGGTCGAGTTTTGGGGACAACCCAACGCCGATGCGGGTAATACTTTCTTCCAGCTGTGGTATCGCTCGGTTATGAGTAGCCGCCTGCCCAGAGTCAAAAAAGTAGCAAAGTCACTAAAAGCCCATCTGGCCGGATTACTGACTTACTTTAAGCACCGTATTTCGAATGCACTCACCGAGGGTTTTAATTCAAAAATCCAAGCAATTAAAGCCGATGCTCGTGGCTTCCGTAAGTTCGAAAACTATCGCACCCGTATTCTTTTCTTTTGTGGTAAACTCGACCTCGAGCCTAATTTCCCCCCAGCCCTAACCCACAGTATTCCGTGAAGAACCTTTTCTTCCCTGTCCGGCTGGGGATATGAGGGGTGCGAATGGGTGGAGATTGAACCGGCGGGACGCTTGGCGGATGCACAGCGATGCATCCAACCGGTTCACGCAAGTGTTTGCACTGTGTCGATTTCTTTCTGCCCGACGCGCATAACCGCGAGCGTCAGCGCTACTGCGGGAAGCCGGGATGCCGACGGGCGAGCCGGGCGGCCAGTCAGGCCAAATGGTTGGCGAAGCCGGAGAACCTCGACCACTGGAAAGGCCCAGAAAATGTCCAACGGGTGCAGGAGTGGCGGAAGGCCAATCCGGGGTACTCAAGGCGGAGGGGGCCGCGACGGCGGGTGGCGTTACAAGACATCCCAACTACGCAATCCGTTGTGCACCAGCCTAAAGCCGAGCCGGTCGCCGAGGTGGCGTTACCGAATCCCTGCGTGCCGTTACAAGACAGATGGGAGTCGCAAAACCCTGTGCTCGTGGGGCTTATCGCGCAGTTCGCCGGAGTGACGTTACAAGAGGACCTCGAACCCATGCTGCGACACCTGCAATCCCGGGGGCGGGTGATCCTGGGCATCGACGTCCAGCCGCCCGATTATGCAAAAACAACCGATCGATCGCGAACAACTCCGGCGCACGCCGGCCCAGTTTAGCTGGCTGGACCACCGGCTGGTGCGGGGCAATTACCTGGGGCGGGCCAGTGCCCCCGCCTGGGGCCTCTATCTGGTCCTGGTCACCGTGGGCGACGCCGACGGGCTGAGTTACTACGCCACGCGCACCCTGGCCCGGCTGCTCACGCTCAGCGAGGACGGCCTGGTCGAGGCGCGCCGGCAGTTAATCGAGGCCGGGGTGATCGCCTACGCCGCGCCACTTTACCAGGTGCTCTCCTTGGACCGGGGCAGGCCAACGCACACGCTGGCGGCAACGCCGCCGCCGAGCCGGGAGGTGGGCGCGTGATCGATTACGAACTGTATTGCCGGATAAAACAGGCGGAGGCGGCCGGTCACAGTGCGCCGCAAATCGCCCGCTCGCTCCAGTTGCACGTGCAGACGGTGAGGCGCTGGCAGGCGCAGGAAAAGTACGTGCGCAGCCAGGCCGCGCAGGTGCCTAGGCCAAGCAAGCTCGACGTGCACAAGCCGGCGATCGCGCGCTGGCTGGAGGCCCATCCGTTCACCGCCATGCAGCTCTGGCAAAAGGTGCGCGAGCGGGGGTACACGGGCGGGTATTCAATTTTGAAAGACTACGTGCGGCGGGTGCGGCCGAGGAACCTGGAGGCGTTTCTTACCCTCAAGTTTGCCCCCGGCCAGACCGCGCAGGTGGACTGGGGCAGTTTTGGCGCGGTGGAGGTGGACGGCACCCGGCGGGCTTTAAGTTTTTTCGTCATGGTTTTGGGGTACAGCCGGTTCCTGCATGTGGAATTTACCCTCGGGCAGGGCCAGGAGTGGTGGCTGGGCTGTCACCGGCGCGCCTTTGAAAAACTCGGCGGGGTGCCGCGCGAGGTGATGGTGGACAACTGCAAGACGGCCGTCCTCTCGCATGTGCCCGGGACCGACCCGGTGTACAACGCCCAGTACCTGGACTTTGCCCGGCACTACGGGTTTACGATAAAAGCGTGCGGGCCGGGGCATCCGCAGTCCAAGGGCATGGTGGAAAACGCGGTGGGTTACGTGAAAAAAAGCTTCCTTGGCGGGCGGCAGATGAACGGGTTTACCGAGCTGGGGCCGGCCGCCAGCTTGTGGCTGGAAACGGTGGCCAACGTGCGCGTTCACGCTGAAACCCAGGGCCGGCCGGTGGACCGGCTGCCCGAGGAGCGCGCTGCGCTCCTGCCGCTTAACCCGGTGGCCAGTCCGGCGGTGCGCACCTTAAGCGTGCGGGCGTCGCGGCGGTGCCGGGTGAGTATCGAAACGAACCGCTACTCGGTGCCCACGAAGTTTGCCGGGGCGCTACTCACCGCGCAGATCGAGGGGGCGCAGGTGAGGTTTTATGCGGACCGCACCCTGGTGGCCGAGCATGCCCGCAGTTTTGCCCGCCGCGCCGATGTGGAAAACCCCGAGCATGTGCGCGAACTCGAGGAGCGCAAACGGCAGGGGGCGCGGCAGCGCCTGCGGCTACGGTTTTTGGAACTGAGCCCGGCGGCACCCGCCTACCAACGGGGGCTGGAGGAGCGCCGGCTCAACGCGGGACACCACCTGGCGACTATCGTGGGTTTGGTGGCCCTGTATGGAACGGAGGCAGTCGGCCGGGCGATCGAAAGCGCCCATGAACTCGGCGCCTACTCCAGCGATTACATCCTCAACTTGCTCGAACAACGCGCGCGGGCCTTGCCGCAAGCCGGGCCGATCCACCTCACCCGCGCCGACGCGTTGGCCGCACTGGAACTCGAACTGCGTCCCCCGGATTTAAGCCCCTATACCCAATGAAAACAGAACCCGAAAAAACCGATTTATTAAAAGATCAACTCAAGTACCTGAAACTCGGTTACCTGCTGCGCCACCACGGCGAACTCACGGCCGAGGCGGCCAAGGCGCGCTGTTCGCACGCCGAATTTTTACGCCGACTGGTGCAGGCCGAGACCCAGGACCGCCAGATCCGGGCGCTGGAGCGGCGCATCCAGGCAGCGCGCTTCCCGGTCAAGAAAACCGTCGACCAGTTCCAGTGGGACTGGCCCAAGGAGTTGAACGAAGCGCAGGTGCGGCACCTCTTCGAACTGGGCTTTGTCAAGGAGCGCACCAACGCGGTGTTTTGCGGTGGTGTGGGGCTTGGGAAGACACATCTCGCGAGCGCGTTGGGCTACGCGGCGTGCCAGGCGGGCTACACGGTGCTGTTTACGACGGCGGTGGACGCGATCAACGCCCTGGTCACCGCCCAGTCCCTGCACCGGTTGCAAGCCGAGTTGAAGCGTTACATGACCCCTGCGGTGCTCGTGCTCGATGAGGTCGGCTACCTGCCGCTCGACAAGTCGGGGGCCGACCTGCTCTTCCAGATCGTCAGCCAACGCTACGAACGCGGCTCGCTGATCGTCACCACCAACAAGGCCTACAAACACTGGGCAGGGATCTTTAACAACGACGCTGGCATCACCGCGGCGATCCTGGACCGCCTACTGCACCGGGCCCAGACCGTCGTCATCGAGGGCAAATCCTACCGCATGAAAGACCGCCTGGCCGACGAACCTGCAAGCTGACCGGGCCTGATGATCGGCCCCTGGCGGGGCCGGTCATCGGCTTTTACGACAGGTGATTTTGTAACCGCCAGAAATAGACGGTGTTCGCGCCGCCGCTCACAGTGTATTTCGTGGGCAATAATTCTGTAGCTCGAGCCTCCTCGAAAAGCCTTTCGCAACGGGCGTATTCCCGCCCCGGCCGGCCACTGGGGGCGCAAACAGCCCTGAACGAACTCGGTTTACGTGTTCACGAAGGGGCGGCGGCCTAAAAACAGCCCCGGCCCCATCACCAAGGTCGCTTTTCCAACGGCGAAGTCCACGGCGGTTCGCTCCGGGGCTTTTGCACCGAACTAATTGAACCGATTTGGGTTAGCCGCGACGAGCGAAGCGACTCAGGCCGCCAAGGGCAGCGGCTTTTCCTGAGACCTTCTCGCGCGCACCAAAATCATCCGGTCAAAGTTGTGCGCGAGGATCTTCAGGGTCAGTTCGCTGCGCACCGCCGCCAACCCGCGACGACCCGGCCGGCCGAACCCGTGGTTGAACTTGAGCGTAAACATCAGCGACTCGATCGCGCTGCGCTCGGCGCGAAGCGTGATATAATCCTGGTGGTTCCACAGTTCCTCGCCGAGCAAGGCGCGCCCCTTGGCGCCGGAGATGCTCACCTTGGCCACCTTCAGCTCGTATGCCTGCGCCAGCCCTTCGGCGCTGGAGTAGCCGTCGTCGACGTTCGCGCTCGCCGGCACCAGGCCCGTGTTGGCGATATTCTGGATCAGCAGGGGCACCAGTTGCTTGCAATCAGCCACGTTGCCCGCGTCGAGAATCAGCGCGGTGACAAAACCGCCGCGGCTGCGGGCCAATTGCGGCTTGTAGCCAATCACCGGTTCCCGCCCGCCTTTTTCAATAAAAGCAGCACTGCGATCGGCCAGGCTGAGGACCCTTTCCCTCGACTTGGTCTTCACCCCATCATGCACCCGCGCAATGCTTTGCTGGATCGTCGTAATCACCGCGACCACGTCCCCGTGGATGCAGTCCAGTAGGTCTTCCGCGATCCGGCGCTTGGAGGGCCGCAGCTTGGACAGTTTAACATTTGCTTCGGCCTCTGCGGCTTCTACTTGGGTGAGCAACTTGCCGCCCAACTTGCAGGCGATTTGGTAAAACTGGTCGTAGAGCAGCCGGAGTTTTTGGGCTCGGCGGGGACCACCACCCAGCAGGGCGATGGCGCGGGCGCTCTTTCGCAACTCCTCCAGCCAGTGGTCTTTGAAGCCATCCTGCAGCGAGTTAAGCCCGACCTGGTCGAGCTTGCCGCCCATGCGGTAGGCTCGCTCAAAGAGGCGGTAAATGATACCGGAGTCTGTTGGCCAGCAACTGGATGCCTTGATCGCCGTGCTGTCCAGGGTGATATCGGTAAACGAATCGAGCCCTTCGGCCAAAATATCGGCCAATTGGGCCCGGTGGATCAGGGCGAGAGTACTCTCACTCAGGCGATTTATCAGGGGGCCAACGGTATTAGGTGCAGGCAGCGTGTACCCCAAATCATCGAGCAAGGTGCGCAACGATGCCGATTCAAGCAGCACCATCCGGGGGCAGGCACTGTATTGCGACCCCAAGTAACCGGTGGCCATGGCCGTGATAAAAACCACAACAGCGGGGGTGCGCGGACGCCCTGCGGCGAGGAACTCGGCTTGCGTTTTTTCCGCCGTGCCTGACGCCGGCACGGCGAACAACGCCTCGGTCTGCGCCAGTTCGAACTCCCGGTCCTTCCGCCGTTCGCGCTTTTCCGCCATGGCGTGGGCGTCGAGATCGGCGGTCATGGCCACTTCGATTTCGGGGTGGGACCGCCAAAAGCGCTGTAATTGCAGTAAGAAATCACCAAAATCACTGCGCGCCGGGGTTGAAAAGAAGTCGCCGGAGGGATAAACGATCGATTCGTTACTTGATAATTTAACGCCGCTACTTATTTTGTTTCCTGTTTTCATGCAGTATAATACGGCACTTTTACAGTAAACTTAAATCACATAAGTTGTTTTTACTAGAAAAAACCAAAAACCTTTTCGAGGAGGCTCATGCTAGGCGTGGTTGCCCACGGGATAGATGGTCTGCACGGAAGAATTGGAGTGTATGGCGGTAAGCGAATACATTAATTTGCTTCACCTGTAAAACTAGCGGTTTGAAAAAGGTTTGTTTCTTCCGTGTATTCGGTGTGTTCCGTGGGCAATAAATCAGTGGTGAGTAGCGGGTAGCGAGCAGTCATATCCTGCATTAGGGATAGCTTCATCTTAAACACCCCACTTCAACGCCACCTGATACTAACGACAGAAACACTTTAGACTTTTCCCCGACATGGGCGAGACGCCCAGGCCACGCTCGGAAACGCTCGACGTGGCACGGGCGTCTCGCCCTTGGGATTTGAGGCTAAACGCATTCAGCTGCTGGTATGTGGCCACGAATGACGGAGTGATTTCCCGCGGCACACACGGACGACTTCGACGTCGGTCGGCCGGGGAATAGGGGGTCGGGCGCGAAAAAGAGAGCAGCGTCCAGTCTGCTTTTACGCGCCGCCCGTTCCATAACCTTGAGCAGACTGGAAGTCTGCGCTACTTTTTCGCCCGCGTTACGAGTCGGCGGTGCTCGGGTGGCCTGAGGGCTGGAACGGGGCAGGGCGGAAAAATTCATTTTTTCCTTTCATGAGTGGGGCTCAAGTGGTTGAGTGAATGCGCCCCTAAATAGAAATCATGATCGCAAATCGTCAACAGGGCTTGGTTAATGCCTACGCAGTTATTGCGGCATTGATCGCGGTGTTCTTTTTGTTGGTTTACTCAGGGCTGGTCGGGTATTTGCCCTGGATCCACCTTTCCCCGCCGGAACGTTTAGTCCCCTACTGTGTGGCAGTTTTCGTGGGCATGTTGATCAGTATGAGTGGGCTGCGTAAACGCGGCTACAACCTGCATCTGATGGGGCGGTTTGGTGGGATTAGCCTGGCGCTACGGCAGGTGTTACATGTCTCGGCCTGCCTCTTCGGATTGATGTTTGTCCTTAAGGACCATGCCATTAGCCGACTTTTTTTGGTTCCTACCTACTTTTTTTGGGCGTTTATCTTGCACAGCTGCACCGGGCGTTTCCGGCGAAACTAGCCAGCTGGTTTTTCGGGAGTTCCTCGCAGATGCCTACGTTGTTTATCGGCAGTGGGCGTGACTAGTTTGACTTGGATGATTGGATCAGCAACCGCGGGCATTTGGGCATTCGCTCGGTCGGATTGGTGTCGGATGAGCCCCCGACGCGGGCCGACGCCGCTATTGCGCCCTATTTGGGCAAAGTGGACCAATTGCGCGAGGTGATCCGCAGCGCGAAGGTGCGCCAAGTGGTTTTGTTGAAGTGGATGGCGGATACCGAGGC
Source organism: Opitutus sp. (assembly GCA_024998815.1). Lineage (NCBI taxonomy): Bacteria > Pseudomonadati > Verrucomicrobiota > Opitutia > Opitutales > Opitutaceae > Opitutus > Opitutus sp. The sequence goes on from JACEUQ010000001.1 coordinate 1,468,648, forward strand.
CTTGGAGCGGATTATTGAGGACTGTGAGGCGGAGGGGTGTCGGTTCTTGATTCACAATGACTTGCAGTCCCGCTTCGCGCGTCCGCTGATACCAATTAAGGAAGGGGGGCGGGATTTTTTGTCGCTCAAAGAGGAGCCGCTGGAGGATCCGATCAATCGGGCGACGAAGCGCTTGATGGATATTGCGATTTCGTTACCCGTGGTGCTGCTGGTGTTGCCGCCGCTGTGTTTGTTCGTTTGGGCGGTGCAGTGCATTCAGGCGCCGGGGCCGTTGTTTTTTGTGCGGCCGCGTGGGGGGAAAAACCGCACTGAGTTTAATATGCTCAAATTCCGTTCGATGTATGTGTCGAACCGGAATGTGAACCAGCAAGCAACGGCCAACGATAACCGGATTTATCCGCTGGGGCGTTTTTTGCGTAAAAGCAGTTTGGATGAATTCCCGCAGTTTGTGAACGTGCTTTTTGGGGAGATGAGTGTGGTGGGGCCACGGCCTCACCTGCCGCAACACGACACCGAGTTTAGTTTAATTAGAGCCTGTCCCGAAAGCATAAAAACCTAGCAGTGAACTATTAGCATAAGTTTAATGATGCCTAAAGAGGGGTAATTCCCTGGTTTTGGTCAAAAAAAAGCCGCTATAATCGGCCATGAAGTCAAAACCCGTATCCGCCACCTCGGCCATTGCCCTGCAACGCTGGTTGCGTCCGGCGCTAACGCCAGTCGGTGCCAATAAAGATTACGCCGAGTTTCGCCAGCAATTGGAAGGACTCGACGCGTTGTTGCGTGGCAGCCACTTGGAGACGATGGCGATGGACTTTGCCAAGGCGGGGGCAGGCCAAGCCAGTGTCGCACAACTACGCCAGCGTATGGAGTTTGCGCTCAAAGCGTTACGCTTTGAAGTGTTGCGGGTGCATTTGGGCAACATATCCTTTCGCGAGCTTTCCCGTAGCATTGCCTCAAGTGATTTACTGGCGGATTTTTGCGGTGTTCGCACGCTTGAGGGAATCAAGGGGGCGTCCAAAAGTGTGCTGGAGCGGGCCTCGAAGTTTTTCACCGCCGAACAGGTGCGCTGGATGGGGCAAGTGTTGGTGGAGATGTGCGGCGAGAAGGATCGCGCCACTGAACTCGGGTTGAGCGCGCCGCTGGACATGGATGTTTGCCTCATCGACGGCACGTGCTTGGAGACCAACATCCACTTCCCGGTGGACTGGGTGCTGTTGCGTGATGTGTCCAAGACTTTGCTCAAGGCCATGATTTTAATCCGCCGCGCTGGACTGCTCCACCGTATGCCTGAAGAGCCGGAGTGCTTTGCCAAGCAGATGAACAAGTTGTGCATGTCAATGACCCACGCAGGCCGCCGCAACGACGCCAAGCGCGCGCGTAAACAGATCCTGCGCAAGATGAAGACGCTGTTACGCACGATCGGAGAACATGCCCGCCGCCACCGCGACCTGTTGGCGCAGAAGTATAGCCAAACCCATTACAGCCAACGCCAAACCAAGCGGATAACCACCCGCATCGACGCTATGCTCGGCCAACTGCCCGCCGTCATCAAGCAGGCCCACGAGCGCATCATCGGCGGACGCCCGGTGCCCAACGACCAAAAGATCCTCAGCGTGCATGAACTTGATGTGAACGTACTGGTTCGCGGCAAAGCAGGGAGCCAAGTCGAGTTTGGCAACTCGTTGCTGTTGAGCGAGGCGCTCTCCGGTTTAATCACCGACTGGCAACTCTACCAGGGCGCGGCTCCGGCAGAATGGTGCCAACTCGAGGAAAGCCTGGCGCGGCAGAACCGCTTTGACCTGAGTGCGCCGATTAGCGCGGTCGGCACCGACCGCGGCTTCGCCACCAAAAAAACTTCCGCAATGCTCAAGCAACAAGACGTTTACGATGCGGTATGCCCGCGTGATCCGCACGCGCTCAAGGAGCGTTTGAGCGAAAAACGCTTCGCCCAATTGCAGCGGCGCCGTTCGGCGACCGAAGCGCGCATTGCGATCCTCAAACAACGCCTCGGCGGACGCTTGCGCTGTAAAGGGTTTGCCAACCGCTACCGTTCGGTGGGTTGGAGTGTACTCGGTCACAACCTCTGGCTGGTGTCACGAATCCTTGCCGAGGAAATAACACTTCCGCTGGCCGCTTAATTCAATTTTCCGGCAAAAATGTGAATAACCCTGGGGCTCGCCCCGGCTTTGCCGTACCTTACTACCGCGCTTGGGGGCGGGAAAAATCGATTCGGGCCGCCGTTTAACGTCGCTGGGGTGATTCGTGCCACCTCGTTCGCCCGCAATCCCAATGGACCTCTGCGCACTTTTTAAAAATCCGGAAATTTGGGACAGGCTCTAATTAGCAATGCGTACCGGGTGCGCGCACTGGTCAAGCCGGGCATCACCGGTTTGGCCCAAGTCAACGGTTACCGGGGCGAAATCACCGAGCCGGAAAAACTACATCGGCGGGTGCACTGGGATTTGGTGTATGTGAGCGAGTGGTCGCTGGGGTTGGATTTGCATATCGTGCTACGCACGGCATTGCAGGTGGTTAAGCCGCCGGAGGCAGCTTATTAGTAGGCAGTAACATTTAAAGTGTCGGATTAAACCAATGCAGTTTAGCCGCAAAAGAACGCAGAGAGCGCAAAGAACAAGCACTGTTTTTCTATGCGATCTCTGCGTTCTTTCGCGGCTAAAAGAGGCTCGAAGTATTTCGTTCATTTTACAGTGCCGGCACATCCTACAACTCGAAGGTGACTGCCATAGGGTGGGGACCGGCGGTTGGAGGTGCTGCACACTTTGAGTACCGGGGCAAGGGAGGTCGTAGCTGGCTCCCTTTTGGGTCAAGACCCACTCACTTTGACAGTCAATGGGCGCTACAGTGGGGGCCAAGTTAGTCCTATCCCCCAACCCCTCCAAGGAGCCCCCAAACTGTGAAAATTCTTTTTGTCCACGAGCGCTTTGGCGCACTCGGCGGCGCCGAAGTCAACATCTTGGCCACCGCGGAAGCGTTTCTTAATCACGGTCATGAAACCGGGCTGCTGCACGGCCCCGGCACCGGCAAGGAGGAGTCCGCCTGGTTGCAGACGTTTCCCTCTCGCTTTCAGTACGACACGGCCAGCAGCGGAGGGGCGGCCCTCTCGCTCGCTCTTCGCCAGTTCAAGCCCGACGTTATTTTTCTGCATAAAATGGGCGACCCGGTTTTGATGGCCGCGCTGGTCGAAAACCCCGTGCCCGTGGTGCGCATGATTCATGATCACGACCTGATCTGCATGCGCAGCTACCGCTATAATCCGCTCAACCGAAGCATTTGCACCCGGGCGACATCGGGCTGGTGCGTTTTCCCCTGCGGTGCCTGCATCACGCGTAACCACGGCCCGGGCCTGCCACTTAAATGGGGCAGTTATTCGGCCAAGCGCCAGGAAATCGAGCTGAATCATAAACTCGCCGCCTTGGTCGTCGCCAGTCGCTACATGAAGGGTGAATTGGTGAACAATGGCTTCCAGTCTGATCAAATTTCGGTTCACGCACCCGTGCCTCGCCCTACCGGCGGTACCTTCGAAAGCTCCTTTGATTCCCGTAACCTAGTGGTTTATTCGGGCCAAATCATCCGCGGCAAGGGGGTCGATGTCCTGCTCGAATCTTTGGCCAAAATCACCACCCACTTCGAGGCGGTCATCATCGGTGATGGCAGCCACAGGGCTTACTGCGAGCGGCTGAGCCGACGCCTCGGGCTGAGCCACCGGGTGCATTTTACGGGATTTGTGCCCCAGGCCGAACTGAAGATTTATCACCGCAACGCCAGTGTCGCGGTGGTCAGTTCGGTTTGGCCCGAGCCGTTTGGTGCGGTGGGGCTGGAGGCCATGCGCTGCGGTCTGCCTGTGGTGGGTTTCGATTCCGGCGGGATCGGCGAATGGCTTATCGATGGCGAGACGGGCTACCTTGTGCCTTGGATGGATCGCCAGCAGTATGCCGGCCGCATCGAGGTGCTGCTGCGCAATAAAAAATTGGCGCGAACGCTGGGGGAAAATGGCCGCGAGTTGTCCGAGCGGCGCTTCAGCTTCGCAAGCTACATTCGTGATCTCGAGGGTCTGCTCGCCCGCACCGCGCATGCGCGTCCTGATCTGATTGAATCGAACTGACGAAAAACCTAGTCCGCATTCAACGAGCTACCAACGAGCCGTTTTAACCGCGAATGAACGCGAAATTCCGCTAATCAAACCAATGCTTCATTGCTTCTGGTGACTCCGCTGCGGGATCGGGGGCGCCCGCCCGATCCATTTGCCACAAAAAACACAACATGACACAAAAACGCGGCCCCCAATTGATTTAACCGCGAAGGCTCGCGAAGTTGCGCGAAGAATAACTTAAATAGTTGTTATCCAATTGAATTTATCCCCTTCGCGAGTCTCTGGTTCGTCTTCGCGGTTAAAAATCCGGCATCTTGGTTTCGCATTTACCTACCTAATCGAACGGTCGAGGAACTAAGTAACAAATCGAAGGCGCGGGAAGTAGCGCAGACTTCCAGTCTGCTTTGATTCAATCTCGGCCCTGTAACCCTGAGCAGACTGGAAGTCTGCGCTACTTCTCGAACCGTTAAGCAGACTGGAAGTCTGCGCTACTTCTCGAACCGTTACTTTCCTGCTTCTTCCGACCTCCGACTCAGGCGAATCGCCGGGGCTGCCTAAACCCAAAAAAATCCCGAACTCCCATGACCACTCATACCAAACTTTTACGCCAGCAGCGCCACTTTGATCACCTCGCCTCGTTTGAATCGGCCCGGGGACGTTGGTGGCTGTTGACTCGCCTGCGCGGGCAGCGTCTCGCCTGGCGCTACGCCCTGAATAGTGGGGCTTGCATTAAACGAGTCCTAGATCTCGTCGGTAGCCTGGCCGCCTTGATTTTGCTCAGCCCCCTTTTTGTGTTCATTATCATCGCAATTCGTTGCGAGGACCGCGGGCCGACGATTTTCACCCAGACGCGCGTCGGCCGCCACGGGCGGTTGTTTAAAATCTATAAATTCCGCTCCATGCACCTGGATGCCGAGGCGCGCCTGCAAGGCCTGCTCGCAGCCAATCACCACAGCCACGGGGTGACTTTTAAGCTCAAAAACGACCCGCGGATTACCTGCGTGGGGCGCTGGCTGAGGAAGTTGTCGCTGGATGAACTGCCCCAGTTTTTCAATGTGTTGAACGGCGACATGTCGCTGGTTGGGCCGCGCCCGCCGATTCCCCGCGAAGTCACCCGCTACACCTTGGCTGACCGGCGGCGTTTGGCTGCGGCACCCGGCATCACGTGCATTTGGCAAGTCAGTGGGCGAGCGGAGATCGACTTTCCCCAGCAGGTCGAACTCGACGTGCGGTACATCGAAACCCAGAGCCTTTGGCAGGACCTGCGAATCCTGGCGAAAACCCTTCCTGCCGTCATTTTTGGCGGCGGCGCGTACTAATGAACGCCCTGCTCATTTGCCCTGGTCCGCGCCCGGCCGTTGCGTTACTGGCCGAAGCCACTCCGTTGGCAACCGCGCCAATGTTGGGAAAATGCCTGGTTGAATACTGGATCGAGTACCTGGTGGGGCGCAGCGTGACCGATATTCGAATTCGTGCTGCCGACCGCCCTGAGCAAATCGCTGCGCTGGTGGGGGACGGCTCCCGCTGGGGAGTTCACATTGTCGTGGAATCTGAATCCCATGAGTCGAGCCCCGCCCAGGCCGCCGCGAATTATTGCGCGCACTGGAAGGATCGACCCGAGTTCATCGTGCAATTGGACCACTTGCCCGGCCGGCCGGGGCGTCTGCTCTTCGAGAGCTATGCCGCGTGGTTTAATGAGCTGTACGAGTGGATACCCCGGGCGCAAACGGACGATCGGATCGGGCAGTGTGAGATCGAGCCTGGGGTGTGGGTGGGGCTGCGCGCGCGCATCAGCGATTCGGCGCGTTTCCTGCCACCGTGTTGGCTGGGCGACCATGTGGCGATCAACCGTGACGCGGTAATCGGGCCTGGGGCGATTATCGAGCCGGGGGCCATCGTGGGGGAGGGGGCGCACGTCACTCAAAGCATCATTGGTGCGGCCACCTTCGTTGGCGCGCAGATCAAGATCGAGAACTCGATTGCCAGCCGGCACACGTTGATCGACTGGACGAACAATTCGAGCCTGCGGGTTCCGGATGCGTGCTGGCTGAGCTCGCTGCGCGGTCCGCTCTGCGCCCAGCGCCCCGCGGTTGGCCGGGGGGCCATGAAAATTAAGACCGACGGCAACCGGCTTCACATCTCCCAGCTCGGTGAGTTGAGTGCGGTGAACTCAACGCCGTTTATGGATGCCATTCGTGAAACGCTGACCACGGCGGCTTCACTGATTGAGGTCGATCTCACCAGCACGCACTTCATGGACAGCTGTGGTTTGGCCACCTTGTGCAGCCTGCATCGCATCACCAGTGCATTGGGAATCCGGTTGCGCCTGCTGCATCCCCGGCCGCCGATTCAGCAGTTACTCAAATTGACGCAGCTGTACGAGTTTTTCGACATCGACGGGGTAGGAGCGGGGAGCTGAGAGCTGGGAGCTGAGAGCTGGGAGCTGAGAGCTGGGAGCTATGAGCTGGGAGCTGAGAGCTGAGAGCTGGGAGCTATGAGCTGGGAGCTATGAGCTGGGAGCTGAGATATGGGAGCTGGGAGCTATGAGCTGAGAGCTTGGAGCTGAGAGCTGGGAGCTATGAGCTGGGAGGGACGACCTCCGTGTAAGTTCACGCTCAAGGCCACGAGGAATAGAATGCGAGGCTGGGTTCGCGGGCCGTCTTTGAGTTTGCGTTGAGCACGCTGACGGGCAGTTTTTCATCCATTACCCTATGAGCCGTGCTGAAGCCCTTTCTCCTGCGTCGGATCCCGCCCTTGACGCCGTTTTGGTGGTCGATGACGAGGTTCCTCTGCTTGAGGTTTTTGCCGAGGCTCTCGGTACTCGCTTCGAGGTGACCACGGCGACTTCCGCCCGCGAGGCCGAATTCATTTTGCGCAAGAAAAAATTCAAGGTGGTCGTCGCGGATCATCTCATGCCCGGTGGTAACGGGATGAGTTTTCTGGTGCGGGCCCGTGAGGAGTACCCGTACATGCAGCGCGTGTTGGTGACCGGGTACATGAAGCCCGAAATGCTGCTGCGGAGCGTGAACGAGGCGGCGCTTTTCCGCTACCTGCTAAAACCGGTCGCGGTGATGGAGTTGGTCACGGTGGTCGCTGATGCGGCCAAACTCCATGACGCGGTGAAATCCGCAGGAGCAGTGGGCGCCACCAACTGATCGCCGCTGAGTGTTTAACCGCGAAGTGCGCGAAGGGGCGCGAAGTCGGTAGAGGAATACGGATTGGTATCACAGAGCCGAGCCTGAGACCAGACACAGCGGCCACGGAGCAAGACAATGACGAGTTTAAGATCGAAGCTTCCAGCTCATAGCTCTTAGCTCCCAGCTCATTATTGCCCACGAAACACGCGAAATGACACGAAAAGGCGGCCCTTAATCGATTTAACCGCGAAGGCGCTATTCAAAGCGTCGGATTCGGAAGTAGCGCGGTGCTTCAGCCTGCATCAGTAATTGCAGGAGTGAATTCGTTGTAAACCTGCGGGCTAAAGCACCGCACTACCTCAGAATTCTATCCGTAAAATCGAAGGTTCCCGCCTGCTCGCCATTGGAAGGGGTGAAAACCCTTAATTTCTCGAATTTTTGACAGTTTTGCGTTGAAGAGGCCGATGCGGATGCGTTCCATCGGGCGTTTCCCCCTATGTTTACCCGAGCACGACCCCCCGTGCGTGAGGCCCGCCTTAAGCATCAGGCACCTGCACGAGCGTTTACCCTAATTGAATTGCTGACCGTGATCTCGATCATCGCGATCTTGTCCGCCATCAGCCTTAACGTGGTGAAAGGCGTCAAGGAGCGCTCCGCAGTTGGCCTGGCGAAGGCCGAGCTCGCCGCCCTCTCGCAGGCGCTGGAAATGTATAAACTGCAGTACGGCGACTACCCGCAGACGGGTGGCGCTACGAACGCTTCTCTGTCGTCAACGACAGCTTCGGCCACGGACGCCCAAGGTATTCTATTTAACGCGCTAACCGGTAAGCGGGGGCCATTACCGGCCGAAACCAAAATCGACGGCAAGGCCTACGTGGACTTGGCCCGATTCGTATTACAGTCTCCGACAACTATGCCGGCATCAGGGGCGAATACTGTGGCCAACGCGTTTGTTGATCCTTGGGGGAATCGTTATTTGTATTATTACAAAACGGGCACTTCGGCCCAATGGAACACGACCCCGTCTTATGTCTTACTTTCAGTCGGGATGGATGATGCACCAACGGGCGTGGATACGGCACCAACGGTAACAACGGCCGGAGTTGTGACGCCTAATACCACTTACGGAGATAATGATATTTACGCTAATAAATAATACAATGAATCCAGTTTACATGAATAAATATAGCCGGAGTGGTTTTACGCTCATTGAGCTTTTGACCGTCATTGCGATTATCGGTATTCTGGCCGCGATCATCATTCCTGCGGCGGGCGGGGTGAAGACGTCTGCCAACAAGGCCAAGACCAAGGCGATGTTCAGTCAGTGGTCGCTCGCCATGGATTTGTTTAAGAGCGATTACGGCTATTATCCGGCGATTGGGTCGACCACACCAACCGGTTCATCGACTAAATTGGTTGTTGCGACAAGTTTCTTTGCTGCCTTGACCGGCAAAGATTACTTGGGGACTGCGATTACACCAGCCGCCAATCTTTACGGTAATACGCGCAAGCTCTCCTTTTATTCACCTGCGAGCGCCGATGTGGATAGCACGGGAAAGTTAGTGGATGCTTTTGGTAATACCGAATTTGCTGTATTTACTGACACCAATGGTGACGGAATTATCAATAATGTGACTCCTTCTGGTGGGGTGGCTGATAGTCCTGTGTTGTCGCTGCAGGCAGTTAAAAACATCGACGGTGTTTCCATTCTACCAACAATATCCGCAAACTTCGATCCTGCTGTGGGTGTACGTGCTGGTGTGATTTTTTATTCGGCAGGTAAGGGGACGAACGAAAAAGATATCGTCACCAGTTGGTAATCAACGCGGGTTTATATAAAAATGAAAACGCATAACGCAGTACGATGCCGGTCTTCGGCTTTTACCTTGATTGAGTTGTTGGTGGTGATCGGCCTGATCGGCCTGTTGGCGGGTGGTTTGGGCGTGGCGATGAAGAACAAGAACCCCGGTTCGGGACTACGCTCCGCTCAAAGTGTTTTGGTCAGCCTCCTATCGTCGGCCCGAGGCCAGTCCGCACTCAATCAAGTGGATGCAATGATGTTGGTACAAGCTGACCCGGCCAGAGATAATTTTTTGCGTTCGGTGAGAGTAGTGGTGCAGACTGCTTCAGGGGCCACTACATGGCAAGAGGTCGGCGGCGAGGTTGTGTTGCCAGAGGGAATTTATGTTGTTCCTCCTGTAACTTCCGTGGCGAACGCAACCTTATCACTGCTCAATAATAGCGATACCAAACGTCGCTCCCTTTTTGTTAACACTGGAACTGTTACAGGTGGTACATCTGGACTTGGCATTCTTGTGCCTGCGGGGACTTATTTTCAGTCACTCCGGCTTACTTCTCTCGGCAGCGTATTAGATGCCACCAGTACAACTGCAACAAACTCTGGAATTAAGGTTACGGGCGGCCGACTTTTAGTGGCGGCTGGCCGCCAGACCGGACCGACCGCGTGGGAGTTGGATAATGTCAGCGCGATTCGTGGTTTTGTGGTTAGCACCTACGGGGTCGCCACTTTGATCAATGACACAGCAACTTTAGATAACTAATTTATATGAAACAGAATAAACGTAAATCGGGTTTTTCTTTGGTAGAAGTGGTGGTATCGGTGGGCATTTTCGCCGTGGCAATTGTGGGCATCATTGGTTTGTTTGCGCCCACCACCAAAAATGTGGCCGCTGTGGCCGATTCTGATGGCTCCACCCGTGCGGTGGCGGCGATTCAGTCGTATTTGAAAGAGCAGGGTTTTACTGGGACGCAAGCAATCGTCGATGCCGGCACTAAGTATTACGCCAATAAAGGTGCGAATGTGATCGGGGATGCTAACTTGGCTACATTTTCAAATAACGATAAGTTTTTCGAATTTACGTTAACGCGTAACACGGATCTATCGCCATCAACTGCTGCTGATGCTACAGCTGGTTTTCTCGCCTTTACCATTACTTTAAAGTGGCCTGCCTACACTCCAACGGCTGATGGGGTTGGTGCGGTGGTAGCGGACAGCCAGAAAAGCAGCCTGATCGTTCCTGCGGCAGTCACCCGTTAATACTATGCCTACCATCGATTTTAAATCTACAGGGCGGAAGGGGTTTACTCTGGTTGAGTTGATGGTCGCCATCGGGGTGACCGCGTTGCTGGTGAGCTTGATGTTGACCATCACGCTCAACGTCATGGGGGGGTGGAACAAATCCTCCGGTTCGCTCACCTCCGGAAACCAAGCCCGCTTGGTTTTGGATATGATCGCCCGCGATTTGCAGGGCGCGGTGATCAAGAAAGATGGCAACGCCTGGCTGGCGGCAAGCATTCAGCAGAATCAAACTCTTGGTGGTGATGCAGGTATGGCGAACGATGCCAGTTGGGCTGCGACCGGAACGATTAAACCGGCGGCGGCGGATTCACTAAGTATTCCAACCATGAGTGGGTCCATTCCGCCCGATGTTGAGGGGTATCGTTTTGGTCAGGCTGGAACTTGGCTACGTTTTTTTACGTCCATTACAGACACCAATACGGCGGATACCAGCGGTGGGAGCACGACCGACACCCATGTGTCGGCGCCACGCGCAGTGTCATATCAGATTATTCGTGCACCCGTTGTATTCGGAAGTTTGGAATATCGTTATCAACTGTTCCGCGCAGAGGTCAGTTCGGAAAATTCTTTTTCTGCCGGCTATGATTTATTTGCAACGGCATATAACAGTATCGCTCCGGTCACCGAAACCTCCGTTTCGACCACGATTAAAGGAGCCGGAATTATTCGTAGGCCTGAAACGGCTGCGAATGATCGCCGTTTAGTCATTGCCAATAATGTAATTGATTTCGGTGTTCGTATGTATACACGGAACACATCGAAGTATTCTGTACAGTTGGCGTTTCCGTTGACTACGGCAAAGCTGGGGTTTGCCGCGACTATTCCGTCTGCTACTGTACCTGCCCCCGTGCCGACACCAGCACCGACCAGCGGTGCGATTGCATACGACTATGGGATACCGATTGTTGTTGAGGTATTCATGCGCGTTTTGACCGACGAAGGGGTGCTGCAGATTGATAATTTGGAGAATGGGCGGATCACCGGGGATTGGTGGGACATTGCTATCAAAAACTCGAAGGTGTTTACCCGGCGGGTTGAGCTCAACTCGGCTGGGCTTTAGTTTTTATTGTTCGCAGTTTCGAAAACGGGGCTCCATTTGGGGCCCCTTTTTTTTGCCCACGAAACACACGAAATGATACGAAAGGCAGATCAATACGATTTTAACCGCTAATGTACGCTAATTGGCGCTAATGGAGGATCCTCCGAGCACGAGCTACAGAATTTTTGCTCACGGAATACACGAAATGACACGAAAAGTCGGATCGATCCGGTAACCACTCATGGGCACTGATTGTCACTGATATAGGATCCGGATAACCGCTGCCGTTTTGTTGCCCACGGAACACACGGAACACACGGAATACACGGAAGAATAGGATCTATCCGGCTTTAACCGCTAATGTACGCTAATTAGAGCCTGTCCCAAATTTCCGGATTTTTAAAAAGTGCGCAGAGGTCCATTGGGATTGCGGGCGAACGAGGTGGCACGAATCACCCCAGCGACGTTAAACGGCGGCCCGAATCGATTTTTCCCGCCCCCAAGCGCGGTAGTAAGGTACGGCAAAGCCGGGGCGAGCCCCAGGGTTATTCACATTTTTGCCGGAAAATTGAATTAAGCGGCCAGCGGAAGTGTTATTTCCTCGGCAAGGATTCGTGACACCAGCCAGAGGTTGTGACCGAGTACACTCCAACCCACCGAACGGTAGCGGTTGGCAAACCCTTTACAGCGCAAGCGTCCGCCGAGGCGTTGTTTGAGGATCGCAATGCGCGCTTCGGTCGCCGAACGGCGCCGCTGCAATTGGGCGAAGCGTTTTTCGCTCAAACGCTCCTTGAGCGCGTGCGGATCACGCGGGCATACCGCATCGTAAACGTCTTGTTGCTTGAGCATTGCGGAAGTTTTTTTGGTGGCGAAGCCGCGGTCGGTGCCGACCGCGCTAATCGGCGCACTCAGGTCAAAGCGGTTCTGCCGCGCCAGGCTTTCCTCGAGTTGGCACCATTCTGCCGGAGCCGCGCCCTGGTAGAGTTGCCAGTCGGTGATTAAACCGGAGAGCGCCTCGCTCAACAGCAACGAGTTGCCAAACTCGACTTGGCTCCCTGCTTTGCCGCGAACCAGTACGTTCACATCAAGTTCATGCACGCTGAGGATCTTTTGGTCGTTGGGCACCGGGCGTCCGCCGATGATGCGCTCGTGGGCCTGCTTGATGACGGCGGGCAGTTGGCCGAGCATAGCGTCGATGCGGGTGCATAGCGTCGATGCGGGTGGTTATCCGCTTGGTTTGGCGTTGGCTGTAATGGGTTTGGCTATACTTCTGCGCCAACAGGTCGCGGTGGCGGCGGGCATGTTCTCCGATCGTGCGTAACAGCGTCTTCATCTTGCGCAGGATCTGTTTACGCGCGCGCTTGGCGTCGTTGCGGCGGCCTGCGTGGGTCATTGACATGCACAACTTGTTCATCTGCTTGGCAAAGCACTCCGGCTCTTCAGGCATACGGTGGAGCAGTCCAGCGCGGCGGATTAAAATCATGGCCTTGAGCAAAGTCTTGGACACATCACGCAACAGCACCCAGTCCACCGGGAAGTGGATGTTGGTCTCCAAGCACGTGCCGTCGATGAGGCAAACATCCATGTCCAGCGGCGCGCTCAACCCGAGTTCAGTGGCGCGATCCTTCTCGCCGCACATCTCCACCAACACTTGCCCCATCCAGCGCACCTGTTCGGCGGTGAAAAACTTCGAGGCCCGCTCCAGCACACTTTTGGACGCCCCCTTGATTCCCTCAAGCGTGCGAACACCGCAAAAATCCGCCAGTAAATCACTTGAGGCAATGCTACGGGAAAGCTCGCGAAAGGATATGTTGCCCAAATGCACCCGCAACACTTCAAAGCGTAACGCTTTGAGCGCAAACTCCATACGCTGGCGTAGTTGTGCGACACTGGCTTGGCCTGCCCCCGCCTTGGCAAAGTCCATCGCCATCGTCTCCAAGTGGCTGCCACGCAACAACGCGTCGAGTCCTTCCAATTGCTGGCGAAACTCGGCGTAATCTTTATTGGCACCGACTGGCGTTAGCGCCGGACGCAACCAGCGTTGCAGGGCAATGGCCGAGGTGGCGGATACGGGTTTTGACTTCATGGCCGATTATAGCGGCTTTTTTTTGACCAAAACCAGGGAATTACCCCTCTTTAGGCATCATTAAACTTATGCTAATAGTTCACTGCTAGGTTTTTATGCTTTCGGGACAGGCTCTAATTAGCGCTAATACTATTTCTATGCCAAAACGGGTCTATAGCGTTTGAAGGAACAGTTTGTTTTAGCGAGAAGCCAACCCTCGCCGATCAATTTTCGAACGCGCTCTGGACCGTGCCAGATGGGATGGAGTTTCTCGCTGATGGCCGCTTCGATGTCGCCAAGGGTGTCGTAAAGAATGTTGCCGATGCGGTCCTTGATCAGATCACCAAGTTTTTCGACCGGGTTAAGTTCAGGGCTATAGGGAGGCAGCGAGATAATGCGTACGTTCGGGGGCAGTTGATCGAGCGAGGTGTCGGTGTTCTGGTGGAAACCAGCCTGATCCCAGATGATGACGTGGACTGCTTCGGGATCACGGGTGCTGATTTGGCGAAGAAAGGCGTGGCTCATGTCCAGACTTACTCCATCGGCGAACATGGCTTCGGCCAAACCATCGCCGGCTACCTCGAGCGCGGAGTAAAGATAGCCCCATTGGTAACGAGTGCGGTAAGGCGCAGTGGGGCGGTGCCCCCTTAAAGTCCACACGCGGCGCAAGACACTGATCAGTCCGTAGCGGTGTTCGTCGGCCACCCAAACCCTTACCTTCGTTCCTTTTGGTAAACCCAGCGCGGCTAGGCGAGTGTCCAACTCCCGCTTGAACGCATCGGCTTTGGCAGGATCCTTTTTCGCGTGACTTTTGCGCGGCAACTTCAGCTTCGCCCCCACCCGCCGCAGCCATCCATACACCCCGGGCCGTGACAAGTTCACCCCCTGGCTCTTCGCCCAACGTTGGACTTCTTCGGCCCGCTTCCATCGGCCCTCTTTGAGCCCTTCGATCAACCCGGATTCAGCGCTCGGGGTCACTTGGGTGCTACCCGCCTTCGCGCCCCCTCTGGGCTTATTCTTGAGCCCCTGTACTCCCTCTTTGCGGAAACGTCCGATCCACTCGATCACCCGACTGCGTACCATCCCCGTCAACTCCGCAATCTCCTCCAGGCTATGCTGTCCAGTAAACGCCAACCTCACGGCCATCAACCTGGCCTTTGGCAATCCTGCCTGCTCCTCCCCGGCCAACAGCGCCTTCACCTCTTTTCGCCCCTGCTCATCCACCAACTTGATTTTCGGTTTCATTGGTTTCCCCTAAAGCAGCAATCATTCCAATAGACCTGTTTAGCTAAATAAACGGTATAATAGAGGATCCTCCGCGCACGAGCTAGAGCCTCCTCGAAAAGGTTTTTGGTTTTTTCTAGTAAAAACAACTTATGTGATTTAAGTTTACTGTAAAAGTGCCGTATTATACTGCATGAAAACAGGAAACAAAATAAGTAGCGGCGTTAAATTATCAAGTAACGAATCGATCGTTTATCCCTCCGGCGACTTCTTTTCAACCCCGGCGCGCAGTGATTTTGGTGATTTCTTACTGCAATTACAGCGCTTTTGGCGGTCCCACCCCGAAATCGAAGTGGCCATGACCGCCGATCTCGACGCCCACGCCATGGCGGAAAAGCGCGAACGGCGGAAGGACCGGGAGTTCGAACTGGCGCAGACCGAGGCGTTGTTCGCCGTGCCGGCGTCAGGCACGGCGGAAAAAACGCAAGCCGAGTTCCTCGCCGCAGGGCGTCCGCGCACCCCCGCTGTTGTGGTTTTTATCACGGCCATGGCCACCGGTTACTTGGGGTCGCAATACAGTGCCTGCCCCCGGATGGTGCTGCTTGAATCGGCATCGTTGCGCACCTTGCTCGATGATTTGGGGTACACGCTGCCTGCACCTAATACCGTTGGCCCCCTGATAAATCGCCTGAGTGAGAGTACTCTCGCCCTGATCCACCGGGCCCAATTGGCCGATATTTTGGCCGAAGGGCTCGATTCGTTTACCGATATCACCCTGGACAGCACGGCGATCAAGGCATCCAGTTGCTGGCCAACAGACTCCGGTATCATTTACCGCCTCTTTGAGCGAGCCTACCGCATGGGCGGCAAGCTCGACCAGGTCGGGCTTAACTCGCTGCAGGATGGCTTCAAAGACCACTGGCTGGAGGAGTTGCGAAAGAGCGCCCGCGCCATCGCCCTGCTGGGTGGTGGTCCCCGCCGAGCCCAAAAACTCCGGCTGCTCTACGACCAGTTTTACCAAATCGCCTGCAAGTTGGGCGGCAAGTTGCTCACCCAAGTAGAAGCCGCAGAGGCCGAAGCAAATGTTAAACTGTCCAAGCTGCGGCCCTCCAAGCGCCGGATCGCGGAAGACCTACTGGACTGCATCCACGGGGACGTGGTCGCGGTGATTACGACGATCCAGCAAAGCATTGCGCGGGTGCATGATGGGGTGAAGACCAAGTCGAGGGAAAGGGTCCTCAGCCTGGCCGATCGCAGTGCTGCTTTTATTGAAAAAGGCGGGCGGGAACCGGTGATTGGCTACAAGCCGCAATTGGCCCGCAGCCGCGGCGGTTTTGTCACCGCGCTGATTCTCGACGCGGGCAACGTGGCTGATTGCAAGCAACTGGTGCCCCTGCTGATCCAGAATATCGCCAACACGGGCCTGGTGCCGGCGAGCGCGAACGTCGACGACGGCTACTCCAGCGCCGAAGGGCTGGCGCAGGCATACGAGCTGAAGGTGGCCAAGGTGAGCATCTCCGGCGCCAAGGGGCGCGCCTTGCTCGGCGAGGAACTGTGGAACCACCAGGATTATATCACGCTTCGCGCCGAGCGCAGCGCGATCGAGTCGCTGATGTTTACGCTCAAGTTCAACCACGGGTTCGGCCGGCCGGGTCGTCGCGGGTTGGCGGCGGTGCGCAGCGAACTGACCCTGAAGATCCTCGCGCACAACTTTGACCGGATGATTTTGGTGCGCGCGAGAAGGTCTCAGGAAAAGCCGCTGCCCTTGGCGGCCTGAGTCGCTTCGCTCGTCGCGGCTAACCCAAATCGGTTCAATTAGTTCGGTGCAAAAGCCCCGGAGCGAACCGCCGTGGACTTCGCCGTTGGAAAAGCGACCTTGGTGATGGGGCCGGGGCTGTTTTTAGGCCGCCGCCCCTTCGTGAACACGTAAACCGAGTTCGTTCAGGGCTGTTTGCGCCCCCAGTGGCCGGCCGGGGCGGGAATACGCCCGTTGCGAAAGGCTTTTCGAGGAGGCTCTAGCTTATACGGGAACGTTGGATGTTCAATGTTGGATGTTGAACGTTGTCCCGTAATGAGCGCGCATCAGTGACCATCAGTGGTTAAACCGGATCGATCCACCTTTCGTTTTATTTAGTGTGTTTCGTGGGCAAAACTGCCGTTGCCGGCGCCGCGCTCCCTAGCCGTACGATACGTGCCCCCTTTACCTCAAACACCGTCGGCACTTCCGCCGCACGCAGAAAAAACACCAGCGCCACCGGCTTGTTCTCGAAAAACCGCCAGGGCAACTCCGCCCGCCCAAAAAAACCCATCGTAAAGTTTCCCAAACTCTCCGCATACCCCTCCCACGTCCCCGTCACCCGCAACCGCGGCCAAGTCTGATACAAATTCCCGTTTTCAGTCCGGAAATACACATCCATCATCGCCCCCAGTTTCCCCCCGTTGGGCCGCGGCGCCCCCGCCCCTGGATTCAACTGGGCCGCCTTCAGCCGCCGCTCCAACACCAGCAGCATCTCCCGATCGACCTTAAACCCCTCCGGCAGGGCCAACTCCACCATCGCCGGCCGCAACGGCTCTGCCGGCAACGTGTCGATATGGAAGCGCCACAGCCCACCCGCTTCCTCCACCCGCACCCCCGCCGTCGCCAGCCACCGCCCTTGCTCAACTAGAGCCTGTCCCGAAAGCATAAAAACCTAGCAGTGAACTATTAGCATAAGTTTAATGATGCCTAAAGAGGGGTAATTCCCTGGTTTTGGTCAAAAAAAAGCCGCTATAATCGGCCATGAAGTCAAAACCCGTATCCGCCACCTCGGCCATTGCCCTGCAACGCTGGTTGCGTCCGGCGCTAACGCCAGTCGGTGCCAATAAAGATTACGCCGAGTTTCGCCAGCAATTGGAAGGACTCGACGCGTTGTTGCGTGGCAGCCACTTGGAGACGATGGCGATGGACTTTGCCAAGGCGGGGGCAGGCCAAGCCAGTGTCGCACAACTACGCCAGCGTATGGAGTTTGCGCTCAAAGCGTTACGCTTTGAAGTGTTGCGGGTGCATTTGGGCAACATATCCTTTCGCGAGCTTTCCCGTAGCATTGCCTCAAGTGATTTACTGGCGGATTTTTGCGGTGTTCGCACGCTTGAGGGAATCAAGGGGGCGTCCAAAAGTGTGCTGGAGCGGGCCTCGAAGTTTTTCACCGCCGAACAGGTGCGCTGGATGGGGCAAGTGTTGGTGGAGATGTGCGGCGAGAAGGATCGCGCCACTGAACTCGGGTTGAGCGCGCCGCTGGACATGGATGTTTGCCTCATCGACGGCACGTGCTTGGAGACCAACATCCACTTCCCGGTGGACTGGGTGCTGTTGCGTGATGTGTCCAAGACTTTGCTCAAGGCCATGATTTTAATCCGCCGCGCTGGACTGCTCCACCGTATGCCTGAAGAGCCGGAGTGCTTTGCCAAGCAGATGAACAAGTTGTGCATGTCAATGACCCACGCAGGCCGCCGCAACGACGCCAAGCGCGCGCGTAAACAGATCCTGCGCAAGATGAAGACGCTGTTACGCACGATCGGAGAACATGCCCGCCGCCACCGCGACCTGTTGGCGCAGAAGTATAGCCAAACCCATTACAGCCAACGCCAAACCAAGCGGATAACCACCCGCATCGACGCTATGCTCGGCCAACTGCCCGCCGTCATCAAGCAGGCCCACGAGCGCATCATCGGCGGACGCCCGGTGCCCAACGACCAAAAGATCCTCAGCGTGCATGAACTTGATGTGAACGTACTGGTTCGCGGCAAAGCAGGGAGCCAAGTCGAGTTTGGCAACTCGTTGCTGTTGAGCGAGGCGCTCTCCGGTTTAATCACCGACTGGCAACTCTACCAGGGCGCGGCTCCGGCAGAATGGTGCCAACTCGAGGAAAGCCTGGCGCGGCAGAACCGCTTTGACCTGAGTGCGCCGATTAGCGCGGTCGGCACCGACCGCGGCTTCGCCACCAAAAAAACTTCCGCAATGCTCAAGCAACAAGACGTTTACGATGCGGTATGCCCGCGTGATCCGCACGCGCTCAAGGAGCGTTTGAGCGAAAAACGCTTCGCCCAATTGCAGCGGCGCCGTTCGGCGACCGAAGCGCGCATTGCGATCCTCAAACAACGCCTCGGCGGACGCTTGCGCTGTAAAGGGTTTGCCAACCGCTACCGTTCGGTGGGTTGGAGTGTACTCGGTCACAACCTCTGGCTGGTGTCACGAATCCTTGCCGAGGAAATAACACTTCCGCTGGCCGCTTAATTCAATTTTCCGGCAAAAATGTGAATAACCCTGGGGCTCGCCCCGGCTTTGCCGTACCTTACTACCGCGCTTGGGGGCGGGAAAAATCGATTCGGGCCGCCGTTTAACGTCGCTGGGGTGATTCGTGCCACCTCGTTCGCCCGCAATCCCAATGGACCTCTGCGCACTTTTTAAAAATCCGGAAATTTGGGACAGGCTCTATATAGACGCGCAGGACCGGACTGGGTCGGTAGGTTTTCGTTCGCATTTCCTCCGCCAGCGCAAGCAGCCATGCCGCCCGATAGGCTTCGTTCTTTACGAGCGTTTCCACCTCGAACCCGTCCACTCCCGGCACGCCGTCATTGGCGATCACCTGATCGAGCGCATCCGACAGAATGTCCTGCCGATACAGCTCTCCATACAAACTATAGAACCGCCAATGCGGCTCCGCTTTTGCTTTCCGATATAGCACACGTTGCAGCTTCCGAACCTTCGGTGACGTTTTTATCCAGAGTTCATCACCCCAGCCATCGTCGGGTCCTTTGCCGCTCTGTGATGCGTGGGAACAAGTGCCCTCCCTTCGCTCCCCGGCGGTTTTAATGTCCGCTAGATCATCACTACTATGGAGGTCTCCGACTCCTGCCACGGCCCGTCCGGCCTTACGAGGTTTTGCCGCGCTTGTGCCGGTGGTTGAGGCATCGCAAGACGCCCCACCGCCGCAGGTCTCACCACTTAACCTAACGACCTTTCCCACCCCGCCGCCC
This sequence comes from Opitutus sp., assembly GCA_024998815.1. Classification (NCBI taxonomy): domain Bacteria; kingdom Pseudomonadati; phylum Verrucomicrobiota; class Opitutia; order Opitutales; family Opitutaceae; genus Opitutus; species Opitutus sp. Next base: position 1,488,340 of record JACEUQ010000001.1, read on the forward strand.
CCGCTGACTCCGCCGACGTGTTGATCGGAAATCAACGATTTAGGTCCTACGTCTTTGCGAGACTGCCTTTTCCGATCCTTGCAGGCTTCACCGTTCAGGTAGCGGCTGGACTCGTCGGTTGTTTCGGTAACGGAGCTCATTGGATGGGGTTCACCTTCGTTGCGGCTGACTGGTTCGGGCACACGGTCGTGCTTTCCGGCGAGGCCTCGCGGCCTGCATCCGTGACCGGGCCCTTCGACCGCGAATCGTTAAATTCGGTCGAACAGACTTTCACTGTTATGGTTGTTAGTTTCATGGTCGCACACCTGAACGCCGAAGTTTTAACCACGGAATTCACAGATGAGCACAGATAACAGAGTGTTACTGAATTTGAAGACAGGATGAAAAAAAGGGGATCAAGCTGAGTCCGTTTACCTCCTAAGGGATTGTATCTGTGAAATCTGTGTAATCTGTGGTTGGTTTGAACTTCGGAATTCAGGATAAACCGAGCATCGAAGTCACCTCGTTTGACCTCAAATGCATCCGACAACTCGAAGGTTACTGCCTACTAGGTTAACTTAATGTCTAACCGTGAGCATTTATGGTACGTCAGCCTCATTTGCCCCTTTCATCGGGACTTTAAACGACGTTTGACCCACCTTTTTGATCGATATGGGTAATTGTTGGATCGGTCCCGCAGCAATTGCCCCCGGAATACCCTTATCTCTACCGAGGTTTGACCCATGGATTAAAGACTTTTCACCCAAGAAACCACGATAGGTGACCCACATCAGTCGTAACGCTGACGATGTCTGGCCCATCAATGCCTGACAGTTCACCCATGATTTACCGACTTCTGGCCCACATAAAACCCTTCTTTATGTTGATTATCAGATGTTTAATGGTAGTAGAACAGATAGGAACTTGTTTGCTAAGATAAGAAGAACAACAGGTGATCGTGATTTGCTGCTGTTTTTTTAAATGTTATTTATGATTAAGCAGTTAAATGCCCCCTGATTAAGCATACCGACTTTTGGCCCACAATTTACCGGTTTTTGACCCACCGAATCCCGACATCTGACCCAGTTCGTCCAAAGGGTTCCCGACGTCTGACCCACGAACTACCGATATTTGAACCCTGTTATGCCGACTATTGACCCACATAAATAGAGGGTTATCATTTGTAATCAAGTACTTAAATTAAGTAGAACAGATATGACTTTGTTTGCTCAGATAAGATAAAGAAAGCAGAACAGGCACACGATCTGTTGGTGCTGTTCTTTTTTGACTCTTTTGATCGTGCCGAAATCACCGATTGGCTAACCCCGTAGCCTGCTACGCTACCGGGCCGTGACTCGTAAAATGGAAGTTGCTCTTAACGAGCTACTTTTAACGGTGAACGCGGGCTAGGACGGCGTTAGCCGATCTTCGGTTGGATCGTAAGCGCTCACCACGAAGGCATCGTTCGCGCCCCTCTTGCCAAGCTTGTTGAGTAAAATTCGACCAGAGAAACGATCCTTTCACGCATAATGCCTTGAAAAACAAATTCATCACATTAAATATTCAAGGATGATAGCCCGTCGCCGGCTCACCGCCCAACTGGAATGCAGCGTAGCCGAGAGCCGAATCACCGCGATTTTAGGCCCTCGCCAATGTGGTAAAACCACTTTGGCCCGAGCTTTTTACACTCAAGAACAAACCGCCGGACGTGCGGTGGCATGGTTTGATTGCGAAAATCCTCGTGATGTCTCCCGCTTGGTCAACCCGCTGCTCACGCTCGAATCCCTCACTGGCATAATCATCATCGACGAGTTTCAACGCCTACCCCAACTGGCCGAAATCCTGAGGGTTTTGAGCGACCGCATCCCCCTGCCGGCCAAGTTTATTGTGTTGGGCAGCGCCTCGCCGGAGATCATCCGCAGTTCCTCCGAGTCTCTGGCCGGTCGGGTACGATTCCTTGATATGCCCGGACTCACCTTGGAGGAAGTCGGGATCTCTGCCGTTCCAAATTTATGGGTACGAGGTGGATTTCCCGAGTCCTATTTGGCCACCCGTGAAACCGCTTCGTTACAGTGGCGGGAAAATTTCATCCGCACCTTTTTGGAGCGTGATGTGCCCCAACTCGGTTATCGTATGCCTGCAGAGCGGTTACGCCGCTTTTGGTCGATGTGCGCCCATTACCACGGACAGACTTGGAATGGATCGGCTATCGCCAGCTCTATGGGCATGTCCTCCATGATGATGGGTGATTATCTCGACCTCCTCACAGGTGCTTTTGTCATGCGCCGACTGCCTGCGTGGCACGGCAACCTAGGCAAACGCCTGGTTAAATCGCCCAAAGCCTACGTGCGTGACAGCGGCCTGGTTCATTCCCTCCTTGGCATTCCCGATCTGGCCGCCCTGCAAGGTCACCCCAAACTCGGGGCCTCGTGGGAAGGTTTTGCCTTGGAGCAAATTCTGGCGTACACCGGTGATCGGCATGCGTATTTTTGGGGAACTCATGGCGGAGCCGAAGTCGACCTCGTCCTTGAATCCAAGGGGAAGCTGTGGGGAGTAGAATTTAAATACGCGGACGCCCCGCGCCTGACGCCCTCAATGCGCAGCGCCATGACCGACTTGGAATTGGAACGCCTCTGGGTCGTCCACCCAGGAACCGACACCTACCCCCTCGCCGAGCGCGTCGATGCATTGGGGATCGGTAATCTTTCAACCCTTATCAGTGCTGTTGCATGATCGCCCTGGCTTGTGGGTGCAGTTTATACCGCTTTAAGAGCTGTAGCGGCGGCGGAGCTCCACCATGACATACTCACCGAGGATGCAAAAGGGGATGACAGGAAGTGGCCGTCAGCTTTAAATCGGTTCTTCGACAGTTTGAGTGGGTGAAAAGACAAACAACGAACGAGGAAACGATGGGTATCACAGAGCCTAGCCGGACGCAGCGTGGCAGCGCGAAGATGGCCTATCCAGCAGGATTGGCCCCAAAGGGGGGTCACTGAGGCGGGTGCCCCTGTGGGCGGCCGAAGGAACAACGCCGACACAGAGAGCACAGAGTTCGATCCGCAGCAGCGGGGAAATCGTTAATGTCAATACACGGAGGGAGTAAGGAAACCAGCCGGAAGGGCGTTCGAATGCTTCAGAACCAACGAAGTCTATGAGGTCTTCATGTCTTCAAACTCTGTGTCGGCGCTCCGGCTTGGCTCTGTGATACACTCCGGCGGGCTGTTTTTCTGCATCGCAATCCACCGGCAACGTCGAGGAACCTTTAAAGCGTGTCCAAATCGATCTTCTTCACCAGCTTCTTAAGTTCCTTGCCGAACTTAAATTTTACCACAGCTCGTTCAGGAATAACGACCGTAGCCGATGGATTATTAGGGTTACGCCCTACCCGGGACTTGCGCCGCTGAACTTCGAAAACCCCGAAATTCCTCAGTTCAACATTACGCCCCTCAGCGAGTGCATTTTGAATGATGTCGAGCGTTTGCTGCACGGTCTCCACCACTTCCTTTTGTGGGAAGCCCGTTTTTTCGTAAATTTCCAGTACGATTTCGCGCTTAGATAGGTTGGTCGGCATGGTGGTAAACCACTTGTTAGCTTAAACGTTAGGTCAATTAAATTTTTACAAAATATCGTCGAAGGGGGAATATATTCGACAAGGTGCAGCAGTCAGCACGCCACCGTTAAACTTAGATGCCTTATCGTGACCTACTGTGATGCAAGCGTCGGAATGTGCCGAATTCAACCCGTCACAACCTTCACCGCCGCCGCCAATCCGACGGCCTCAATTCCCTTTCCGATAGGAAACGACTGCTGAATAGGTGCGACTACATAGGCTTCTGTGATTTTCAAATCATCAAGCGAAGTCCAGAACCCGCGCGTGACCGAAGGGGATGAGGACGCCTTGCATTCAGTAGAGTAGAGAGAGCCGCGCGTCGGTAACCCGTCAGCGCGACCCTCCCCCTCGTCAAACCGTGCAAGCGGTTTTCCCGCACACGGCTTACCGAGTCCCCATTCTTTCGGTTTGGTTTCAGCGGAGTTCATTGCTTCCAAGCCGCCGTAAGCGGCCAGTGCCATAGTTTGTATTGACCATGCAAACGGTCGTCGGTGAAGAACTCGAAGAGTCCGTGGGTGCGGCTATACTTTCGCCACAGCCATCGGCGTAGCCGGTTACGAACAAAGACCTGCTGGTTACTAAACACGTGCGTGCTGTTGCCGTAATGAAACGCCGTCGCCCAACCGCGAGTGATTTGGTTGACCTTGCGGACCACCGCCACCGCCGGTTGGTTGCGCGTTCGCACATCTAGCTCCATCCGCACTTTGTCGCGTAACTTGGCCAGACTTTTCGCACTGGGTTCCACGTGCGGATACCTTCGTTTGCTCTTCATGCCTTGCCGCCATGCGACGGAAAAACCGAGGAACTCAAAGCCTTCCTTTCGTGTATCCACCAGTCGGGTTTTCTCTTCGTTGAGCTTTAACTTACGTGCCTCCAGCCACCGTTTCAGTCGCGTTTGCAGCCCCGCCCCTTGACCCGGTTTGCACAGGATCAGGAGGTCGTCGGCGTAACGCACCATCGTCGGCTTTTGTTCGCACTTCTCATTCACCGCATGATCGAGGTCGTTGAGGTAGAGGTTCGCCAGCAGAGGCGATATAACTCCGCCTTGTGGCGTGCCACACCGGTTCGCGCTCACCTTGCGGCACCCCGTGTCCCGGTCCTCTTCCACGATGGGTGCGCGCAGCCACGTTTTTATTAAACGCAACACGCTCCCATCGCTCACCCGTTTGGCCACCAATTGCAGGAGTTCGCGGTGCGGGATCATATCGAAGTAGCTCGATAAATCCGCGTCCACCACCTCCACCTTTCCGCTCAGCATGGCTTCCTTGACCTTATCCATCGCCTGATGGGTCCGACGTTTCGGCCGGTAGGCGTAGGAATGGTCATGGAAGTCCGCCTCTAGGATTGGCTGCAACACGATCACCGCCGCGCTTTGCACCACCCGGTCTTTCACCGTAGGGATGCCCAGCGCACGACGTTTGGTCCTGGCCTGATCCTTCCATATATAGACGCGCAGGACCGGACTGGGTCGGTAGGTTTTCGTTCGCATTTCCTCCGCCAGCGCAAGCAGCCATGCCGCCCGATAGGCTTCGTTCTTTGCGAGCGTTTCCACCTCGAACCCGTCCACTCCCGGCACGCCGTCATTGGCGATCACCTGATCGAGCGCATCCGACAGAATGTCCTGCCGATACAGCTCTCCATACAAACTATAGAACCGCCAATGCGGCTCCGCTTTTGCTTTCCGATATAGCACACGTTGCAGCTTCCGAACCTTCGGTGACGTTTTTATCCAGAGTTCATCACCCCAGCCATCGTCGGGTCCTTTGCCGCTCTGTGATGCGTGGGAACAAGTGCCCTCCCTTCGCTCCCCGGCGGTTTTAATGTCCGCTAGATCATCACTACTATGGAGGTCTCCGACTCCTGCCACGGCCCGTCCGGCCTTACGAGGTTTTGCCGCGCTTGTGCCGGTGGTTGAGGCATCGCAAGACGCCCCACCGCCGCAGGTCTCACCACTTAACCTAACGACCTTTCCCACCCCGCCGCCCCCGCTGACTCCGCCGACGTGTTGATCGGAAATCAACGATTTAGGTCCTACGTCTTTGCGAGACTGCCTTTTCCGATCCTTGCAGGCTTCACCGTTCAGGTAGCGGCTGGACTCGTCGGTTGTTTCGGTAACGGAGCTCATTGGATGGGGTTCACCTTCGTTGCGGCTGACTGGTTCGGGCACACGGTCGTGCTTTCCGGCGAGGCCTCGCGGCCTGCATCCGTGACCGGGCCCTTCGACCGCGAATCGTTAAATTCGGTCGAACAGACTTTCACTGTTATGGTTGTTAGTTTCATGGTCGCACACCCGAACGCCGAAGTTTTAACCACGGAATTCACAGATGAGCACAGATAACAGAGTGTTACTGAATTTGAAGACAGGATGAAAAAAAGGGGATCAAGCTGAGTCCGTTTACCTCCTAAGGGATTGTATCTGTGCAATCTGTGTAATCTGTGGTTGGTTTGAACTTCGGAATTCAGGTTAAACGGCCAAACTCCAGACCTTGAGCTCACGCTCAAGGGCACAAGGAGTGTGTTCGCGAATCATGTGGCCTTGAGCGTGAGCTCAAGGATTCGGCTGATCTGCGTTCGACTAGTCAGGGGCCAAACTCTAGGCCTTGAGCGTGAGCTCAAGGTGTTGAGCGTTAAAATCCCGTGCGACGCTTACTTTACGGCGGCATTCGGGGTGCCCGGGGCCTGCGCAGCATTCGGGGCCGGCGGGTTACTGGCGGCGGGCAGCACCGCGGTTTCACCTTGGCGAACGCGCAGCAGTTGCACCTGCCCCATGCGCGCCAGATCACACGCCTCCCCCAGTAGCCGGGCCGACTCTTGCGGCGCATGGAAACCCGTGGAGTTCTCCGCCCCCACAAAATCGATACGCCAGGACGCCTGCCGCTGATACTGGCGCACGGGATCGAGTTGGGCGTCGGTCAACCCATCGGCGCGGGCTTTTTTGAGGTCGGTTATCAAGTCGCTGAGCCCGTTGAGGCCGCGGCTCATGAGCTTGTCGGTGCGATCCTGAATGGTGGCGACGCGCTGGCGCAGCGATTCCTCGTCGGTGCGATGGCAGGTTTGGCAGGCGCGGGCCACGTCGAGCATGGGGCTGCGCACGTGGTGGCTGCTGACCTTAACCGCGCCGTCGCGAACGTAGGGCATGTGACAGTCGGCGCAGGAAACCCCGGCGCGGGCATGGGTGCCCTGGCTCCACAATTCGAATTCGGGGTGCTGGGCCTTGAGCATGGGCGCGCCGGTGTCCTTGTGCGTCCAGTCCTTGAACGGGTTGTTGTCCTTAAACTGAGGCTGGTCGTAGTACTCGATAATGGAGTCGGCCTTCAGGCCCTTTTGCCACGGGTAAGTGAGCAGTTTCCCCTCGCCCTTGAAGTAGTACTCCACGTGGCACTGGGCGCAGACCAAGGTGCGCATCTCCTGGCGCGAGGCGTCGATGTTGGGGTCGTAGGGCTTGGCTTTGTCGCCTTTGCGCCAGCGCTCCAAGCTGGGCAGGTGCGGCAGCGGCTCGGGGCTTTCGGCGAGCGCCTTAAGGCCGTTGAGCAGGCCCGGCTTGGTGATGCGCAGCATGGAATTGGACGGGTCATGGCAGTCGATGCAGGACACCGGATGCGCCACCTTTTTCACCGCCTCCGAATAGGGCTGGGCGCACAGTTCGACGAAGCCCTTGTTGAGCTGTTCCAGACCGTGGGCGGAGAGTAGCGGCTCCTTGAGTTCACCGGGAGCTCCGGCGTCGATGCCCGCTTGGCGGTAGGGAACGGTGGTCGAGGCGTGGCAATGCAGGCAGGCGCCGGGTTGCTTGACCACCTGCTGGCGCTTGGTGTCGATTTGGTCCTGGAGCATGTAGGCGTGACCGCGCTCCTCGCGGAAATCGACGGCGAAGGCGTAGCCGTTCCACATGGTTTTCATGCGAGGATCGGCCTCGATCTTACTGGTCGTGAAACCGGGGGCGGCGGGGTCGGCCTCGGAACCGCCAAACTTGGTGCGGACCATGTCCACGGTACGCCGGTAGGTGTCGTACTGGCGGGGGAAATTGGCGCCCCATACCGCTGGGTCGCTGATGGTCTCGTTTAATTCCACGACCTTAAAATGGGTCTGCTCAGCCTCGAACTGGCGGTGGTTGATGTTTTGCAACAGCAAGGCGATCCCCGTGCCGATCACGGTGCAGACCGCGAAGCCGAGGATAATGGTTTTTTTGGTGGTCATGGGTGGCGACGAGTTTTGAAAAAAGGGCTGAAAATTGAGACGGGGGCGACGTGTGGGCGCCTGACTTAAAACGGGCCGCGGGCGCTGTGGCCGACGTTACTGTGACAGCGCAAGCAGTTGAGCGGGTCCTTGTCGCTGAGGGTTTTGTGGTCGGCGATTTCCGTGGTGATCTCGCCGTGGCAGCTCATGCAGTTGTCCTGCAAATCCCTAAAACTCTTCGGTTTCACCTCGATGGGCTCATGGAAATTCATGGTGGTGAAAGCAGAGGAGTGCTTCCAGCCGTGTTCGGCCTTGGCCAGCCACTTGGGGATAAAGGAATGGGGCACATGGCAGTCATTGCAGGTGGCGACCGCGTGGTGGCTGCTCTTTTGCCAGGAGTCGTACTGGTCACGCATCACATGGCAGTTCACACAGGCCTTGGGGTCATTGGAGAGGTAGGAGGTGCCCTTGGCGGTATGAAAGGTGAAGGCGGCCATGCCGACCAATACGCCGGCCAGACACGCGGCAACGAGGACGAGGCGGCGGAAATTGGCGTTAGCGGGGGGGCGGGGAACGGCCGGCTTCATGGATCTTGGATAGTGGTCTGGCTGTCGCCTTGGTTCGGGTGCTGCAGACAAGAAGCGGAAATACCCCGGATTGAAAACAAGAAAAGCAGCTCTTTTAATCCATATCAGACCAAGCAAAGACGGGTATTAGAATTACCCCCGAACGCCTGAACGGGTCGTAGCGCTCAAGTGGTGCGCAGAAGCAAACCCGTGGTCGCGACACAAAAAAGCGCCGGGCGATTTTGCCCGGCGCTGGGTATCTCCCATAATCCAGGTCTTACCTCGCCAACAACCACTCGCCCAAGGCCCCTTGGTAGAAACCCAGAACGATGGTGGCGGCGGCCAGTAAACCGAGGGTCATGCCGGCGGTAAGGCTCACCGGGGTGCGGGCGGGGCGGGTGTCGGTTTCGCCTTCCAACAGCGGTGCAGTCCAAGTCGAGAAGTAGGCCGCTTTGATCCAGCCGAAGTAGTAGTAAATCGAAACCACCACGCCGACGATGGCGACAGCCAGCAGGGTGTAGAGGCCGGCCTTGAACGCGGCGATGAAGATGAAGAGTTTACCCATGAAACCAGCCAGCGGGGGGATACCGGCTAGCGAGCCCAAACCAATCGCAAGGATCGCACCGAGGAACGGGTGGGTTTTGGCCAGACCGGTGTAGTGATCGAGGTCTTGGTCGGCGTCGTTGGCGCCAGCCACATGGGTCATCACGCCAAACACAGCGAACGAGGCCAAGAGGTAGGCGAAGAGATAGAAATAAACCGCACCGGCCGCCAACGGCTGGGTGGCGGAGGCGATCACGGCGATCAGCAGGTAGCCGGCATGGGAAACGCCAGACAGGCCGATGAGGCGCTTAACGTTGTGCTGGGTGAGAGCCGCCAAGTTACCAAAGAGAATCGTGGCGATGGCCATGACGGAGAGTACCGGCACGAGCAGAGTTTGATAAGAGCCGAATACGTTCTTGGTGAGGATCAGCAGAACCGAGAAACCGGCGGCCTTGGAGGCAACGGCAAGGAATGCGGTGACGGGGGTCGGCGCACCTTGGTAAACGTCAGGGATCCAGATCTGGAACGGAACCGCACCAATCTTGAACGCGACGCCGGCGAGCACGAAGACGATGCCCACGCTGGCGAGGAAGTTATCGGGATTGGCCTCAAGGAACACGCGCAGGGCGTTGAAGTTCATCGACTCGCTCGACGAGCCGGGGAGCGTCGGGTTGCCGGCCACGCCGTAAAGCAGCACGATGCCGAACAACAAAATGGCGGAACTGAGCGCGCCGGTGATCAGGTATTTGAGGCCGGCCTCCAGCGAGAGCGGGCTGGTGCGGAAATAACTGACGAGGATGTAGAAACCGACGGTGACAGTTTCGAGGGCGACGAAGAACAGGACAAAGTGGTTGCTCTGGGCGAGCAGCATCATCGCGGCGGATACAACCAAGGTGATCGCAAAGAACTCGACCTTGGGCAGCTTCTGCTTGGCCAGGGCGATGACGCCGAGGATGCACACCAGAATGGAGGTGAGCATAAAGAAGCCGCGCATGAACTGGCCCTCCTGCGTGTGGCGCAGCAGGCCGTTAAATGTCTCGTAGGCCACGAACGGGCCGTAGCGCAGATTCCACACAAACCCGAGCAGCAGACCAATCTGGCCGGTGATGGCGACGGTTGGGATAATCGACTGCCGGTTTTTTGGCAGGAAGATCTCCAGCACGAGGAGAAACAAGGCGAGACAGCCGAGCGAAAGCTCGGGGGCGATGGCCGCCCAGCGGTTGTCGGCAGCGGCCTGGATGAGTTCGGGTGACATGGGCGGATTGCTAAATTATTGGCCGACGGCCGCGGTTACGACTTTGGCGGGATAGACGGATTCAAGCGCTTCGTTGAGCGGGGTGGACAGTGACTTGGGCCAGAAGCCGATGAAGAACAGCGCGGCGATCAGGATGAGGGCCGGCAGTTTTTCCGACCAACGCAGGTCGGTGGCGGGCTGTGCGGCCAACACCTTGGTGAGCGCCTCGGTGGGCTGGCCGAAAAACACCTTGGCAGCGGCGCGCAGGCCGTAGATCGCGGAAATAATCACGCCGGAAATGGCCAAGGCGGTGAGCAGCGGGGAGAAGGTCCACGCGGCAACGAAGATCGTGAGTTCGCCCCAGAAGTTGGCCAAGCCGGGAAGCCCGATGCTGGCCATGGTGGCGGTGACAAAGAACGCGGCGAGCACCGGAGTTTTCTGTGCGAGGCCGCCCATTTCATTGAGATCAAAGGTCTGGGTGCGGTGATAGATGCTGGTCGAAAGCAGGAACAGCAGCGCAACCGAAAGGCCGTGCGCGACCATCATTAATACGACGCCGCCGGCACCAACCGACGAGAGCGTGGCGACACCGAGAAACGCGTAACCCATGTGCATGACCGAGCTGTAACCGACCATCTGCTTGAGGTCGCGCTGGGCGATGGTGATGAAGCCGATCACCAAAATGTTGCCGGCGACGGCCAGCCAGGCCAGCGGTTGCACCCAGTGTGCGGCGCCGCTCGGAAGCAGCGGAACGGCGATTTGGACGAGGCCGTAGAGTCCGAACTTTTTCAATACGCCGGCGTGCAACATGGCAGCCGAACTGGGGGCGGCTCCGTAGCCGAGCGGCGCCCAGGTGTGCAGCGGCCAGAGCGAAACCAGAATGCCGAACCCGAACATCAGCAGACCAAAGATGTAGGTCTGCACACCGGCGGCTATACCGTTGGCCAAGACAGCCTCACGCAAGGTGATGAGATCGAAGTTCTCCGCACCGCTTTTTACGTAGATGGCGATCAGGCCGAGCAGTGAAAGCATCGCGCCAGCCGTCAGGTAGATGGTCATCTTCATGGCCGCATAACCGCGGTCTTTACCGCCCCAAATGCCGACCATGATGAACGTCGGGATCAGCGCGAGTTCGTGGAAGAAATAGAAAAAGAAAATGTCCACGCTGGCGAACACACCCATGAGGCCGGCCTGCATGACCAGCAGCAGCGCCAGGTAGGTTTTGAGGCGCTCGGCCCCGGATTGAATGGCGTAGAGACCGGCGGCAAGGCCGACCAGGCCGGCGAGTACGAAGAGCGGAAGCGCGATGCCATTAAGGCCGAGCGAGAGGTTGATCCCGAGATCATGCAGGCCGGTATTGTAAGTGGTCAGGTAGGCGTAATCGGCACCGATACCGACGGGAAAACGGTACCAGGCGTGCAACGCGATCAGCGCGGGCAACGAGAAGCCGAAGACGGCGACGGACTTGGCGAAGCGCACCGGAATTCCGGAAGCGATCACCGCGGCCGCCAACAGGGGCGCTGCGATGGAGAGCAGAAGAAGATGGGAGAACATGA